>JAYSUK010000394.1:0-2681 GCA_043719085.1 Burkholderiales bacterium | reverse complement strand
AGCATGCGCGCTTGCTGGACCGCGCACGTCCGCTGTGGCAGTTCACGATATTCACCGGGCTTGCCACCGATGAGGTGGGCTTCTACGGCAAGGTGCATCACGCAGCACTCGACGGCAAGGGCGGTACGGTGCTCGCCAATTCGATCCTCGATTTGAGCGCGGTGCCGCGTGAAGTGCCAGCACCAGTCGCGACGCCACAAGCGGCCAGCGAAAAGCCGGATATGAAAATTGGCGACATGATTGGGGCGGCGTTTTCCAATTCACTGGCGCAATACGCAAAGCTCATTCGCTCCATCCCGAGCGTGGCGAGCAAGGTGGCTGAAGCGGCAAAACCGGCGGTGAAGCAAGCGTTGTCAACGCGCAAACTGCCGATCAAATTCGCGCCACGTACACCGTTCAATGTGAACATTTCTGCCAGGCGAAATTTCGTCACGGCGGCGTTGCCGTTTGCTGACGTGCGCGCGGCGGCGAAGGTGCTGGGCGGCTCGGTTAACGACGGCGTGCTATTTGTGTGTGCTTCAGCGCTACGCACCTATTTGAAGGGCTTGAACGAATTGCCCAAACGCACGCTGGTGGCGGCCATGCCTGTGAGCTTGCGCGAGGAAAGCAACAAGCAGCTTAACAATCAGGCATCGATGGTGCTAGCGGAACTCGGCACCCACCATGGTGACGCGACGAAGCGTTGGAATGCCATTTTGACCTCCACCCACAAGGTCAAAGAATCGCTCAAAAGCTTGAAGAGCGTGCTGCCGACTGACTATCCGGGCCTGCTTGCGCCGATGATGGTAACGCGGCTCAATGCGGCCGTTGCCAGCACCAAACTGATGGAGCGTTTGCCGCCAGTGGCCAATGTGGTCATCAGCAATGTGCCGGGGCCGCAAGTGCCGCTGTATCTGGCAGGCGCGCAGATGAAAACCTTCTTTCCGGTGTCAATCATCACCCATGGTCTTGCCGTGAACATCACGGTGCAAACGTATTGCGGCAGCATCGACTTCGGCATCATCGCCTGCAAAGTCGCGGCGCCAGATTTGAACGATTTGGGTACGGCGATTGAAGGCGGATTCGACGAACTGGTGGCGCTCGCACAAGCCAAAGTGGCGTTGGATAAAGAGCGTGAAGCTGCTGCGGTCGCGCAAGCCGCGCCGACTGAAGCGCTGGTGGTCAAGCGCGCCAAAAACGCCAAAACTACCAAGGCCACCAAAGCAAAACCCGCTGCCGCCAAGCCCTTGAGTAAACGCTCCAGTGCATCCCATTAAGATCAATTTTTTAATACTTCGCGACCCATCACCACGTGCCGACGCCATCTGTTCAACCCAAAGCTCCGAACCCCTTTTTAGTTGCGCTAGAGGCGCGGGCACCGTGGGAGTGGGGCGCATCGCTTGCCGCCTGGCCCATGCTCAAAATGATGGGTGCATGGCCGCGCCCGTCCGATGCCAATCCGCAGCATGTGATTGTGTATCCGGGCTTAGCGGCGGGGGACACGTCGACTCGCCCGCTGCGCGCTTTTTTGGAGGACTTGGGATACACCGTTCACGGCTGGTATCAAGGCATGAATCGCGGGCCGGGGCGCGGCGTTCTGGCGCGGTTGCAGGAGCAATTGATCGCCGTGCATCGCGACTCGAAACAACCCGTGTCGCTGATCGGCTGGAGCCTCGGTGGAGTGTATGCCCGTGAATTGTCGAAGCTCGAACCGACGTCGGTGAGGAACGTCATCACGCTGGGCACGCCGTTCGGCGCGAACCCACGTTCAACCAACGCGTCGCGCGTGTATTCGATGTTGTCTGGCGAGCGTCTGCCCGACGAATTGATGCTGCGGCAACTGGCTGAAGCGCCTCCGGTGCCATTCACCAGTGTGTATTCAAAAACCGACGGCGTGGTGGCGTGGCAGGGCAGCATTCAAAAGCCCGCCGAAGACAACGCCTTTATCGAAAACGTCGAAGTGTTCGCGAGCCACCTGGGCATTGGTGTGAACGCAGCTGCCTGGTACGCCATTGCGGATCGACTGGCGCAACCCAAGGGCAAATGGACGGCGTTTACGCCGCCGATAGCCGCACGTTTTTTGTTCGGTTAGTTGTCATGAAATTGAGGCTGCGCCTTGCCGTACGAGTCATGACAACTTCCCTCACCCCCGACCCCTCTCCCCGAGGGAGAGGGGAGACACTTGACACTTCGTGTTTCGGTTTAAGCCAATGAAAGTCACCGCAAATGGCCTCGAATTTGAGGTCGAAATCAATGAGCCTGTGGGCAGCAAAGTTACTGCCGACACACCCACCGTGTTGCTCATCATGGGGCTTGGTATGCAGCTCATCGCGTGGCCCATCGCCTTCGTCAACAGCCTGACCCGCGCTGGCTACCGTGTGGTGCGACTGGACAATCGCGACATCGGCTTGTCACACAAAACCGATGCGCCGATGCCGAACCTTGTGTGGATGGCGTTGAAACACCGCGTGCGGCTACCGATCACCGCAGCGTACACGTTACGCGACATGGTCGAGGACACGCGCGGCGTGCTCGACGCGCTGAATATTTCGCACTGCCATGTGATCGGCGTGTCGATGGGCGGCATGATCGCGCAGGGGCTCGCGAGTCATCATCCGAACCGAGTGGCATCACTGACCAGCATCATGAGCACCACGGGCGCGCGCGGTCTGCCGCAAGCCACGCCGAAGGCTGCGATGGCG
>JAYSUK010000393.1:0-7443 GCA_043719085.1 Burkholderiales bacterium | reverse complement strand
ATCTGACACGCACAATCTCGATCATCGTACCTACAAATCGGCTAGATCATGACTTCTCCGATTACGTAAACCTTCTGCCGCGCACACTCCTAGCCCATACATAGTGGTGCGTTCAGCAAGAAGCTGTTGCCAGAACATCGTGGTCAGAATGGAATATCGTCGTCGAAATCGTCCAGCTTCGCCTTTTTCGGGGCGCTTGCGCCGGATGAACCGGATGACCCGGAACCCATCGGCTGGCCTGTTGTGCGTGGCGTAGAGCCACCGCGCTCGCTGCTGCGGTCATTGCCGCTGCCGCTGTCGTCGAAGGACGTGTCGCCGCCGCCGCCGCCACCGCCCGTGCGTGCGCCGAGCATCTGCATGCGGTCGCCGCGAATTTTGGTCATGGTCTTTTCAACGCCGTCTTTGTCCGTCCACTTGTCGTAGCGCACGCTACCTTCGACGTAAATCGAGCTGCCTTTTTTCAAATATTCGCCACAGACTTCGGCGATGCGTCCGATGAATTCGACGCGGTGCCAGTCAGTGCGATCCTGCTTGCCGCCCTGCTTGTCCTTCCACGTCTCCGTGGTGGCCATGTTGAACACGGCCACGGCCTCACCCGAGGGCAAGTAGCGCATTTCGGGGTCTTTTCCGAGATTGCCGATTAGTGTGATTTTGTTGACTGAAGCCATGGTTTTCTCCTCTAATTTTTACCTGGCGGTTTCGCTTGCCTCCCCGCTTGGCGCGACAGGTCGCACCTTCGCCGGAGGTTTCATATTCCAGGCCGCCACGAACCAAAGCGCGGTTAAAGCCGCGCAGACATAAAACACTGCATTATCGCCAAATCGCTTGGCCAGCGTGCCGCCCAAAATGCCGCCGAGGAAAAGCCCGAACGCCTGCGTGGTGTTGTACACACCCATCGCAAAGCCCTTCAAGTGCGGCGGCGCGAGGCGAGAGACGAGCGACGGTTGCAACGCTTCCAGCAAATTCAGCGCGATAAAAAACAGCAACAGAAAGACCACAATTCCCGTAAGTGCGGCATTGATCGCAAACGGCGCGATCAGCATCGCCACGCACAACGTGGCCACCGCACCGAGGAATACTTCTCTGGTTTTGCCGCGTTTTTCGGCCGCCAACATCGGCGGAATCATCACCGCAAACGACAGCAACAATACCGGCGCGTACACCATCCAATGCTGCGGCGAGGGCAGCATGCCGCGCTCCACCAACAGCGTCGGCACCACGACAAAAATTGCGGTCTGGCAAATAAACAGGATGAACACGCCAACGTTCAAGCGCAGCAGCTGAGGGTTGAACAATACGTCGCCGTGACGCAAAGGTTCCGCAGGCGCGGGCTTGATCGGGGCTGCCGGCACCACCCACATCACCACGGCGATGCCGCATAGCGACAGGAATGCCGTGATCCAGAACAAACCAGACAGGCCGACCACCGCGACCAGTGGAGGCGCGCCAATCAACGAGATGGCAAACGTGATGCCGACCATGCCGCCGACCATCGCCATTGCTTTGGTGCGCACTTCGTCGCGCGTTGAGTCGGCGATGAACGCGGACACCGCCGCGCTGACCGCGCCCGCGCCCTGCAACGCACGACCCACGATAACCCCGGAAATGGTGGTGGACATGGCGGCCACCACGCTACCAATCACCAACACCGCGAGACCGAGAACGATCACCGGTTTGCGACCAAATCGATCCGACGCCGCGCCGAACGGCAACTGGAACAGGCCCTGCGTCAAGCCATAAATGGAGATTGCTAACCCGATGAGATACGCCTCTTCGCCCCCGGGCAGGTCGCGACCATAGATCGCAAACACCGGAAGAATCAGAAAGAGGCCAAAGAGGCGGAGCGCTACGATGCTCGCGAGCCAGCCGCTCGCGCGGCGTTCGAGCGGGGTCATACTAGAAGTGGGCTGCAAGGATATCGCTGGTTGAGGTGGAATTGGGCGCGTAGCGTAGCACCGTCACCCTTTTCGGCGGTTGTTGCGGAGAACTGCCTCGCATTTTCCACGTACGCTCCACGCCCACCGTTAGCGCTGACATGTTTGCCCGAAAACAGCGAACATCCGCCACTCGCCGCCCCCTCCGCAGCGCCGTGACACAGAGCACTTTTTCCGCCGGTCGTCCCAATGACGTGCTGCGCGTATTTGGTTGGGTCGAACGTAGTTTGGTTGTTGCTGTAGCCAATCGAGATCTCCAGCACGCTGTCGGCAGCAACGATCAAAAACCGCGATAATTGCAGGTTGTTCTGAATAAAACCAGCATGGATTTCCTCCGAGTTCGCGGCGCGCGCACCCACAATCTCAAAAACATCAGCATCGACATCCCCAAGCACAAGCTGGTGGTGATCACCGGGATGTCGGGCTCAGGAAAAAGCTCGCTGGCGTTTGACACGCTGTACGCCGAGGGCCAGCGCCGATATGTCGAGTCGCTGTCGAGCTACGCGCGGCAGTTTTTGCAGATGATGGACAAGCCGGACGTGGATCTGATTGAAGGTCTCGCCCCGGCCATCGCCATCGAGCAAAAAGCGACCAGTCACAACCCGCGCTCTACCGTCGGCACGGTCACCGAGATTCACGATTATTTGCGCCTGTTGTATGCGCGCGTGGGTGACCCGTATTGCCCGAATCATCCGGAAATCATGCTGTCGTCGCAGACGATTTCGCAGATGGTGGACACGGTGTTGGCGTACCCGGCGGACACCCGTGTGATGCTGCTGTCACCGGTGCTTACCGATCGCAGGGGCGAGCATGCCGAGTTGTTCATTGAGCTTAAGGCCAAAGGTTTCACCAAGGTGCGCATTGACGGTGAAGTGATGGAGCTGGAGCCGTCGCCGAAGCTCGCCAAAAATCACAAACACAGCATCGACGTGGTGATTGATCGGCTCAAGGTACGCCCCGACGCCAAGCAGCGTCTCGCCGAATCGTTCGAGACCGCGTGCCGCATGGGCAATGGCCGTGCGCTGGTAGTGATGATGGACAGTGAGCCGCAGACTTCGCAGCTTTTCTCATCAAAATTCGCTTGCCCGATTTGCGATTATTCGCTGGCAGAACTAGAGCCGCGATTGTTCTCGTTCAACTCGCCGATGGGAGCCTGCCCGACGTGCGATGGGCTCGGTGAGATCGACGAATTCGAGCCGAACCGCATCGTTGCGCATCCTGAGCTTTCGCTCGCCAGTGGCGCAATCAAGGGTTGGGATCGGCGCACGATTTTTTACTTTCAACTGCTGCAGGGACTTGCTGGACATTACGGCTTTAACGTTGAAGCGCCGTTCAAGGATTTGCCGGAAGAGGCGCGCAACGCTGTTATTTTTGGCAGCGGCATTGAGGTGATCGAGTTCGATTACGTCAGCGAAAAAGGCGCCATTCAAAAACGCAAGCATCCGTTTGAGGGTGTGCTGCCGAATTTTCGTCGCCGCTATCACGAGACCGAATCGTCAGCCGTGCGCGAAGAGCTATCGAAGTACATGAGCCGTCGCGATTGCCCGGACTGTCACGGAGCGCGATTGCGCAAAGAAGCACGATTTGTGAAGGTTGGCGACGCGGCGATTTTCGAAATCAGCCGTCTCCCGTTGTTCGACACCGCGAAGTTTTTTGCAACGCTAAAACTCACTGGTGCCAAGCAGAAAATCGCCGAACGCATCATCTACGAAATCAAGAATCGCGTTGGGTTTTTGAACAACGTCGGCCTCGAGTACCTGTCGCTGGATCGCAGCGCAGAGACGCTCTCGGGCGGCGAATCGCAGCGCATCCGGCTTGCCTCGCAAATCGGCTCGGGGCTTACTGGCGTGATGTACGTGCTCGACGAGCCGTCCATCGGTTTGCACCAGCGCGACAATGATCGCCTGCTGTCAATGCTCAAACATTTGCGTGATTTGGGCAACACCGTGATCGTGGTCGAGCATGATGAGGACGCGATCATGGCCGCCGATTACGTGGTCGATCTCGGGCCTGCAGCAGGCGTTCACGGCGGTGAAATTATCGCGCAGGGCAAACCTGTAGACATCAAAAAGAGCAAGACCTCGCTGACCGGTTTGTACCTGTCCGGCGCGATGCAAATCGCGGTGCCGAAAAAGCGCGTTGCGCCCAATCCTGAAAAGCAGATCGTGATTCGCGGCGCGCGCGGCAACAACCTGAAGAACGTGGACGCGTCGATCCCGATGGGGCTGCTCACCTGCGTCACTGGCGTCTCTGGCTCGGGCAAATCCACGTTGGTGAACGACACCCTGTATCGCGCAGCCGCCAGAAAAATCTACGGCAGCCTCGCCGATCCTGCGCCGCATGCGGGTATTGACGGGCTCGAACAATTCGACAAAGTCATCGACGTCGATCAAAGCCCGATTGGCCGCACGCCGCGCTCGAACCCGGCGACCTACACTGGCCTGTTCACGCCGATTCGCGAACTGTTTGCGCAAACGCCGCAAGCCCGCGAGCGCGGCTATGAGCCCGGGCGATTTTCGTTCAACGTCAAAGGCGGGCGCTGCGAGGCATGCGAAGGCGACGGTCTGATCAAAGTCGAAATGCATTTTCTGCCAGACGTTTATGTGGCCTGTGACGTGTGCCACAGCAAGCGCTACAACCGCGAAACCCTCGACATTCAATATCGGGGCAAGAACATTTCTGAAGTGCTGAACATGACCGTGGAGGTCGCGCGCGATTTTTTCGCACCGGTGCCCGCGATTGCTGCTAAAGTAAATTTGCTGTTTGAAGTGGGGCTCGGCTACATCCGTCTCGGACAGTCCGCGACCACGTTGTCCGGTGGCGAAGCGCAACGCGTCAAGCTCGCGCTGGAGCTGTCGAAACGCGACACGGGTAACACGCTGTACGTCCTCGACGAACCCACGACCGGGCTGCATTTCGCGGACATCGATCTGCTGCTGAAAGTGCTCTACCGCCTTCGCGATCACGGCAACACGGTGGTCGTGATTGAACACAACCTCGACGTCATCAAAACCGCCGACTGGGTCATCGATATGGGACCGGAAGGCGGAGGGGGCGGCGGGATGGTGGTCGCCTGTGGCACGCCCGAAATAGTGGCGAAAGCGGAGGGTTCACATACCGCTGGATTCCTGGCGCAGGTGTTGGCGCGGGCCAGGAAGAAATAGCGCCTGTCGGCTAGCCTGAAGATCCGTAGGGCGGAACGCTTGCGGTTCCGCCTCGTCCGCCCGCCAAAGGCAATTCACGCCTGGGTTAGGGGGCCCGCTACCCCGTTCGGCGGCACCGCAAGCGTGCCGCCCTACTAGTGCCGCTTGTGTGCTTAATGCAGCTCCATATAAGCTGCATTCACCGCATTCCCCAACCGCTCCATGTCTACAAGAAAATCGGCCAAATAGCGCTTCAATCCGTAGGCGAGCACTTCGTCAATCGTGCCGTAGCGCAAGCGGGCGTTGATTTCCGAGGCGATTCGGCGCGGAATTCTGCCGCTGGCGGTGGGCAGCTCGTCGAGCACCAGTGTGGCCTCGTCCAGGCAGTAGCGCAGCGAACGTGGCAGCTTGGGGTCGAAGATCATGATTTCGGCCACGCGTCTGGCATCGATCACATCGCGGTAGGTGTCGCGATAGGCCTCTAACGCGGATACGGAGCGCAGCACCGCCGAGAGGCGGTAGTAATCGGTCTCCTTATCGATTTCGGTTTCGTCGAATGCGTCCGGCGCTTCTTCAGCGTATTTGACGTTGAGGATACGCGCGGTGTTGTCAGCGCGTTCAATGAAGGTGCCGAGCCGGGTGAAGTGATACGGCTGGTCGCGACGCGCGGTGGCGAACGTCACCCCACGGAACAGGTGCGAACGCTCTTTCACCCATTCAAAAAATTCATTGCCCGTCATCAACGGATCAATGGTGCGCACTTTGTCCTGAAGTTGCAGCCAGGTGTCGTTGACGTTTTCCCACATTTCGCTGGTGATGGAGCCGCGCACCGCGCGCGCGTTCTCGCGCAGGGACTCAAAGCAATTGCGGATTGACGACGGATGCTTGGTGTCCCACGCGAGAAACGCGATCACGTTGACGTAGGTCGCGGGCAGGTTGGTTTCAGCGAATGCGGCTTGCGCTTCGGTAATCACAATCGGCGTCATCGCACCGCCCGAATCAGCCGAGCGATCCAGCATGGCAAGCGATTGCGTGACATCCAGAATACGCGCCATGTTTTCGGCGCGTTCGAGGTAGCGGCTCATCCAGTACAGGTGGGAGGCAACGCGGCTCAGCATGTTCATTTGGCCACCGCCGCAGGAGCGCCGTTGGCCGTTTCGCCAAGCACCCACGTGTCCTTCGTTCCGCCGCCTTGCGATGAGTTCACGACCAGCGAGCCTTCGCGCAGCGCCACCCGGGTGAGGCCACCCGGCACCATGCGTACTTCTCGTCCCGTAAGTACGAACGGTCGCAAGTCGATATGTCGTGGCGCGATGCCGGACTCAACAAAGGTTGGGCAGCTTGATAATGACAACGTGGGCTGCGCGATGTAGTTGCTCGGATTGGCCTTCACCACCGCGGCGAATGCCTCAACCTCTTTAGCGGTAGAAGCCGGACCAACAAGCATGCCGTAACCACCCGCGCCGTGAACCTCTTTCACGACCAAGTCTTTCATGTTCGCAAGCACGTATGAAAGATCGCTCGGTTTTCTGCATTGATAGGTCAACACGTTGTTCAAAATCGGCTCTTCGTTGAGATAGAACTTGATCATGTCGGGCACATACGGATAGATCGATTTGTCATCGGCCACACCCGTGCCAATCGCGTTACAAATGACGATGTTGCCCTTGGCGTAACACTGGAACAAGCCAGGCACACCGAGCGCTGAGTCTTCACGAAACGCGAGCGGATCGAGGAACACGTCATCAAGGCGTCGATACATCACGTCTACGCGCTGCGGGCCGCGCGTGGTGCGCATGTAGACGTAATCGTCCTTGACGAACAGGTCGGAACCTTCGACCAGCTCGATGCCCATTTGCTGCGCGAGGAAGGTGTGTTCGAAGTACGCGCTGTTGAAACGACCTGGGGTCAGCAGCACCACCGTCGGGTTATCAATGTCGGTGGATTCGCGCAGCGTCTGCAGCAGCAGCGCCGGATAATGCTCGACCGGACGCACCGTTTGTTTCAGAAACAATTCAGGGAACAGCCGCATCATCATCTTGCGATTCATCAACATATATGACACGCCGGAAGGCACGCGCAGGTTGTCTTCCAGCACGTAATACTTGCCGTCGTTATTGCGCACGATGTCCACCCCGGCCATCGAGGCGTAGGTGTCATGCGGCAATTTCACGCCGACCATTTTGGTCTGAAACTGTGCATTGCCTTCAATCTGCTCCCGCGGAATCAGGCCTGCTTTGAGAATCGCCTGATCGTGATAAATGTCGGCCAGAAATTTGTTGATCGCGGTCACACGTTGCGTGAGGCCGCGCTCAAGATACGTCCACTCGTCAGCGGTGATGATGCGCGGAATCACGTCTGACGGA
>JAYSUK010000392.1:0-2696 GCA_043719085.1 Burkholderiales bacterium | reverse complement strand
ATCTGACACGCACAATCTCGATCATCGTACCTACAAATCGGCTAGATCATGACTTCTCCGATTACGTAAACCTTCTGCCGCGCACACTCCTAGCCCATTCAAAATAAGACGGGCACCGAAAAGCTGAATGTCTGCCGCCCCCTCGCGGTGGATCACGCCAGTTTGCGATAAAAAAAAGTGGTGTTGCACAAACCACCGTGCGGCAGCAAAGCAAAATCCGGCACCACACCGCAGACCTGCCACCCCAAGCGGACGTAGAGCTTCGCTGCGTCGTCGCTGGCCGTGTCCAGCACCAGCAGTGTCTTGCCATGCTCGCGCGCCGCAATCTCCGCGGCATGCAGCAGCGCCGCGCCCAGCCCCTGCCGTCGCGCGCGGCGATGCACCAGCATCTTCGACAGATCGGCACGATGCGGTTGATTGTCCGGTTGATCGAGCACGAGCTGCACCGTACCGACGATCCCTGCATCATCCTCGACGATCATCAACGCGCGCTCGCCCGCTGCAACATCAAGCGCTACCTTGCGCCAGAACGCCTGCGCCTTCTCCGGCGACAGCGGATGCATAAAACTCACCGACGCCCCGCCTGCAACGCAATCAATCAGCACTTCGGCGAGCGCCTGCACCTGCGCATCGGTCACCGTGTGGAGGCGGCATACCTTCGGTGTTGGAGGTTCAATTGGGTTGGACATGCGTGTCTTCCTGAGTTGCACTGCGTGTTTTATCCAAATCAATTTGCGTCAAATAAAGGCGCAAATCAAACTCAAGCTGCGAGTAGTCCGGCGTCATGTGATGACACAGTTGATAGAACGCCTTGTCATGTTCGCGCTGCTTCAAATGCGCCAATTCATGCACCACAATCATCTTCAAAAACGCAGCGGGCGCATCAATGAACACGCTGGCAATGCGAATCTCGCGCTTAGCCACCAACTTGCCGCCATGCACCCGCGACACCTGCGTGTGTGTGCCCAACGCATGCTTCACCACCTGCAAATGATTGTCAAAAATCACCTTCGCAGGCGTCACCGCGCTCTTCATATGCTGCGCCTTGAGCGACAACGTGTACTCCTGCAACGCCTTGTCAGTACGCACCATGTTTGGCTCGGGATAACGCTTTTGCAGCACCTCACCCAAACGGTTTTCAGCGATCAACGCGCGGACTTTCGCTTGCAGCGGTTCGGGGTAGTGGGTTAGGTATTTGAGGGTTGGCATGGA
Source organism: Burkholderiales bacterium (assembly GCA_043719085.1). Classification (GTDB taxonomy): domain Bacteria; phylum Pseudomonadota; class Gammaproteobacteria; order Burkholderiales; family Casimicrobiaceae; genus Casimicrobium. The sequence goes on along the minus strand of JAYSUK010000392.1, from coordinate 1,484 downwards.
TCGCCGTGGGAACGCTTGGACGGGGCGCGTTACGAATTTTTGACCGCACTCTGTTGATGTGACCGCCAAAAGTCGCAGTTACGCGTGGGCCGTGAAAAACGGATCACTCAAGCCACTCGTCGCCACGTTCCGCGCGGCGCACGGAGACAACTTCGATTGAGTCTTCACGGATGAAGTAGTACATGACGTAGCTTCGATACGGCGTCATGACGGCGCGTCGTAAGCCCTCGAGTTGTGCGCTTGCCAAATTTTCGACCAGCGGCGCGCTTTTGGGAAACGTTGCAAAGTGCGCGATACGCTGCTCTATGACTTCGAGCACGCGACGGGCAGCGCCCGGTTTGTCGTCAGCAATAAATTCGATGAGGTCGGTCAATTCATCAAGCGCGGCTTGACGATAAGTGACGTGTTTCACCGAGGACGACGTTTCGCGATACGGACTTCTACGGTGGCGAGCAGACGCTCACGAATCTCGGGCGTCCATTCAATGGCTGGTGATCCCAGATTGTTGATGAGTTGCTCTTCCAGAAGCTGCTGCGCGCGCCGATCACGTTCTCGACGAATGAGGTCGCGCACATACTCGCTGGCGTTGCCAAATCCGCCGGTTTGCGTGCGGTTTTCAACGTACTCGCGCATGTCGCTTGGGAGCGAAATTGTCATCGTTTGCATCGCCATCGCCTGCTCCTGTCAAAAGTCACGTAAGCAGCAATTTTAACAATAGTTCTTATCTATTCTTATTTTTTAAATCTGTGTGCTCATCGACAACGAAGACCACTAGCCTTCACAACGCCATCCCCAATCGCCCAATCCCCTCTTCAATCTTCGCCAGATCCGCCGTAGCAAACGACAGCCGCAACGTGGATAAATCGGGATCGCGGGCGAAGAACGGTGCGCCCGGAACAAACGCGACTAATTGGTCTATCGCGCGCTTGGCGAAGTCATTGGCGTTGCGGCCTTCGGTTAATTTCGCCCAGAAGAACATGCCCCCTTGCGGCTGGTTGAATTCGATTGCGTTGCCTAAGTCTTTGCGCAGGCATTCGGCCATGACGCGGGCGCGTTCTGCGTAGGTTTTACGCACGGTGGTTAGCGCGCTGTCGAGTCGGTTTAGCGTTAGGTAATGCGCAGCGATGGCTTGCGTGAGGTTGCTGGTGTGGGCATCAGAAAATTGCTTGCACATGGTGGCGTTGGCCAGCAGCATCGGGGGCGCGATCATCCAGCCTACGCGCAATCCCGGCGAGAGAATTTTGCTGAAGCTGCCGCAGTGGGCGATCCATTCGCGGCTACCAGGAACGGTGTCACTCAATGCAAGCATTGATAGGGGCGGCGGCGTGCCGAAGAAGAGTTCGCAATACGGATCGTCCTCGACGATGAGCGTTTTGGTGCGCACTGCGATTTCTAGGATGCGTTTGCGCCGTTCGAGCGAGAGCATGGCGCCGCTCGGATTGCCGAAGGTGGGCACGAGGTAAACGAGCTTCGGTTTCAGCTCA
>JAYSUK010000391.1:0-2697 GCA_043719085.1 Burkholderiales bacterium | reverse complement strand
CACTGCTGTGGTGCTCCATCGACAACGACGATTCACGCGATCTCGATCAACTCTCGGTTTCTGAGTCGTTATCCCACGGCGCGATCAAAGTGCTGGTTGCCATTGCTGACGTCGACACGCTAGTAAAAAAAGGCACCGCCATTGACGATCACGCGCACAACAACACCTGCTCGGTGTACACCGCCGCGCGAATTTTTCCGATGTTGCCGGAGCGATTGTCGACTGATCTGACCTCGCTCAACGAGCATGAAAAGCGGCTCACCATGGTCACCGAAATGGTGTTCGACGCCAAGGGGGAATTGACCTCCAGCACAGCGTATCGCGCGCTGGTATTGAACCACGCAAAACTTGCGTACGACTCGGTCGCCGCATGGCTTGAAGGCCAGGGCGAGCTGCCCGCCGCTGCGCGTGCAGTGGCTGGCCTGGATGCACAACTTCGCGCGCAGGATGTCATCGCTCAGAAGCTGCGAGCCAAGCGCCGCGAGCATGGCGCATTGGACTTTGAAACGATTCAAGCGAAGGCCGTGTTTGACGGCGATCAGGTGGTGAGCTTGAACGTGCAGGCGCACAACCGCGCCCGCCAGTTGATCGAAGAATTTATGATCGCGACCAATCAGGCCAGCGCACATTTTTTGACCGAAAAGGGATTCTCCTCACTGCACCGCGTGGTGCGCTCCCCCGAGCGCTGGTTGCGCATCGTGGACGTGGCAAAAGCGCTTGGTGAGGCGTTGCCGCCGGAGCCCGATTCCAGCGCACTGGAAGAATTTTTAGTGCGTCGGCGTCTGGCTGACCCCTCGCGCTTCCCCGACTTATCACTGACTATTGTCAAGCTCATGGGTGCGGGCGAATATGTGATTGATCAACCAGGCAGCGACGGCGTTGGGCACTTCGGTTTGGCAGTAAACGACTACGTCCATTCGACCGCTCCGAATCGCCGCTTTCCTGATCTCGTAACGTTGCGTCTGATGAAAGCCGCACTGATCGGCACCCCATCGCCATACTCTAATGCGGAGCTGTTTGCGCTGGCCACTCATTGCAGTCAGCAGGAGGATGACGCCAACAAGGTTGAGCGCCAGGTGCGCAAGGCCGCAGCCGCGCTGCTGCTGGCGTCACGGGTGGGAGATCGCTTCGACGCCATCGTCACCGGCGCCTCGAACAAGGGCACTTATGTTCGCGTTTTTTCGCCACCGGTTGAGGGGCGATTGGTGCAGGGCTTTGAGGGCTACAAAGTAGGCCGCAAGCTGCGCGTTGAATTGCTGGGCGTGAATGTGCCGCGCGGTTTTATTGATTTTGCACGGCGCGATTGATCGGAGGTTTGCAGGATGGGAAATCTCTACCTCGTGCGCCACGGGCAAGCCTCATTTGGCGCGGCTGATTACGACAATTTAAGCGAGCTGGGCCACAAGCAAAGCGTGAAACTCGGCGAGCATTTCCGCGAGACGGGCTTGACGTTTGATGCGGTGATCACGGGCACGCTCAAACGTCATTTGCAAACCTGGCAAGGTATAGCGCAGGGCATGCAGCGTGAGGACACAAACGCGCTTGCGTGGCCGGGCCTCAACGAATACGACCCAGTCGCCGTGATCGGAGCAATCCATCCTGAGCCGCTGCACAAGCCGACTACACCGGAGCAGGTGAAGGGCCATTTTCGTCTGCTGCGCGATGGTTTGGCGGCATGGATGCAGGGCGAAACCGAGCCGGCTGGTATGCCGAAGTATGCGGACTTTCTAGCGGGCGTGACCAGCGCGCTCGACCATGTTCGCGCCAATCACTTCGGCAAAAACGTGTTGATCGTGTCGAGCGGCGGGCCAATTTCAACAGCGGTCGGGCATGTGCTCGGTACGAGCCCTGAGACCACGATTGAATTGAATCTACGCATTCGTAATAGCGCGCTTTCGGAATTTGCATTCACGCCAAAGCGGCACGTGCTGGTGAGCTACAACACGGTGCCCCATCTGGATTCAAAAGCGGATTCTGGATGGGTGACATACGCTTAAATTGCGACCATAATTTTGCTATCAACTTTTTGTTGAAAGCCTTATTTATATGGGCATAGAGCCAAAAAAGTCTAAAAGTCGATTATTGACGAATAATATCGTTAAGCCCCTGTTGAATGGGCATTTGAACAAAAAGCTGATAGCGATTTGCACCTTGCACGAGCGGTACACCGACTCAATCAATGAGCGAACAAAATGAAAAGCAGCCACGGATCTATTCGTCACCCCGGTGAAGGCCGGGGCCCACGCCCAAGGCAAGCATTGCTTGGTAGGGACGCATGGATTCCGGCCTACGCCGGAATGACGAAAAATAAATAATTCTGCGTTTCCAGAACGGAGCCACGCTTTGCAGCCACCCATCAACGTCAGTCCTGAGTCCGAAAAAGACATTCCGGTCGGTTTCGTCGCAGCAGATGCGGGCAGCGGATTTGCCAGCCGAAATGCCACGTTTTACGGGCAGTGGGTGAACGATCGTTTGCTGCTCGGTTTTCGCGTCGGCGAGCAGCACACTAACCTGGGTGGCGTATTGCACGGCGGCATGCTGGCAACTTTTGCCGACACGCTGTTGCCGTATGCCGCGATGTATCAGGCGCTCGGCGGGCGGCGCTTTTTGCCGACCATCAGCTTGCAGATCGACTATCTCGCACCCGCCGCCATCGGCGCATGGGTGCAAGGCGAAGCTGAGGTGTTGCGCATGACG
>JAYSUK010000040.1:0-6303 GCA_043719085.1 Burkholderiales bacterium | reverse complement strand
GGGGAGAGGTCGCGCTCTACGCCCGCGCCGACGACAGCTCACCACAAGGCGCGATCTTCGTACCTTTCTGCTACTACGAAGCGGCCATCAACAAGCTCACCAACGCCGCACTCGATCCGTTCGCAAAAATTCCGGAGTTCAAATATTGCGCGATCAAAGTAACGCTAGGCGGCAGTGTGGCCGAGCAGACGAGCTATGGCGGTGGGCAGCGGCTGGAGCGCTTGCTGCAAGCTACGACCTGATATCGCGGCAGCGCATTGGCAATGCAACCAGTTTGCTTTGCGCGCAGTGGGCTCGAGCCGTCTGTGCTTCCCAGCTACTGCGTTCGCGAGAGAAACAACGCCCGATATTCGCCCGGCGTCATCGCCGTGGCGGTGCGAAATTCGCGTTGAAAGTGCGCTTGATCGGCGAAGCCTGAGCGATAACCGATTTCGGCGAGCGCGGTGTCGCCCGTTGCAAGCAGTTTGGCGGCGAGCGCAACGCGTGACTGACGCAGGAGGCGTTGAAACGTGGTGCCCTCGCGGTGCAATCGCCTCTGTAGCGTTCTTGATGAAATCAGCGAGGCTTGGCCGAAGTTCGCGAGTGTCCACGATCTCGTCGGGTCGCGTGCGATCAGCGCAGTGAGTTTTTTTGTAATCAGGGTCTGCTCGGTGAGCGCAGTCGAACTGCTCGCTTGTCGCTGATCGCCCGACCACTGGATGGTCCATTCGGCAAGGCTTGCGCGCGACTCGCGTTGCGAAAGCGCACGCCAGTGCCCCTCAGCGCGCGTCCAAAGGCGCGAACTCGTCGGCCTCGCGCGCAGGTTGATCGCGCCGACCCGCTCCATGAGCAGCACCAGCAGCCCAACCACCAGCGCATTCTCAGCGGGCAAGGGAGATGCAGCGCTGTCGAGCGAGAAGTGCCGAACCAATACGTCGCGGTCACCGATTGGCGTGAACGCAACGCGATGGCGGGAGTGGATGAACCTTTCAAGCCGCTGCCAGCGTTCGAGCAAATCAATTGGATCGTCCGCGAGCAACAAGGCAGTATGCATCGCCTCGTCACCGTCGGCATCGATGTCATCGATGCCCTCGCCAATGCGCAGCAGACAGTCGAGCCCGTGCGCCGATTGCAGCGCAGCCAGCACGCTACGTTTATCGGCGAGCGGCAGCCGTGCGTCAATTCCGGCCCGCTCGGGGCGCGGCGATGCAACTGCAATGCGTTGCCGCTTGAGCCCCGCCTGAATCAATCGCATCATCGCGGAGGCGGCGAAATCGCTCATCGCTTAAGACCGTCGTTGCAGTCGGCGTAGCTTATCGGCAAACGCTTAGGACGCACGCCGCAGGCGTCGCGGATTGCGTTGGCAATGGCTGCACCGGAGGCAACGATAGCCGTCTCGCCCGCGCCGCTCGGTGCATCGCCTTTGTCGATTAGTACGATCTGCATCGGTGGCACGTCGGACATTCGCGGAATCGGTGAATCGAGGAATGTCAGCGCGGAGACCACTGAATTGGCAACCGGCAATCGCTCTCGCAGCACCATGCCCAAGCCCCACACCAAATTGCCTTCGCATTGCGCGCGCACTTGATCAGGATTGATGACGCGTCCACAGTCGTGGGCGCACCACAACTTGTCGACGCGAATCGTTCGCTGCTCATGGTCAATCGTGACATCGGCGACGACGGCCGCGTAACTCATAGCTTTGTAAATGCCCCCCGCGATGCCACGACCGCGCTGCACGCGCGCCTCACTCGGGCGCGTCGATTGCCAATCAGCGGCGTTCGCCACCCCCTCCAACACCCGACGCAGCCGAATATCCTCGCACTGCGTGAGTCGAAATTGCAGTGCGTCGATGCTGGCAACAAGCGCGCATTCATCCACGGCGCTTTCTACGGCAAACACGTTCGCCGCAGCGCCCAAACCGCGCCACGGCCCGGTAAACACCGGCAGCCGAGTCAAGTCGAATTCGGTGCGCTTACGAGTGGCGCGATACGGCAGCGTCGAGCCACGGGCAACACCGTCGTCGCCGATCACTTTCGTCACCGTTTGTATCCACGGTGGCAGTGCGGCGTTCGTAAACAGGATGTGGCTGCTGGCAAAACCGTGCCACCACGTATCGATTTCGCGATTCTTCACGCGCGCGCGAATTCGATGGCTGGTCGGCGGTCGATGGAACCCGTAGCGAAATTCCTGTGCGCGCGTCCATTGCACTTTGACCGGGCGTTCGCATGCGCGCGCGAGCACTGCGGCTTCAAGCTCGACGGTGCAGATCGTCTTGCCGCCAAAACCACCGCCCACGCGTTGGCCGTGTGCGACCACGTTGTCCTCGGCAAGCCCCATGCGCTTTGCCACCACGTCACGCTGGTAGAACACATCCTGAGAGCCGACCCAAAGCGTGAGCCTGTCTTTCGAGGAAAATTCCGCCACCGCCGCGCGCGGCTCGATCGGCGCATGTGCTGCGAGCGGGATATCAATACGCAGATCGACATCCCACGGTGCATCAGTATCCACCACGTCTTTATGTACTTTATGCGGAAGCGCGCCGCGTGCCAGCCGCGTATCGATATCGATGGCCGCATCGATATCCGCTTGCTCAAAACTGCCCTCTGTGTGCCAAGCGATGGCAAGTGCAGCCTCGATGCGATCCAGCGCTGCAGGCGTCGCGCCAACGATGCCAACCCCTTCAGAGTTCATCTGCGCAAGCAGGGGATCGCGGGACAGCGCGATGAATCCTGGCACTGCGCTGGCAGATGCTTCGTTCAGCGATTTAACGCGCGAGCGAATTTCGGGCGACACCGGTGCGCGCAGCACGCGACCGAACGCGAGGTTCGGGCGTCGCACATCGCCTGCAAACACTGCGCGTCCACGAACGATGTCGCTTGCCTGCTCCACGGCGACCGCTTTGCCAACGAACTTCGTTTGCTTAGCAAAGGCGCGCAACTCGGTCGCCGGGATCGGCTTCGCCTCCAGCACGCCAGAACGCTCACCACGCGCAATTGCCTCACGCAGGGTGGCGCACGCTTGCGCTAACGGCAGTGCAAAGTCTTTGATCGAATCGCTGCCGACGGTGGCGCGCACGCGGGCAATACGATGAGTGCTGTGTGACCTGGCGTCTAGCGCATCGAAACCCACCCCAAGCTCCTCGCAAGCAATCTGCTTGAGAGCCGTCAAAATGTTTTGTCCCATCTCGACGCGAGGAATGTGCAGGCTGTAGCGTCCATCGGCAAAACGCACCCACGATGCTGCGTCCGACAGCTCTGGCTTTGGCCGCTTTGGAATGACTGGCAGCGCGCAACCGCCTGCGAGCAGCACGGTCAAGCCGCCCGATGCTTCGAGGAATGTGCGACGGTTCATTTGCCGCCTCGCGTCGTTGCCGTCATCGCAGCGGCCGCGCGATGCACAGCAGCACGAATGCGTTGTTGCGTTCCGCAGCGACACAGATTGCCGTCAAGCGCAGTATCGATGTCAGCATTTGATGGCGAGGCGATCCGAGAGAGCAGCGCCACCGTCGCCATGATCTGCCCGCTCTGGCAGTAGCCGCATTGCGCGACCGCTTCATCGAGCCACGCTTGTTGCACGGGGTGCAGCGCGTCGTCCCGAGCGAGCCCTTCGACAGTCGTGATCGATTTGCTGACCGCGTCGCGTGCAGCGAGGCCGCAGCTTCGCACTGCCTCACCGTTGACCAGTACCGTGCATGCGCCGCACACACCGACGCCGCAGCCGTACTTTGCGCCAACCATTCCAAGCGCATCATGCAGCACGCTGAGCAACGTATCGTCATGCCACAGCGGATCGATCTCATAGCGTTGAGCGTTCACCTCGAGCTGCATGTGCTACTCCCCCAAAAATCCGATGTTAAGAGGCCCATTTTGCGCGCCGTAGTGACCGGTGTATTGAATAAACGCGCCAACGTAGCGCCTGCATGCCTGCGGCCCTCACTCAGTATTTGTTGGGTACGCCCGCCGAGTGGCGGAATAACAATAATTGTCGAATCGCAGGGGATTTTGAGGGTGCCGATGCCCATCCCACGATGCGCCAGCATTCAACTCTCAGTCGAAAGCCCAAACTAGCATGGGCTTACAGGCATAAAACGCGAATAGTCGGCTTTTGCCATAAACGTGCTATAAGCCCGAACAGAATGGAACTTTCAGCAAAAAGCTGTAGCCGACTTCAATCCGGCCCGCTACCAGCGAATCAGCGCGCTGCCCCAGGTAAATCCGCCACCTACTGCTACTGTTTGCACCAAGTCACCCGGTTTGATGCGGCCATCGCGTACGGCAGTGTCGAGTGCCAGCGGAATCGATGCGGCGGATGTGTTGCCCTGCCCTTGCACAGTGACAATCGTCTTTTCGGGTGGGACGCCGAGGCGTTTTCCGGTGGCGTCAATGATGCGTACGTTGGCTTGATGCGGCACCAACCAATCGATGTCGGCGGCGGTCATGTTGGCCATCGCGAGCGTCTCGTTGCAGACGTCGGCCATCACGTTCACCGCCATTTTGAACACGGCGGGGCCGTCCATGTGGACGTGCGGATCGCCGTAAACGACGCCGTTTCGCACATGGCCCGGCACGTTCAAAATATTGCGACGACTGCCATCCGCATGCAGCTTGGTGGCGAGGATTCCCGGCGCTTCCGACTGAGTCAGCACGACCGCGCCCGCACCGTCGCCGAACAGCACGCAGGTGGTGCGATCCTTCCAGTTAAGGATGCGCGAGTAAATCTCCGCACCAATTACCAGCGCGTTTTTGTGCGCGCCACTCGCAACCATTTTATCGGCGACGGACAGCGCATAAACAAAGCCGGAACACACCGCCTGAATGTCAAACGCAGCGGCGCTGTTCGCGCCGAGTTTGTCTTGCACGATGCACGCGGTACTTGGGAAAATCACATCCGGCGTGGTGGTCGCAACGATAAGCAAATCGATGTCTGCTGCCGTGAGGCCCGCAGCTTGCAACGCGTTGTTGGCGGCGGCAACGGCCAGATCGCTGGTTTCCTCGCAATCCGCAGCAATGTGTCGCGAGCGAATACCAGAGCGCGTACGAATCCATTCGTCCGAAGTATCGACAAATTTCGACAGGTCATCGTTGGTGAGAATTTTTTCCGGAAGATAGCTTCCGGTGGAAATGATTTTGGTAAACAAGAGATAAGCGCGTTGGCGGCGAATTCTTGCTATTTAAACAGCAAAAGCGCTGATGCCAAAACACACATCAAGAGTGGCCGAACGGGGCTTAACTGTTGGCAACTTTCGCCGCTATGGGAGACCCGATGATGTTGAGCGCAGCAACGCGCTCGGTCAGTTCTGCGATCAGATCGTGACGTGCTTCCTCGTAGGCGCGCTCAATGGCGGTGGCAAAGCCCCCAACGTCAGCGCCGCCATGACTTTTCACGACAATCCCGCGCAAGCCAAGTAAGGTTGCACCATTGTGCTGCGACGGATCCATGCGCGCTTTGAAGCGTTTCAACACCGGGTATGCAAGCGCGGCGCTTGCCTTTGAAGGCAGGTCGCGCGAGAACTCTTCGCGCAACATTTGCGACATCAGGTTGGCAATGCCTTCAGCCGATTTCAGCGCGACGTTGCCGACAAATCCGTCGCACACCACTACGTCCACTTTGCCTCGAAAAACGTCGGTGCCTTCTACGTTGCCGACGAAGTTCAGGTCGGTGGCGCGAATCAATTCGGCGGCATGCTTAACCAGTTCGTTGCCCTTGATCTCTTCTTCACCGATGTTGAGCAGCGCCACCGTAGGGCGTGCTTTGCCGGTCAGGGACGACGACAACGACGCGCCCATGATGGCGAACTGGCGCAGGTGTTCGGCTGAGCAATCCACGTTTGCGCCGAGGTCAAGCACCAGCGCGCCGCCGTCGCCTTCGCGACCGTGCCCCGTATGCGTTGGAAAAAATCCTGCAATAGCGGGCCGGTCAATGCCTGGCAATGTTTTCAGCACGAAGCGAGCGGTGGCCATTAGCGCACCGGTGTTGCCTGCGCTGACACAGGCATCCGCGCGTCCGTCTTTCACCGCATTGAGCGAGAGACGAAGGCTGGAATTCTTTTTGTTTTTCAGCGTGAGCGCAGGCGACTCGTCCATGCCCACGACCTCGGTTGCGGGTACATGAGTCACGCGGCGCAAGTCAGCCGAAGCGATGTGCTTGCTGGCTAACGCCAGCGACGACGCAAGGCCAACGAGCACGAGGTGCGAGTCAGATCGCTTTGCTAAAAACTGCGCGGCAGCGGGCAGCGTGACTGCCGCGCCGTGGTCGCCACCGTCGACATCAATTGCGATGCGCACTGGCGCATCTTTCGCCCTAGACGTCACCGGTCGCGAC
>JAYSUK010000390.1:0-23890 GCA_043719085.1 Burkholderiales bacterium | reverse complement strand
GGGGCAGTCACCTTTTTTGCTTCGCCAAAAAAGGTAACCCAAAAAAGGCGACCCCGACGATTGGCCTATTCCTGCGATGCTCAGAAAAAAGCGGAACGAAAAAAACTCGCTACGCTCAGACAGTTTTTCGTTCTGATCGCGTTTTTCTTCCGCTTCTCGGGGCCAATCAACGGGGACCCGTCGAGCCGATATTTGATCGCTTCGCGATGGGGCTACGAGTGCATCTGACTTAGCGCAGATACTTTTCGGCTCTGCTCGGGTAAGCGAGGAAAAAGCCGATAAAAAATCCGATGCAGGCGATCACAAATGGGCCTCTCCAGTTCGTGTGCAACCAGCAATCGTTCGCGCCACCACCACGAATTGCTCGCCCGTGATGAATAGATACTGCCGAGAGCATTTTGACCTGGTCATCAGCATCGGTCTCGTTGGCTTTCATCGACGTTGACAAAAACGCCCGATTGCAAACGTGTGCCACGCCGTCAATCAGATATCGAGCTTTAACAGTGAATCTGGCGTTTCTAATGTTGCGGCGGCCTTCCCAGCGCTCGACAACACGTGCATCTTCAAGCCGCATCTCCACTGGGGTCGATTGCATCAATTCAAACCAGTTAGGTGCGTTGGGCAACGCAAAAATTAAGAACAACCCGACGCCAAAAAACAGCGGCCTGCGCAGCGATACAACGGGTTCAATCACTTTTCTGCCTCAACGTGTACTCAATATATCCAGGGCCGAGCCGCCAATTTTGACGCAGTTCGTCACGACGGAAGGGCCGCCTGCGTGAGACACATGTGATCGCATCCTGATCCCCATCGCGAAGCGATCAAATATCGGCTCGACGGGTCCCTGTTGAGTGGCCCCGAGAAGCGCAAGAAAAAAGCGATCAGAACGGCCCGCTGTTTGAGCGCAGCGAGTTCGGGCCGTTCCGCTTTTTTCTGAGCATCGCAGGATCAGGACAATCGTCGGGGTCGCCTTTTTTGGGTTACCTTTTTTGGCGAAGCAAAAAAGGTGACTGCCCCGCGGCATGAGCGGGATCGTGGCAAACGAACTAGGCTTGCGAAGAACGAACTTGGTTGGTATCAATTTGTGGTGGGTTGAAACCCACCCTACGGGATTACGACTTCCCGGACGCGCTTTGCTTCTCCGGGTTACGGGATGCGCAGTATCCGTTTCACCTCGACAGCCGTGGCCAGCGCCGCTTCCAGCGTCGCCGCCACACAAGTCACATGCCCCATCTTGCGGCCTTTTCTGGCTTCGGCTTTGCCGTACAGATGGACGTGTGCGCCGGGTAGCGCGAGCACCTCATCCCACGCGGGCTGCATCGGCAAGACCGCATCAAACCACACATCCCCCAACACATTCACCATCACCGCCGGTTGCACTAATGACGGGTCGCCGATCGGAGCGCCGACCAGCGCTCTAACCTGCTGTTCAAACTGTGATGTCTGGCAGGCTTCTATCGTGTAGTGGCCGCTGTTGTGCGGTCTGGGCGCGATTTCGTTTAACAACAAACCATCTGCGGTGAAGAAAATTTCTACGCACAACACGCCGACGTAATCGAGCGCTTCGACGAGCTTTCGCGCCAGTGCCTGCGCTTGATCCGGCACCGCTGCATCAAGCCGTGCAGGCACAATCGTGAGGTCGAGAATCCCGTTGACGTGCTGGTTTTCCTGCACCGGCCACACGCGCACTTCGCCGGTTGCTGAGCGCGCGACGAGCACCGAAATTTCGCGCTCGAACGGGATCATCGCCTCTAACACGCACGGGGCCTGCTTCATGCTCATCCACGCCAGCAACGCCTGCGTGGTGGAGGTCACGCGCTGTTGACCTTTGCCGTCGTAGCCTAGCGTTGCCGTTTTCAAAATGCCGGGGAATAAATGCGCCGGAGCATCGCGCAAATCTTCCGCGCGTTCGACTACGGCGAATGGGCCAACCGGCAATCCGTGCTCAACGAAAAATCGCTTTTCTTTGCGCCGATCCTGCGCGATGCGAACTGCCGCTGCGCCGGGTCGCGTGGGAACCATCGCTGCGAGTGCTTCAAGTGAAGCAGCGGGTACATTTTCAAATTCGGTGGTGACGGCGGCAACGCGCTTGCCGAAGGCCGCGATGGCGTCCATGTCGTCGTAGGCCGCGACGATCACGTCATCGGCGGCTTGGGCAGCGGGGCCGGTCGCATCCGGGTCGAGCACGAGGACTTTGTAGCCCATGGCCTGCGCGGCGTGAACGAACATGCGGCCCAGTTGACCGCCTCCGAGGCAGCCGAGCCAGCTTCCCGGTGCAAGCATGTTTATTTGTCAGCCAACACCGGCGGCACCAGCATGCTGCGCGCGCTGGCGGTTTGTTCGTCGCGGAAGGAGAGCAGTTGTTGCGCGAGCGCTTTGTTGGAAATGGCGAGCATCGCGACCGCGAACAGCGCCGCGTTGGCCGCACCTGCTTCGCCGATGGCGAAGGTTGCGACCGGCACACCTTTGGGCATTTGTACGATCGACAACAGCGAGTCTTCCCCGCGCAAATATTTTGACGGCACCGGCACGCCAAGCACCGGCACTGTGGTTTTGGCGGCAAGCATGCCGGGCAAATGCGCCGCGCCGCCCGCGCCGGCGATGATGATGCGGATGCCGCGCTCGATGGCGGAATCGGCGTAGCTGAACATGTCGTCTGGCGTGCGGTGGGCCGATACCACTTTCGCCTCAAAATTGACGCCGAAGCGTTCCAGCATCTCGGTGGCGTGCTTCATCACGTCCCAATCCGAGGACGACCCCATGACGACCCCGACCACTGCACCTGCGCTGATTGCCTCGTTTTGCATGCTGCGAATTCTAGCGAACCGACGAGCGCGGTTCACGCTGGCTATCTGCAAGTGCATTGAGAGCATCTTGGCGGAAAATAGCGGTATGACTTGTTTTCGTGCATCCCTCGCTGCCTCGCTGTTACTGGCGTCGCTCTCCGTTTATGCCACCGATGCTTCGGTAAAAGATGCGTCAGAAGGCTTTCGCCTCGGCGACCTGCGACGCGTCAGCGCCGCGCTGCCGCAAACGCGGGGCAACGTGCTTGAAAGCTATGTCGACTACTGGTCGCTGCGCTTGCAGCTTGATAACGTGGGCATTGCAACCGATGTTGAGCGCTTTATGCAAAAGTACGCGGGTGAATTCATTGCAGACCGACTGCGTATTGACTGGCTGAAACAGCTGGGCAAAACCGGCAATTGGGACGGTTTCGCCAGGGCGTCCAGCGGCTTTGAAACCGACGACAGTGAGATCGCCTGCCATCGCACCTCACTTGCCGCAAAAACTGCAACGAAAGAGCCCCTGCCGGTGCCACGCGGCGTGTGGGAGGAACGACTGACCGAAGCATGTGCGGATGCATTTTCGGCGTTGGCGCGACACGGTCAGATGAGCGCCGACGATGCGCTGTGGCGCTTTCGCACGACCGCCGACGGCGGCACTTTTTTGGCGGGCGCACGGGCGGCTGAAGGACTGTCAACCGACAATCGACCAAGCACCGAGTCGTTGCAACGCGCGCATTCGTCGCCCGAGGCGTATTTGAACGCGGGCCTCGCATGGTCATCGCGCTCACATCGACAGGCGGGCCTTTACGCTTTGACCAAACTCGCTCGCGCCGACGTTGCCCGAGCGCGCGCGGTGTGGTCCGGCATGCGCAGCAAGTTCACGGATGAAGAACAGCGTTACGCAGCGGGTCAATTGGCTTACGCAAGCGCGCGTCGGCTTGATACCGCGGAGGCGATGACCTGGTTTAAGCGTGCGGGCGACGAACAGACGATGACGCGCCTGGGCGACTGGCAGGCGGCGTGGATCGCCCGCGCTGCGCTGCGTGCGGGCGCATGGAGCGAAGTGTTGCGGGCGATCAATGCGATGAGCCCAGTGGCCTCCGCTGCGCAGACGGGCGTGGCCGATCCGGCGTGGAAATACTGGAAGGCGCGCGCACTGAGTGAGCTTTCCGATAAAGCGGGTGCGCAGGCGATTTATGCAGACCTTGCGAGGGAATTCAGTTTTTATGGCTTGCTCGCCGCTGAAGAAATCAACGCGCCGTTACCCGCGCCGACTACGCTTAAAGCAGGCGCCGTAACCCCGATGCCTGACCAGTTCAGACGCTTCGAGCAATCGGCTGCGGCCAAACGCGTGCTCAAACTCTCCGAGCTGGGCTTGCGAGCTGACGCAGCGCGCGAGTGGTACGGTGTGGTCAAAGATTTCAACGATGCCGACTCGTTGATGGCCGCCGAATGGATGCGCCGCAAAAGTATTTGGGATCGCTCGATCAACACCGCTGAGCGCACAAAATCGCAGCATGATTTTGGTTTGCGCTATCAGATGCCGTACGCAGCAGAAATCAAGAAAGCTGCAACGCAGGCAGCGCTTGATCATGCGCTGGTGTTCGGCCTGATTCGTCAGGAGTCGCGCTTTTGGGCAGAGGCCGTTTCATCGGCGGGCGCACTGGGTTTAATGCAGGTCATGCCCGCAACCGGCAAGTGGATCGCCACGCAGATGAAGGCGACCGACTATCGTCCGAGCCAACTTGTTAACGTTGATGTGAACACGGGTTTCGGCGCGTTTTATCTGCGCACCGTGCTCGACCAGATGGGCGGCTCGGAGCCGATGGCAGCAGCGTCCTACAACGCGGGGCCGGGCCGGGCGCGGGCCTGGCGGGCCGACGGGCCGCTTGAAGGCGCGATCTACGCCGAGTCCATCCCGTTCAATGAAACCCGAGACTACGTGCGCAAAGTGTTGGCCAACGCCGTCTGGTACGCGCATCTTGCAGGCAGGGGCAATACGTCGATCAAGTCGCGGCTAGGGATGATTCCACCGAAGTAGGCGCGGACTCGGCCGCGTTCTCGGCGCACCGAGCGACGCCAAGTCGTCGCCTACCCACCCACGGCAACGTTGACTTTCACGACGAAACTCACCCCTTTCACAACGAAAAAACAATGAACATTCTCATCCTCGGCGGCAGCGGTTTTGTGGGTCGCGCCCTATGTAACAAATTGGTCATGGCGGGTCACTCGATCACGGTGCCCACACGCAAACGCGACAACGCTCGCGCCCTGTTTCCACTGCCCAGTGTGACCGTTGTGGAGGCCAATGTGCACGATGCTGCGGCGCTAACGCAACTGGCGCGCGGCAAAGACGCCGTGATCAATCTGGTGGGTATTTTGAACGGCAATTTTGAGCGCGCGCACGTCACGCTTACCCAGAACGCCGTTGCCGCATGCAAAACAGCGGGCGTGTCGCGTTACCTTCACATGAGCGCACTCGGTGCGAATGAAAACGGCCCGAGTGCATATCAACAATCGAAGGCGCGGGCAGACGCGATCGTGCGCGACAGCGGGCTTGATTTCACGATTTTCGCACCGTCTGTGATCTTCGGACGCGGTGATTCATTTCTCACTAAGTTCGCCAATCTGATCGGCTTTTTGCCACCGTTGATGCCGATGATGTTGCCCGGCGCAGGCGCGCGCTTTCAGCCAGTGTGGGGCGACGATGTAGCGCGTGCGTTCGTAGCTTCAATCGCCGAAAAATCGACGGTCGGTCAGCGCTTTGAGCTGGTCGGGCCGAAGGTCTACACGTTGAAAGAACTCGTCGCGTACGTGATGACGTTGGCTCACAACAAACACATGATCATCGGCTTGCCCGGTTTTGTGACGTCGATCCTCGCGTCCGTTTTGCAGTACGTGCCCACGCAGCCGCTGACGCCGGACAACGTGAAATCGATGTCGGTGGACAACGTTTCTTCCGCGCCGTTTCCCAAGTTTGCGGGCACTGCCACGGCATTGGAAGACGTGGCAGCAGGTTATCTGGGTCGCGCTGCAATCATCGACGAATTCGCCTTGGCGCGCGAAAAAGCAGGGCATTGAGTTGGCGATGCTGGTCTACGGCCTGATTATTTCAGCTGCGCTGGCAGGAAGCGCATGGTTTGGGCGGAGCGGTGGCCTACAAGTTAAGACGCTGAACTACTCTGAAACTTGCTGCGGCGATACTACGAAACGCGCCGAGGCATTCAAGCCCACCATGCCATAAAAAGGTGGGATCTCTCGGTCGTAGTCCCACGCCACTTGCAGGGGGCCAAGCCACGGAGACTCGTCGATTAACGGAACCGCCGCGCCAATTTCAGCCGGCTGCGCAAGACGCACTACAAATGAATAAAGACCCGCTTCAAGATCGGAGCGCAGTGTCAATTCGAAAATCGAGTGGTCGCCGTCCTTAAGTACAGGAGGCGCGGTTCTCAATACGTGGGAACCTATTGCAGTGACAATCTGGTCGTACTTATTTTTTATGACGACACTCAGATGCAGTGGCTCGCGGCAGTGGGCACGAAACAAAACGCGGAACGTGAGATCAACGCCGATTTTTGTGTGCAGCGTGGGCCGACCCGCCGCGTTGTAGACGCCAACGGCTAGCAGTTGACCTTTCTTGCCAGGCGCGGCGACCTGCACCTGTTCGTTAACTACCCACAACGGGTCGTCGAGGGCAAGGACAGGGTCGCTTGATACGACGCCGACTGCTGGCAGAGCCTTAGAGTCATCGGGAAGCGAATCGGCGCGAGGCGCATCTTCTTCTGGTTTCATGTAGCGACGAATCGCCTGCAAGTTGTCACCGAAGTAATCGACGTGTCCGCTTTTCAGAAACAGGCCCGTTGTACACATGTCACGCACTGTGCCCATATCGTGCGAAACAAAAAGTAGCGTTACGCCCTTTTCACGAAGGCCACGGATATAGCCGAAACACTTTTGCTGGAAGAAAAAATCGCCAACACTCAGCGCTTCATCAATGATCAAAATTTCGGGATCGGTTAGCACCTGAACGGCAAACGCCAATCGCATCAACATGCCGCTGGAGTACGTTTTAACGGGACGTTCAATCGCATCACCGAGATCAGCAAAAGCAGCGATTTCGCCGAAGCGATCAAGGATTTGATCGCGCTGCAGGCCGAGCAGTAATCCACCGAGAATGACGTTGTCGCGACCCGTGTATTCCGGATTGAAGCCGCTGCCTAACTCCAGCAACGCTGACACACGTCCGTTCACGCGAACCTCGCCAGAGGTCGGTGCGACGACGCCTGTGATGATTTGTAGCAGCGTGCTTTTGCCACCACCGTTGCGACCAATCACAGAGATGGATTCACCGCGCTTGACCTCAAAACTTACGTTATGCAATGCCCACACTTCCTGATCGACTGGATAACGTTCTGGCCAGAGGGTATTGAGCAGGCGCGTACGGTTGTTCGCGAACACCTTGTAGCGTTTGCTGACGTTGCGCACTGAGATCGCGATGTCATCCATGCTCAGACCATATCCGCGAAATCCGGTCGCAACCGACGGAACACGACGAGCGATACGTACGCAAAGCAGGATGCCAGGCAGAAATACAAGAGCAAACCCGTGAATGCTGGCAGTTGCCCGGAAAACAAGACAGCGCGCAGTTGCTCAATGACATAGGTCAACGGGTTAGCCAGCAAAACACGTTGAAAAACGGGTGGTACGACTTCAACGCTGTAGAAAACCGGCGTGAGGAAGAGCAGCGCATGTGAAAGCATGGCCGTGAGTTGCCCCACATCACGAACAATCACGCCGAGCGCCGAGAGAAGCCATCCCAACCCCAGCAGAATCGGAAACATACATATCAGAATGATTGGAAAAAGCAGCGCGCCGGGGCTCGGCGCCCCCACCAGAAACGCATAACCTGCGAACCAGATGACTATCCCAATAAGCGCATGAAATGTTGCCGTCAGCGCCATTACCCATGGCAGCACTTCTAGCGGAAACACCACCTTTTTGACGAAATTCGGGTTCGCAACGATGAGCATGGGTGCCTTGGTCAAGCACTCGGCGAACACGTTAAAAGCAATCAGTCCGGCGAACACCATCAGCGCGAAGTGAGCCGTACCGCCCGATCCCCAACGAATTTGTAGCGCGACACCGAACGCAAAGGTATACACAGTAAGCATAAACAGCGGCTGTGCGAACGACCATGCGACACCGCCGAATGAACCACGATATCGACCTGAAAATTCACGACGCACCAACTCCATCACCAGCGCGCGATTTCGAGTGAGTTGCGCGATCACGTGGTGGGCCTGCGTAGCCGAACCATGCGCAGTGGCGATCGCATGGCTAATGGCACCAATGCACCTGGCCGCAGTCCGCGCAGCACTTTCGTTGGTGGCGAGGCCAGAAATGGCTTAGCCATTCGTCGACACTGTCGTCACGACAAATGACTTGAAGCCCAACCCCATGCGACGTGAGTCCGAACTCGCGCCAAGTTCCATCGGTGAGATTGGACTTTTGATGTGAAACGTCAGCCACGCATGACGACTTGCATCAAGTTGTCGCGTCGGAACGATCATGTTTCGGCGCTCAGTGTTTGTAACTGTTTCAAAGTGGAATGACCACATTGCCGCCGAAGTGCCGTTGATCATCACCTCGACATCAAGGTGTGGATGTGACGACTGGACAAATGGAGAGATTCCGAAGATGACCTGCAGTGTGGCGGCATCGCACTTCGGCAATCGAATTCGAACGCATGCCTCAGCGCCGTCCGTCCAGACGCCCCAAGCCTCGATATCCGAAAATCCATGCACAAGCTGAAAGTCGCAATCCGCGGTCTCCTGCGTAAAAAAGTACGTGGTTCCGATGTCTACCGGCGACAGGCCGGAATTCAAGCGCTCGATTCGATCCAGCAACTGTTGCCTCTCCATCATCCAAGGCCACTTTTGATCGAGTCTCGGTTGCGAAAGCTGCATATGGCGTGCTGTGGCCGTACTGAACGACTCTTGCGAAGTGGCTGGAGAGCTGACCTCTTCAATGCATTCGTAATACACGCGCTCAAACGCGTCAAGCCATGCTTCGATGTCTCCATCTTGCCTCAACATCTCCGATACTGCGACGGAGTCGCTCGGCGAGTATTTATCGATCTCGCGAAGAATAGTGCTCGTATTCACCGACTGCAACAGTGTTCGCGCACCAAAGTTAAGAGGTCGCCAGCGTGCATAGTTCGATGCTGTTACCAAACCCGCAAGTCCGCGACCATCACACGAGATGACGGCACGCCCACACGCCATCGCCTCCAGCGCCGTCAATGCGGAAGCAAAAACGAGATCATACTGGGGTAGCTCAGTCTCAGGCTTGTCGAGAATTCGCTCACCCATCGGGCCAGCCGTATCGAGCGCGATGCCGCGTGCAGCGCAGGCCTCGGCGATTGGCTCTAAATGCCCGCGATTTTTGGCGAAAGCGAGCGCCCGTTTAGGACGCGGCGGAAGCGTAGGCCCAAGTGTGAAGCGCTGCATATCCACCGCGTTGAGAATCACGCTGACACGCTCAGGGTGCAGGCCGTGTTCGGCCGTGAGCCGGGTCGCCACGGCCTGATCGACCGCAATGCACCGACGGATCGACGGCAGGCACGGTGGGATGTCAAACCAACTAGTGAAATCGTGCGCCAGGAAAATGGCAGGTACTTCTGGAAAATTGGTCGCCGCAATTGCCGTCACTGGCGTGTGATGTCCGTGGATGACATCGATCTTTTCTGCCACTTGAGTGATGTCAGTAGTGACCGGTATTGAAGCACGCCGCAACTCCTCGGCGATAGGCCCAAGGGTGTTGGTATAGACGATTGGCAAGTGACCTCTAGCCAGCAAACCAAGGGCGAGATTGCGCGTCACGATCTCGGTGCCACTTCGCCCTGAGAGTTCGATATTGGTGATTAAGACGGTAAGTTTTTTCTTGGTCACGTACGCTTTTTTGCTTACTAATTTTCGTAGCCGAGTTCACTTAGTAGTGATCCAGCTACAAGGCGAAACTGTTGGCGCTCTTCGGTTGTCATGACATGTCTCCATGAACCGACTCGCGTGATGTCAGGTGGCGTCGTCGTTCGCCACTGCTGCATGAGTCGCGTCTGCTGCGTTGCGAGCACTACGCCATCTGATCGGACACGTTCCTGATGCTCTGCCAGTCGTGAATGCGCATTCTCAAAAAATTGCAACATCACTCGGTCAAAGTCTAATTCAAGGAACTCGCAGATGGAAGTTAACGTGCCACTTGGATTCGTGACCAACGCCTCGAAGCGCACTTCCATGTACTTGTGACAGAGCGTGGAATCAACCCTCGCTTTTTCAACGTGGGACCGCCAATACCGGGCGAGAGTCGCAACGTCCTGTCCGGGCGAGAACCACAGTGGCCGCAGTGACAAGGCCGCATCACGGCCATCACGAATGATGTGAATGAAGGCAGCTTCTGGCAATAAGCTCTGAATTTGCGGCATGTGTTGGCAGTAGCCTGGCGTCTTGTCTCCGTAACGGGATTTATGGAAACGCGCCGCATAGAGCTGGTAGAAGGCTCGAACCCCATATTCTGACAAGAAGTCCGCAGTGCCACCCAGTGCCTCCCACAACATGTCCTTTGATAGCCCAAAGTCATTCCACGCAGGTTGGCCGGGCGGGAAGTTCGTTAGTGTTTGGAACAGAGTTTCGCGCGAGGTGTCTGCTGCAACCGCTGTCAGAAAACCCGTTTCGGGTGGAATCGCTAGCTGGGGATGTGCATCCAGCATCATCCGCAGCAATGTCGTTCCTGATCGTGGAGCGCCCACGATAATCGGCATCGGCAACATGCTCAGCGGTTTGCCAAATTGGAATTGGCCGCGCAGTTCACGTGCGAATATCTGCTGCGGCACATCGAATCGCCGCAACGATTCGCTCGATTTCAGTATCGTCGAGCGCGTGATGCACGGGTATCGCCAGCAGTTCGCTGCTGAGTCGTGTCGCCACCGGGCAAGGCGCGCCGCCGTGAGCCGCGCGCACGACAGGATGCTGCGGGAGTGCATGCGGATAGTAGACATTGCTAGCTATTCCATCGGCGGCGAGACGCGTTCGAAGCTCGTCTCGCGACATGCCAAACGAGTCAGAACACACGGTGATTGAGTAGTGATGCCATGCGCTTTGTGACCGGAACTCAATCTGCTGCGACTGCAATCCGACGACTGAGACCAGGCCATCAGACAAGCGTTGCGCATTGCGCCGTCGCCGCGCGCAACGCTGAGCGAATAGATTGAGTTGCGCCAGACCAATGGCACCCGCAATGTCCGTCATTCGGTAATTGAATCCCAACTCATCGCACAGCCCGTTGTCTGCTATTCCGTGGCTTCGCAAGGTGCGCAATTTGTGCGCGACTGCGCGCGAGTCAGTGCAGATCAAACCACCTTCGCCAGTGTTGAGATTTTTGGTCGCGTACAGCGAATAGCAAACCAATGGCGCGAACGCTCCCACGTCAATGCCGCCCACTTGAGCGCCGTGCGCCTGCGCCGCATCCCAGACAATTTTCAAGCTGTGCCGCGCGGCGAAATCGTTAATAACCTCTGGGTTACAGGGGTTGCCAAAGAGGTGAACGGGAACGATGCCCTTTGTATTTTTTGTCAGTCGGCGCTCCGCGTCCTGAATGTCGAGCAGCCAAGTATGTGGATCGACATCAACGCAGACCGGAATGGCGCCCATCGCTATCAACATGGTCGCGGTGGACAGAAAAGTCAGGGCTGGCACCAGTACTTCGTCACCCGGTTCGAAACTTAACACGTAGGCCAAGTGGAGGGCAGCGCTGCCGCTGGCGCATGCAACGACGTGTTTGGCGCCGACCAACGCCGCGAAGGCATTTTCAAACCGCTCGACCTCGCGACCTTGACGAAGCTCACCACTGCGCATGACGCGGACGGCGGCGCCAATTTCAGGTTCCGAAAGCACGCAGTTGCTCATTGCTATTGGAGGCAATGCGGCGGGTGATTTATTGCTTTTCGCTTGTGTCCTGCTCATCCATCGCCACTTTCATGAAATTCTTGAACTGCCCGTGCGGCATCGCGAAGTTGCCCGTCACTCGAGTTTCGCTCGGAACATGAGTGGTGACCACTGCACCCAGAGTAATGGTGGCACCATTGCCGATGACGATCCGATCTGTGCAGATTGCACCGGGGCCGATCGTTACGCCGTCACCAATCACGCAATTGCCGGCCACTACCGCGCCATGCCCAATTAAGCAGCGTGTGCCAACTTGGCAGTTATGCGAAATGAAGGCGGTATTTCCGATACGGCTGTCCGCACCGATGGTGGTGTGTTGACGAAACACTGCCTTGGCTACGACCGCATTGGCCATCACCACGGTACGGTCGCCAATGCGCAGCTTACCGACGTGCGCGCAGTCAATCACATCATCAGCAAACCGCATGCACTGGAAGCCTTCACCGCCGAGCACTGCGCCGGGTTGCACCGTGACATTGGCACCAATTTCGGTGCCCGTCAAAATTACGGCGCGCGCTTCGACTCGGCTTCCGGGGCCAATCACCACGCCGACGGGATCGATGTGTGCACTGGCGGCGACATACGCGAGCGGATCGATGAAGGTTGGTGCTGGAGTGCCATAAAAATCGGTGTGCGTAGCGATCCAATTGTGCGCGTCGACGAACAATCGACGCGGTTGCTCAGCAACCACCAAGCCGCGGCCACTGGCCGGCACGGCGCTTGCAAGTTCCGGCGTTGTCAGCACCGCGCTGACGCCGTCGCCCCTTAGCGCAAGCGCCAACGTATCTTTCGATTCAGCGAAAACCAGACGGTTTTCAATTGCGCTCTCAATGAATCCGAATGAAGTAATGGCAACATCGTTCAGCACCCGCCAAGTGGGCAAGTCGCACAACTCGCTCAGCCGTTTCATGACCAACGCTCGACTCTCAGGTGCATTGTTTGACGATATCCAGCGCCAACTGAAGCGTGCGCACACCGTCTGCCGCAGCCACTCTGGGTGTGGCACGCGTATGCACGGATTGCACAAAGTCCTCAATCTGCGCTCTAAGCGGATTGCTAGAAAAAACAAGCGTTTCGTCGGCGCCCCCAATCACACGTTGTGCGAGAAAGTCGCAAGTAACCGATTCTCCCGAGCGTTCGATGCGAATTCTTCGCTCGGGCGACCGATCAGAACGGCCCGCGATCAGCCGCGCAGTTCGTCCGTCGGAAAAACCCAGTTTGGCGACGACAATGTGTTGCCGCCCTGAAATGAGAGTGCGTTCGGCGTGGACAGTGGTCGGCGGTCCGCCCATCAATCTCAGCACGTGGTCGATGTCGTGAGTCATGATGTCGAGTACGACCTCCGCACAACTAGTGTGCGCGTCAATCGGCTGCATGCGAACGCATTCGATCATTTCCGGTCGCGACCTCATTTTGTAAAGCATCGTAATCGCAGGGTGATAGCGCTCCAGATACCCCACTTGCAGCGTCAGGTTGCGCCTCGCCGCGGTTTCGGCCATTTTTAAGGCGCGAGCTAAATCGTCCGCCATGGGCTTTTCGATCAGCGTATGAATTCCGCTCGCCAGCGCGACCATCGCTACATCGGCAAGTGCTTTTGCCGGAACCACAATCGACACAGCATCAACGCGACCCGCAAGCGCCTCCACATTCTCAAAGGACGGCACCTCCAATTGCGATCCAAGTTGGTGCGCGCGGCCAATGTCGGTATCGCAAACCGCGACCAACTTGACGCCCGGCAGGGTTTGCAGACAACGGGCGTGGTGGCTGCCGAATCGTCCGCAGCCGACTAAGCCCATGCGCAAAGCTGGATTCATCACAACCAAAGAATACTCTGATAATTCGAGAAAACGCTATTTTGTGCGAAAACCGAACTGGCAAGAGTCGGATTCGACGACGAAAGTCAGCGGACGGTGTTGTGCCAGTGCAGTCGCACGACCAATCGGACCTACATGCGCCCCGTTTTGCCCAGCCCAGCAGTCGCAGCTTGTCGAACGTTTTATCGGGTTAGCGCTACTCAAACAGTTATTTTCTGAACCTGTTGCTCGATTGAGTCGTCAGGCCCAATCGCATCAAATATTGATATTGGTGTAAGTGGACGCGTCAGTCCATGTGGAACAGCACTTTTCAAAAGAAGTTGATCTCTCCGGATCCCATTGAACAGACTTAAGCACTAACTCACGTGTTGCCCACGAGGCTTCGTGAAGCCAGAAATTTTGCGGGTCAAGTTTGTGAGCACAACCATCACGTACACCGCTAATTAGGATTAAACTGAGAAAGGGAGGGTACGTGCTGCGACTAACGTAGTTGCGGCGTTTGATGCTCACCGTCATTGCTGGGTTCTGACGTCGATGTAGCGCTTCAGTGGGTTGGAACCCGACAAACAACACTTTAAAAGGAGTCGAAAATGCGTATCAATCTGCCTGGCGCGCTCATAGTTGGCGCTTGGTTACTCGTAATACAAAGCACTGCGTTTGCGCAAGCAACGCGAACCTGGGTTTCCGGCGTTGGCGACGACGTTAACCCTTGCAGCCGGACGGCGCCTTGCAAGACATTTGCCGGTGCCATTTCCAAGACCGCGGCGGGCGGCGAAATCTCAGTGCTCGATCCGGGTGGATTCGGCGCGGTGACGATCACCAAATCCATCACGATCAACGGCACAGGAAGTCTGGGTGGCATTCTTGGTGCAGGTACTAACGGGATCATCGTTAACGGGGCTGTGACCGATGTTGTTCGCTTGCGTTATCTCGACATCAACGGCGTCGGAACTGGGCTCAACGGCATTCGTGCGTTGAGCGTAGGTACGCTGCTGATTGAGAACAGCGTTATTGGAGGTTTCACGTCCCACGGTATCAGTATCGAAACTGCGGCCGACGTCAATGTAGTAATTTCTGACACCGTCAGCCGCAACAACACGCTTGCCGGGCTGAAGGTCACAACCACGGCGGGCGTTGCGCGTGCAAGCATTACGCGTAGCCAATTCGTAAAAAACGGCATCGGGGTACAAGCCAGCAGCGGCTCCCGAGTGACCGCAAGCAACAGCTCATTTAGCGCCAACGGTTCGAACGGCGTGCAAATTGAAGGCTTAACCGCCGCGCGCACGTCCACAGCCAATCTCGACAGTTGCCAGGTTGCCAACAATGGTGGGGCTGGCGTGATCGCAGGAAGCGCAAGCTCGCTCGCCACCTCGACTGCACGACTGTCAAATGTGCTTGTCGCGAACAACATTGGTAACGGTGTGGCAATTCAAACCACTGGCGTGGTGGAGAGTTACGTCAACAACATGATTCGCGGCAATGGCGTCAACGGTTGTGTTGGGTGCACGCCGGTCGCCTTTGACTAGAGTCCGGGATCGTCAGGGTCATCTCGATGTCCCGACCGACCAAGCCTTGTCACGACGAGGCTACCGCGTTGCATCAAGGAAGAAGTCGAAGGGGTGCATTTTTTCTGGAAAGCCTTACAGCGCGAGGGCTCACCGGCGTGAAGTACAGCGTTAGTGATGACCATGCGTGGCAGCCCGCGGCACACCGTACGGGGCAGCCCTCGGAGTGCCGCGACACGGTGTGGTTTGGTGCCGAATTACCACCTGTTCGCACACCCTCTGCGTTTGTTTACACCAGCGTATTAAGCGCCCGCCGCTGCATTTCAACATCCTCGCCACGTCGTTTCGCCAAATCAGCAAACTGATCGTCACCCAGCTTGCCGACCGTGAAGTATTGCGCGGCAGGATGCGCGAAATAGAAGCCGCTGACGCTGGCCGGTGGCGTCATCGCGTACGACTCGGTGAGCCCCATGCCAATCGCCTCCGCGTTTAGCACGCGGAACAAATCAATCTTCTCGCGATGATCGGGGCAGGCCGGATAACCGGGTGCGGGGCGGATACCGCGATATTTTTCTTTTACCAGCGCTTCGTTATCAAGCTTTTCATCAAACGCGTAGCCCCAAAAATCTTTGCGGACGCGCTCGTGCAGATGCTCTGCGAACGCTTCGGCCAAACGATCCGCTAGCGCCTTGAACATGATTGAGTTGTAGTCGTCGCCTGCGTCTTCGAACGCTTTCACGCGCTCGTCGCCATTCAAGCCTGTCGTAACCGCGAACAAACCAAGGTAATCGGCGTGACCACTATCGCGCGGTGCGATGAAATCAGCGAGAGCAAAATTAGGACGACCCGCTTCTTTCACCACCTGCTGACGCAGCGTGTGAAAACGCATCGCGACATCGGTGTGTGCGCCGTCGGCAAATACGATGATGTCGTCACCGTCGCTCGCGGCGGGCAGCAAGCCGTAAGCGCCATTTGCGGTCAGCCACTTTTCCTGCACGATTCGCTTGAGCATTGCCTGCGCATCGCGGAACACGCGCTGCGCCTCGTCGCCGACGATCTCGTCATTGAGGATGCGCGGATAGTTACCCGCTAGATCCCACACGATGAAGAAGGGCGTCCAGTCGATGTAGGGCACCAGCGCTGAGAGCGGATAGTCGCGCAATTGCAGCACGCCTGTGTGCTTGGGCGTGGGTGGCGTGTAGTGCAGGTGATCGCCTGCAAACGGAAAAAATCGATTGGCCCGCGCCACTTCCAGTTCGAGCAGCGGCACCGTCTTTTTGTTGGCATGGCGCTCGCGAATCACGGCGTAATCGGCGGCGGTATCCGCCACAAACTGTGGCTTCATCTCATCGCTCAACAGCGCCGTTGCCACGCCAACGGCGCGGGAAGCATCGACCACATGCACGACGGGATTTTTGTAATTCGGCGCGATTTTCACGGCGGTATGCATGCGTGAAGTCGTCGCGCCACCGATCAACAGCGGCACATGGAAATCGAGCCGATCCATCTCTTTGGCGACATAGGCCATCTCTTCAAGCGACGGCGTGATCAGGCCAGACAGGCCGATGATATTGGCGTCTGAATCCTTCGCCGCCGCGAGGATTTTGTCGCAGGCGACCATCACGCCCAGATCAATCACTTCGTAGTTGTTGCACTGAAGCACCACCGCGACGATGTTCTTGCCAATGTCGTGCACGTCGCCCTTCACCGTGGCCAAAACGATCTTGCCTTTGGTCTTGGCTTTGGTGCCGAGCAGCCGCTTTTCTTCTTCAATAAATGGCACCAGATGCGCCACCGCCTGCTTCATCACGCGCGCGGACTTCACCACTTGCGGTAAAAACATTTTGCCCTGACCGAACAGATCGCCAACGACGTCCATACCCGCCATCAACGGGCCTTCGATGACTTCCAGCGGACGCGAAAATCCTTGCCGCGATTGCTCCGCGTCCTCAACGATAAACGTGTTGATGCCCTTGACCAGCGCATGCTTCAAGCGCTCGTTGACTGGCCATTCACGCCATGACAAATCTTCAACGCGAACCTTGCCGCCGCCTTTGACTTTTTCAGCGAGCAACAACATGCGCTCGGTCGCATCCTGACGACGGTTCAGCACCACGTCTTCGCAATGCTCGCGCAGCTCCGGCTCCAGCTCGTCATAAATGCCAACTTGCCCGGCGTTGACGATGCCCATGGTGAGCCCCGCTTTGATCGCGTGATACAGAAACACCGTGTGCAGCGCCTCGCGAACGTGGTCGTTGCCGCGAAACGAAAACGACATGTTGGAGATGCCGCCCGAGGTTTTGGCACCCGGCAAATTCAGCTTGATCCAGCGCACCGCTTCGATGAAATCTACGCCGTAATTGTTGTGCTCTTCAAGGCCCGTGGCGAGTGCGAACACGTTGGGGTCGAAGATGATGTCTTCGGGCGGAAAACCCACGGTATCGACCAGCAGTTTGTACGCGCGCTCGCAGATTTCGATCTTCCGCTGATAGGTGTCGGCTTGACCCTTTTCGTCAAACGCCATCACCACCGCAGCCGCGCCATGACGACGCAGCAGGCGCGCCTGTTTGATGAAGTTCTCCTCACCTTCCTTCATCGAAATCGAATTGACCACACTCTTGCCCTGCACGCATTTCAGGCCCGCCTCGATCACGTCCCACTTCGACGAGTCGATCATCACCGGCACCCGCGAAATGTCCGGCTCGGTGGCGATGATGTTCAAAAACTTCATCATTGCGGCACGGCTGTCGAGCATCGCCTCATCCATGTTGACGTCGATGATCTGCGCGCCGCTGGCCACCTGCTGGCGTGCCACTTCGACCGCACCTGCGTAATCGTCATTCAGGATCAGCTTGGCAAAAGCGCGTGAGCCGGTGACGTTGGTGCGCTCACCGACGTTGACAAACAGGGATTCAGGGCCGATTTCGAGGGGCTCAAGGCCCGAGAGGTGCATG
This sequence comes from Burkholderiales bacterium, assembly GCA_043719085.1. Lineage (GTDB taxonomy): Bacteria > Pseudomonadota > Gammaproteobacteria > Burkholderiales > Casimicrobiaceae > Casimicrobium. The sequence goes on along the minus strand of JAYSUK010000390.1, from coordinate 5,832 downwards.
GTGTGTGACATGGCGCTATTTTCGCCTATCGCCACACACCGATACTTTCACCCTGCGCTGTGTCGCAGTAGCGGTATCAGCTTTTGTCTGAATGGCGCATTTAATAAGGGCAAGCGGGTGATTTACTGGCAATATCGACAAGCGCGGTTTTATGCCCGTTTGCCCCGATTTAATGCGGCATTCAGCCTGGAGTTGTATCGACGGTTGAGCGTGGATTTCCGGCCAGGACATACACATTTGCCAACGCGGTTGAAATGTATTATATTGCAGTTGCAGGAGAGCGATGCGGCAATATATTGCATGTCACATCCACCGAAGGCGCAAACTCCCATAAACGCTCAGGTCACCACCACTGCACACTTTTTTGAAGCCGTCTGGAGAGCCGCCATCGCGAAAAGCGAAGGCGCACCGAAGGAGCAAACGCGTAGCCGCACTGGCAGCGCGTGAATCTCTCAGGTATCGAGGACAGGGGGAGCGGCAAGGCTTGGACGATGCGCAGTTGCTATGTTTTTTGAGTAGCAGCCTGCGCAGCTTCCACGCCTGCTCGTCTGTCAAACCTCAAAGGCACTCAAATGCATGTACTTATCCTCGGAAGCGGGCTGCTCGGTGTCAGCTCCGCGTATTACCTGTCTCAGCTCGGCCACGAAGTCACGGTCGTAGATCGTCAAGCCAATCCTGCCGCTGAAACCAGCTTCGCCAACGGCGGCCAAATCTCGGTGAGCCACGCCGAGCCCTGGGCGAATCCGAGCGCGCCGCTCAAGGTGCTGCAATGGCTGGGCAAGGAAGATGCGCCGCTCTTGTTTCGCATTCGGGCGGACATGCGTCAGTGGCTGTGGGGCTTGCAGTTCATCCGTGAATGCACGCCGACGCGCACACGGCACAACATCGCGCAGATTGTGCGCCTGGGCACTTACAGCCGCGCGATGCTGCAAGAGTTGCGCAGTGCCACCGGCTTGCATTACGACCAGCGCACGCAAGGCATATTGCATTTCTACACCTCGCAGAAAGAGTTTGACGGAGCGCAGGGGCCCGCCGAGCAAATGCGTGAGCTCGGCTGTGAGCGGCAGGTGATCAGCGCGGATGAAGCGGTGAAGTTAGAGCCTGCGCTGCAACACATGCGTCCGCACCTGGCCGGGGCGACTTACACCGCTGAAGATGAATCCGGCGACGCCAACCGTTTTGCCCGCGAGCTGGTCAAGCTCTGTGAGGCGGCGGGCGTGAAATTTTTAATGAGCCACACCGTCACCGCACTGCGCGAAGCCGGTGGCCAAATCGATCATGTGGAGGCGACCGATAGCGAAGGGCGCTTTCAGCGCCTGCGAGCGGATGCTTATGTGCTGGCGATGGGATCTTTAAGCCCGATCTACGCTGCACCCTTGGGCATTCGCCTGCCCATCTATCCGGCCAAGGGCTATTCCGTCACCATGCCGGTGAAAGACGCAAACATGGCGCATCAGGTGAGCCTCACCGATGATGAATACAAGCTCGTGTTCTCACGCCTGACCGGGCCGGACAGCGATCGCCTGCGCATCGCTGGCACGGCGGAATTGAATGGCTATGACCGTGACTTGAACCGCGTGCGCTGTGAGGCCATCGTGCGCCGCGTCGAGCAGCTTTTCCCCGGTGCGGGAGACGCCACGCAGGCCAGCTTCTGGACCGGCTTGCGCCCAGCCACGCCGAGCAACGTACCAATCATCGGCAAAAGCAAGCTGCCCAATCTCTACTTCAACACCGGCCACGGCACGCTGGGATGGACGCATGCGTGTGGCTCAGGCAAGAGCATCGCCCGCATCGTCAGCGGCCTGGCACCCGAGGTCGATTTTGCGTTCTGCGGCGCGACTGCCCATAACCCCGTATCTACAACGCCCGCTGCCCGGTCAGCAGCGGCGCGACTCACCCCGACCCGTTCACTTTAACCAGCACCAAAAATCAAACCCTAAGGAGCAACTATGAAACCCTGGATCAAGACCTTGCTGGCTGCCAATGCAGCCATTGGCATCATCGCGCTATCGCCGCTGGCCAACGCGCAGAACTTTCCCAGCAAACCGCTGACCCTAATCGTCGCCTTCCCGGCGGGCGGTGGCTCGGATGTGATTGGCCGCATGGTGGCGAGAAGCATGCAGGAACCGCTCGGTCAGACCATCATCGTTGAAAACATAGTGGGCGTCGGCGGTTCGTTGGGCGTGATGAAAGCAGCGAACGCCACGCCCGATGGCTACACCCTGCTGGCAGGCTCGCCGCTGGAGCTGATCTACACCCCGTTGGGCGTGGCCGCCGCAAAAAACAAGCCGGAAGACCTGCGCATGGCCGCGCTCGTCGGCCACACCCCGATTGCGATTGCGGTGCGGAAGGACTTGCCGGTGAACACGCTCGAAGAGTTTGTTGCGCATGTCAAAAAGGCCGACAAGCCCTTGAGTTTCGGCTCCACCGGCGTTGGCTCGCTGTATCACCTGATGGCTGAAAAAGCGCTGCAAATTGCCGGCGCTAAAGGCCTGCATGCACCCTACAACGGCCTGGCACCGTACCTCAAGGATCTGATGGGTGGACAGATTGACTTTGCCGTGGTGCCGATGGTGGGCCCCGTGCTCGGGGCAGCGGAGGGTGGCCAGATCAAGCTGCTGGCGGTGGCCGCAACGCAGTCGATTGCGCGCCTGCCCAAGCTGCCACCGGCGCGCAATACCAGGGGCTTCGAGGACTATGTGTTCAGCATCTGGATTGGCATTCAGGCCAGCCCGAAAACGCCAGAGGCGCAGATGGTGGCGATCCACAAGGCCGTCTACGCGGGCTTGACCAACCCGGAAACACGCAAAACCATCGAGGCCTCGGGCACGGTGATCGCCGAGCCGATGAGCCTCGCGCAACTGGACAGCTTCTACAAAAAAGAAGCCATCACCGGCGCAGCGATCGCCAAATCCATCAATCTGCAGGCGCAGTGAGCCGAGCTGCGCAATCGTCGATTAACTTTTCGCTGTATTCCCCATTGCACAGGGGCTAACGCCACAAAATGCAATAAGTCGAGAACCCGCTTTTTCGTGCTTTAGCCCCAGTAAAATAGAGCTTTCACCAAAAAGCTGTCTGTCACGGCGTGCACGTTCGAACCTTGAATTCAACGCGTCGATCAATGGCATCGGTGGCATCGTTGGCGCCGGTGCCAACGATGGTGTCCTGAAAGCCGCGTCCTGATGGTTTGAAGCGGGTGCGGGCGTCGCGGCTGGTTTGTGCGATCAGGGCCACAATGCTTTCGGCGCGCTGTTGTGACAGCCGATCGTTGAGTTCGGCCGAGCCCGACTTACCCGCGTGCCCGGTGACGTCGACGCAGCGATCCTTGCTGCTTGCGACTTGCCCCACCGATTTGAGCCAGAGCCGATACTGCGTGGCGAGATCTGCGCTGTCAACAAACGCCGTGCCGCCGACCTTGAACAACAGTTTCACCGACAGCGAACCGGCATCAACGCCCGCGCCGACCAAATCTGAAAACGCCTGCTCGGCCTCGGTGCGGCGGCCCTGCTTCCAGTAAGTCTGGTAGAGCCCGGTCAAAGCGCCGGGATGGTTGGGCGCTAACGCTTTCACTTTGATAAAGCCCTGCTCCGCGTCCGGAAAACGACCCGCCTCGTAGGCGGCGATGGCGTCTGACAACTCGGACTGAATTTGCAGCGCGCTGCCCAACGCTTGCGTCTGCGCCTGTCCGCCCATCACGCCAATGCGCTGACGATGCCGCTCATCGGTGAAATACATTGGCGCGTCCTTGAAAAACTGCGTGGGCTCCGAGTTAAATTGTGCGGCGTCCAGATAGGTGCTGATGCGCGTCAAAACCTTGCCTGTTGAGGACTCCACCATCGCCACCTGCAGACGCACCCACGAGCCTGACTGGAGATTTTCCGACGGATTGGGCGTGGCGTGATTGGCCAGCAACACCCACTGGGCGTTGTTTGCGCTAGCAGTGTCTAGCGGTACAAATTTCATCGGCGCGAACGTGGCTGACAACGCCGTGGCAAGCCGCTGTTGCAGCGCACGCCCAGAGGCGGACACCTCGGCCGATTGGGTGCTAAAAAATTCTTCTACGGGCACCGTTGCTTGCGTCGGGCGCGCGGTTCTTGCGAGTTGCTGCGCAAGACTCTGCGCCAGAAAATCCACCGCCGCCGTGGCGTCACGATGGTAGACCGTCGCAACAGGCGGGATCGGCGGTGGCGGCGGTTCTGGCTTGACTGGGGGCTGCTGGCAGGCTGCCAAAGTTACGGTCAACAGCGCCAAAAAAGTGGTTTGCAGCGTGAAGCGATGGAGCACGGTTTTTCCCCTTAAAAGGTGAGTCACCGGCATCCGGGCAGTTGCTTTTGCTCGGCCTCGGTGAGGACAGCGTTGCCAAGCGAGAGTTTAGCGAAGAGTCGCTCGCAGATGGCAGTAGTTTGCCCGCGCTCAGTGGGTGATCGCGGCGGTGTGGCTGCGGGCGGCGTGCCTGTTTGCGCGCTGCTGCTGGACGATTTCGCTGTACTGCGTTTTTCGGGATTTTTCGCGGTCGGCGCTGGCGCTTCATTGAGATTCGGGACGGGTGCGGATGTAGCAGAGCGCGCGGCGGGTGCGGCGGTGGGTTTAGGCGCAGCAGCGGTCGGCGTCGATGATGCGGGTTTGGTGGTTTCAGCGGGGGCAGCCACGGCGGTGTCGGACACTTTTGCCGGTGCAGGCTGGGCGGGACCGAACGGCGGCTGCGTTGCCTGCGTTGGAGCGGGCGTTGACGCGCTGCCGCTGGCGGCATCGGATGCGGTGCGTGTAGCGCCGAAATACGCCATGCCGCCCACGGTCAGCGCCGTCAGCAGTAACAGCAACCCCAGCACCCACCAACGCGACCTCGAGCGGTTCTCGGCGATGATGGGCGGCGTGACGGGCGACAATGGTGGCGGCGCTGGCATCGCCCCGACCGGTGCTTTAGGGACGGTTGACGCGGTCGCGATGCTCCCCCAACCCAGCGCATCGCGAAGCGCGGCCACAGTCTGTAGTCGCTCTTTGGGCTTGACTGCGAGCGCAGCGCTCACCGCAGCAATAAACGAGTCGGAGTAGCGACTGGCCGCGTCGTTTTCAAAAGCCAGTAGCGAGCCACCGAGCAATCGCGAAACGGGCTGCGGCGGCGGGATGCCAATGGCCAGGTAATGAAGCAAAGCGCCAAGACCGTACACGTCTGTCCACGGCCCTTGCTCCATGGCACCGTCGTCTGCATATTGCTCTAGCGGCGCGTAGCCCGGTTTAAGCACCGTGGTGAGCGACTGTTCGTCGCCTGCGACAACGGTTCGTGCCGAGCCAAAATCAAGCAGCACCGGGCTGCCGGTGGGCAATAGCAAAATGTTGTCGGGCGACACATCTCGATGCAGCACGTTTTTTGAGTGCAGCTCTTCCAACGCAGCCAATACGGGTGCGATGATTTGCTGGATGGATGCTTCTTCAAACAGATGCGCCGATTGCGCATCGTGCCGCAAATCGCGCAGCGAACGGCCGGGGTAGTAGCGCATGGCCATGTAGGCCGTGGCATTTTGCTCCCACACCCGATAGACCTCAAGCATCGCCGGGTGCGAAAAACGCGCCTGCAAGCGCGCCTCGCGCAGAAAGCCTTGCAAGCCCGATAAATATGTGTCCTGACGGAGGGTCGATCGCACCAGCACGCTGTTGTCGTCGCTTGATCGGCCCGCGACCGTGATCGGCAAATACTCCTTGATCGCCACAGTGCGCTCAAGCGTTGTGTCGTGCGCCATGTACACAATGCCAAAGCCGCCCACGCCAATGACTTTGGTGATGACGAATTCGCCCAGCGCGGCGCCAATGGGCAACGCGTCGGGATACTGCGGC
>JAYSUK010000389.1:0-2716 GCA_043719085.1 Burkholderiales bacterium | reverse complement strand
TTTCGTTCTTGAGCCTGTCGAAGCATCGAACCACATTCAAATTTAACTTAATCAGAAGTCTATTGGAGTTTACAACGTTCATTGTGCTTCATAATCTTGTGTAATCAAACCATGTGCCGCGCCCTCCTTTATTTAGGCCAGCCTGTGCTGCTGGACCATTTGCTTTATCAGCCCGATTCCGCGCTGGTGCGGCAGAGCTATATGCCAAAGATGTTGCATCTGCTGAATCTTGCCGGGTTTGGCTTGCGCGCGTGGGACCCGGGCTCGCATTCGCCAGCGGCACCCTTTATGTACGGCTCGCCATCGTTGCCGGTGTTCGATCGCAACCTGAAGAACATGGCTGAAAAGGTGCGCGCTTCATGCGTGCTGGGGCATGTGCGTGGCGTGGCCTACAGCACGACGGTCGATATCTCGTTGCAAAACGTGCACCCGTTTCAGTTCCCCGGCGTGCCGCTGTCGCTGGCGCATAACGGTGATCTGGCGCGCATGTCGGAGATGAAGCCGCTGCTGGTGCCGTTCGTGCGTCCGGAATTTCTGACCGAAATTCGCGGCACCACCGATAGCGAATGGATCTACGCGCTTATTGTTTCGGCGCTGCCTGATCCCGGACGACACGCCACGCGCGAGGAACTTCTGGTCGCGATTGAGCGCGCGATCACGATCCTTCGCGCAGTGCGTGCGCAATTGGGCATTGCGCACTCGTCATCGGTAAATTTGTTTATTGCCGACGGCACGCAGCTCGCCGCTGTTCGCTACTGTTTCGATTTCGGCTGCTACGCGACCGACGATCCGGCGCGTGTGCATGAGGCCAACCTGAATTATCTGAGCCTTTGGTATACGCTGGGCCGCGATTACGGCATGCACGACGACGGCCTTGGCAATCAGGAGTGGCGCATGAGCGGCGGCGCTGAAAATGCGGACTCGATCATTGTGGCTTCCGAACCGCTCACCCGCGATACATCGACTTGGGTGGAAGTGCCGGAGTATTCAATACTGCATGCCGAGCTGACTGGCGGAAGCCCAGTGGTGACGGTGCGGTACGTGGATTAAGCAGGGACGGCGTTAACCGCCAAACACTTTTTTCAGCGTCTGCTTGCGATCATATTTGCCGTTCGGCGTGCGCGGGAAATCGTCCGTAATGATTTTGAAGCGGGTCGGCACCATATAAGCGGGTAACCGTTTTTGCAGAGCTAGTCGCAACGCATCCAGATCAAAACCATCATCCAGACTCACCATTGCGCCAAGCTCGCGCTCGGATTCGTTTGCGCTGTTGTTAAATACCACCACGCCTTCGTGCACGCCTTCGATACCGACGAGCGACGCTTCAATTTCACCCAGCTCGATGCGATAACCGAGAAACTTAATCTGATCATCGGCGCGGCCCAGAAACAGGTAATCGGCGTTTTCGTCGATGCGCACCAAGTCGCCCGTGCAATAAAGCGGATCGTGAAAAAATCGGTTCAATGGATTCTGGATAAAAACTTTCTGCGTCCGCTTTACGATGGTCCAACCGCAGCGCGCCGGTAAGTTATTCAGCACCCGCTACCGCTGCGCGGCGTAGACAATTTCTGCCACTCTGTTTTCCCGCATACATCGCCGCATCAGCCAGCTTGAGCAGCGTCTCGGCGTGAAGGCCGTCGGTCGGTGCCAGCGCGTAGCCGATGGTCACGCCGACGTTGCAGGTGTGCTGGCTGAGTGCGAACGGTTCTTGCAATGCCGTCAGCAATTTAACGCCCAGTTCCGTCGCCTGAGCGTCGCTTTGCAAGCCGCCAGCCGTCACGACAAACTCGTCTCCGCCCAAGCGCGCGATGCCGTCACCCGCGCGCATCGTGGCCAGTAAACGACTGGCCACGATTTCGAGTAACTCATCACCGACGTTATGGCCAAACTGGTCGTTCACAAGCTTGAAACGATCCAGATCGAGCATGTAGACGGCGAGTATTTTTTCCGGTGTGCAACTATGCAGCGCCAGCGTGAGCGTGCTGTTAAGACCCCGACGGTTGAGCAGGCCGGTCAGCGGGTCGGTGTGGGCGAGGGAATGCAGGGCCGCATTTTCCTGTGCCGCGCGTTGGGCCGCGATGTGCACGGCCGTCGAACGTAGTGTTGCGATACGCATGAAAATAAGCATGTCGAAAGTCGCGCCAATCTGAAACGCATGCATCGTCCAAAACGTCACACCGACATAACCTTTGACCACACCAACCATGACGGCGCTGGCCACGAAGTAGCCAACCCATGCCAGCAGAAAATAAAAACCCACACTGTCACCGCGTCGCATGCGGGTGATGACGCCGGGCATACCGAGCAGCGAGGGCATCAGCCCGAGCGTGCCCATGACGACGCTGACCGCGTGGATATCGATCCAGTCGAGCGCGTGCGCGAACGCCGCAAACGCCAATACACCGGCGAGAATCTTCGTTGCCTGCCGCAGCCGTCGGCCCATGTCCTGCGCCAGCACATCCTCGACGAACAACGCGGTTCCGCAGGAGGCCATTAGCGCACTGATGCCGGCAAGATGTTTTTCAATCCAGTTGTTGTCCGTCCACAGGTATAGCTCGCCGATACCAAAGAAATGCACTGAAAAAAGCACGCTGGAAAAAATTAGCAATGCATACTTGAGGTACAGATTTTCGCGCAGGCTCGCCCATTGCAACAGGCTGTAGAACATCAGGCACAGCCCCAGACTCGCGAGCAGGCCCTGCAGTATTTGTTCATC
>JAYSUK010000388.1:0-2721 GCA_043719085.1 Burkholderiales bacterium | reverse complement strand
GGCGGAATTACCGTACGCGTTCGCCAATTTCAAGTGCGATCACGCGCAGGTGGACTTGCCTGTGCCGGTGGGCTACTGGCGCAGCGTCGGCAATTCGTACAACGCATTTTTTGTTGAATCGTTTGTCGACGAACTGGCAGTTGCGCTGAAAAAAGACCCGTATCTTTTCCGGCTTGAACTGCTGAAAGGTCAACCACGATTTGCGAAAGTGGTGGATGCTGCTGCGAGCGGCGCACAGTGGAGTGCGCCAATGCCAAAGGGCTGGGGCCGTGGCATGGCGCTGGCCGAATCATTCAAGAGCATCGCCTGCATGGTGGTTGACGTAGAAGTCGTCGGTAAACAGATCAAAGTTCGCCGTGTGGTGACGGCGGTTGACTGCGGCCTGGCACTTCATCCCGACAACGTGAAAGCGCAAATTTCCGGCGCAGCGATTTACGGATTAACGGCGGCGCTCAAAGGCAACATTACGCTGAAAGACGGCATCGTTGAGCAAAGTAATTTCACTGACTACGGCCAGATGAACATGGCCGAATGCCCGCAGTTTGAAACCGTAATCATTAACAGCGGCGCGGCACTGGGTGGCATTGGCGAGGTGGGCGTGCCGCCGATTGCACCCGCATTGGGCAATGCCATTTATGCCGCGACGGGCAAGCGGTTGCGCAGTTTGCCGTTCACGCTGGTGTAGTGCATTAGAGACAACACTGGAAGTGGAGGAGACTCAAACGAACGTCGGGGTTACGTTCGCGGAAGTCTCCACCGCTTCCCGCGTGGTGCAGGACGCGGGGCGTGGTACACGGTGCAGAGTGGAGGGTCGCACCCGGTGCGCTGAGGTGTGTCGCATCGGACGCTGACTATGCAAACGCGCGAGCAATTGCGGCGATCAACGGTTGGGTTTCGACGTAAGCTGCGCCTTGGAAAGCAGCGGCAATTGCGGTGGTGGTTGCGAGGCTCATTGTGACCGCAACAGCACCGGTCAGAGCGCGTTCTACGTTAGAAAGTGTGCCGAGGAATTGAGCGGTTTTCATGGTGTTGTCTCTCTGTGGGTTGCATGGCGTCGGTGCCATGAAACGTAATGTAGAGAGACGACGAAAACAGCGCGATAGGCAAGCGACGAATTGCGGGACGGCAGCGCGAACCGTGGAAAACGCGGGCGAATAGAAAGCGCGTGATTGTTTAAACCGCGAGCGGCGCGGTCAAAACGGTACGTCAGAGACACAATTGACCGGCTCGCCGGATAGTGGATGCGGAAAGCTCAATTTCGCAGCGTGCAGCAGTAGTCGCTGTCCCGCAGGGGGCGGACTGGCCGAGTACAAACTGTCGCCCATGATGGCGTGCCCCAGGCTCGCCATATGCACGCGCAGTTGGTGGCTACGGCCCGTGATCGGTGTGAGGCCGACGCGTGTTTGCGCCAACGTTTCATCTCTTGCAAGCACGACGTAGTGCGTCGTTGACGGCTTGCCAATGGCGTGATCAACCATTTGCCGTGGGCGATTGGGCCAGTCGCAAATCAGCGGCAAGTCAATCGTGCCGTGATCGTTTTCGACCCTGCCCGTCACGATGGCAACGTAGTATTTCTCAACGAGGCGCTGCTCGAACGCGCGGTTGATTGCACGTTGCGCGGCCAGACTGCGCGCGAACACCATGAGCCCAGAGGTTTCCATGTCGAGGCGATGCACAACTAACGCGTCAGGGAATTCGGCCTGCACGCGGGCGCTTAGGCAATCTGCTTTGTCCGGTCCGCGACCGGGCACCGAGAGTAAGCCGCTGGGCTTGTTGGCGACGAGGAAGGCGTCGTCGAGCAGCAGGAGCGAGTCAGGTGTCACAGAACAGATGCAACGACTCGGCAACGCGTGTCGGATACTTCTCGCTAAATGCACGCACTTCTGGCTTCGATACTGCGGCGCGAAAATGGTCGCTGGACTGCCATTCAGCAATATTCAAAAAAGTATGCGAACCCGCAAGCCCTTTGATCAGACGAGCCGACACAAAGCCTGACTGTAGTGAAAACCAATCGCGATCTAAGCGCCATGCGGCCATGAACTGAGATTCGTCCTCGGGTGCAACGACGAAGCGGTTCACAACGACCAGCGGTTCTGCTGGTTCGCGAAATTGTTGAGCCAATCTTGTATTGGCATCAAGCTCCACAAAGTTCACGACTTAACTTCGCCCACCACTAAATACTCCAACAACGCTTTCTGCGCATGCAGACGGTTCTCCGCTTCGTCCCACACCACGCTTTGTGGACCATCGATCACGCCGGCGGTGACCTCTTCGCCGCGATGCGCAGGTAGGCAATGCATGAACAGCGCCTGCGAGTCCGCCAGCGCCATCATTTCTTCATCGACACACCAATCGGCAAACGCTTTTTTGCGCGCCTCAGTCTCCGCCTCGAAACCCATGCTCGTCCACACGTCTGTGGTCACCAGATGCGAGCCGCGCGCCGCCTCCAGCGGATCGGCAAACACCCTCACATGACCTTCAGCGCTCGCCAGCATCGCATCGGGAATTTGATAGCCGGGCGGCGTTGACGCATGCACCGTAAAGTCCAACACCTTAGCCGCTTGCAGCCACGAATTGAGCATGTTATTAGCGTCGCCAACCCAGGTGACAATCTTGCCTTTGATGTCGCCACGCTGCTCGACGAAAGTGAAAATGTCGGCTAACACCTGACACGGGTGATGGTCATCAGTAAGGCCATTTATCACCGGCACCCGCGAGTAT
>JAYSUK010000387.1:0-2722 GCA_043719085.1 Burkholderiales bacterium | reverse complement strand
ACGTGCGCCGAGATTTACTTCAAAGCACGACTCACTACCCTTGAAATTCACCCAAATAGATTTTCATGAATTGATAGGTGCCTCCTGGGGCGACCGCGACGGGTGTCAAGCGGCAACCGATTGCACAGCGATGGTTTACGCCATGGCCGCCATGCAGGTGCGGGGTGCCCATCACGTCCGCGCCCCACGCCTTCGAAGCGGCCGCGTTGCCGAGATTGGTGCCCGGGCTAGACCAGGCGCCGGGCTTGCGCATGGCCTGCAGCGGATGCGCCTGGGGCCGAAATTTTGCGTCGGTGATGGCGCTAAGACAATCGTTCCAAATGTTCCCCGTGGAAACTACGCCACCACGAATGAAGTAACTCTTGGTCGTTGCGCCGAATTCATGGATGGCGATATGAGTATCAGGCATGTGCGACTCCTTGCGGGTAAACGAGCGAGGTTGAATTCGTGTAACGGAATTTCCTGCGAATGCGCCAGCAGCCCAACCCACGCGATGCAATAGCCTTCGGTAACTTGACGAGTCGGGCCTGCAAGCATTCCAGTTTACGCGGCTTTGAGCGTTACAAATGCTAACCGAACTGTTCGACAAATAGGCTGCGCATCAAAATGCGAACCATCGCTGCGAGCACCGACGATAGTTTGCGCGCTCAGCGTGGTGCGCGCTTTGGTGCACACCCTACGAAACAGCCTGCGGCGACCTGCAACGAAATCGCCACTCCACGCGCCCTCGATTCCGCTTCGCCGCATCGAGGCTACGGGCTGATTCGTTTGTGATACCTTGCAGTTGCCTAGCGCGCTGAACACTACGCAGTTCACCTTCAATGCGCCTTTCGGGCTGTCGTCAAAAAAATGGGAGTGAGCAGTATGAAGATGATCGCGATTGCAATAATCGTTGCTGGCGTTTTAAGTTTGGCGTACGGTGGTTTCAGTTACACCAAGGACACCACAGCGGTCAAACTTGGGCCGATTGAGCTGTCGGTGAAAGAAACAAAAACGGTGAATATTCCGCTGTGGGCCGGCGTTGGCGCGATTCTGGTTGGCGGCCTGCTGCTGGTGTTTGGCAACAAGAAGTAATGCGGTTGAGCGCTGCGCGTTGGCAGCCCTGGGGAAGCGCTGACTAAACCCCCGTTCACCCTGAGCGACGTGAGGGGTTTCACGTTTGCATGTGAGTTTCAGGCCCTTCGCAGCGCTCAGGTCGAACGGCTTTAGCGGGCCGACGCGCCTTGCGTTGCTTATATTTGCTGATCCACCAAGCATCGGACGCACCGTCGTGACGCAATCCATCGCCCTGATTACGCTTCTTGTCCACGATTACGACGAGGCCATTGCTTTTTTTACGCAGGCATTGCGCTTCGAGCTGGTGCAGGACACGTCGGTCAGTGCGGGCAAACGCTGGGTGGTCGTGGCTCCTCCAGAGGCAACGGGCGGAGCGTCGCTGTTACTCGCAAAGGCCGCGACGCCGGAGCAGGAGGCGCGGGTTGGCGACCAGACTGGCGGTCGCGTCTTTATGTTCTTGCATACGCAGGATTTCTGGTACGACTATCAGCACATGCTGGCGCAAGGTGTGAAGTTTGCCGAAGCGCCGCGCGAGGAAGCGTACGGCCATGTCGTGGTGTTCTTCGACATTTGTGGCAACAAGTGGGATTTGCTGGAACGTCGCGACGACTGACGAATGACTCCTGAGTCACTAAAGGAGCAACTTCAGTTTCAGCTTTTCGCTGAAATGCTTATTTCACAAGGGCTGAATGCGGTAAATGGCGTAAATCGACTTTGGGCGTTTCTTGCATTTAAGCCCGCGCTAAACAAGGGTTAACGCCGAAAGCTGACGATAAAAAGCGGCTACTCCCGTACCCGCTTGGCCAACGACCGCACCTGCGCATGCTGCCGCCGACTCACCTGCAAGCGCTCACTGCGCCCGCGCAAAGTCACGATCCATTGTGCTTCGCCTTCCGCATCGACGTCGCGCTCGAACGATTCGATCAGATCAGAGCGTGCTAAGCAATTGCGATGGATGCGCAGATAGCGGCCACCGAATTCTTCGTCAATGTGAGTGAGTGAATCCTCAATCAGATATTCGCGGTTGGCGGTCATCACGGTGATGTACTTAAGCTCTGCCCGGAAGTAGATAACCTCTTCTGCGGGCACCAGCAGCAGGCGACCGCGTTCGTTGACGCTGAAGAAGCGGCGAGCACCGCGAGGCAGGGCAGCGACGGCCTGCGAATCGAGCGGTTTGGCGCGCTCCAGCGCGGCCAGCAATCGCTCGCGACGCACTGGTTTGAGCAGGTAGTCCACCGCGTGAACTTCAAACGCTTCCAGCGCGTGCTGGTCGTAAGCGGTAATGAAAATCACGCGTGGTGCGTGCTCCATTTTGAGCAAGTGGCGGGCGGTCTCCAGGCCGTCCATTTCGGGCATGTTGATGTCGAGCAACAGGATATCCGCGCCGTGGTTCGATGCCTCCAGCGCAGCGCGACCGTTGTCCACTTCGGCCACGACAGTGTGTGGAAACGCGGGCTGCAATTCGTCAAGCAGGTCGAACAATCGGCGACGTGCAGGCGGCTCATCGTCGGCGATGATGATGCGGCAGGGGCGTTTAGGTGCGCTGGGAGTGGGGGTCATACCATTGCTTTTGCGTCGAGAGATTTTCGGTACGGCAGCACCAGTTGCACCTGATAGCGGCCATCGCGCGGGCCGCAGACCATGCGCGCTTCGGCGTCGAAGTGCA
>JAYSUK010000386.1:0-24137 GCA_043719085.1 Burkholderiales bacterium | reverse complement strand
GCTCGACTAGACAGTCGCATCAGGCGCTGTTGCCATTAGCCCGGCGACGATCATTGGCATCGCTGTCGGTGGCCGTGTTCGCAATGTTTGCTGCGTCGGTCTCGCACGCGCAGCTTTACAAATGGGTCGACGAAAACGGCAAGACTCAGTACGGCGACACCATCCCGCCGACCAGTACTGATCGGGCGCGCAAAGAATTGCGCTCGGACGGCACCGTAAAGCAATCCACCGAACGCGCCGCCACGACCGAAGAAAAGCGCGCCGCATTGCTCAAGGCCAGCGAAGACGCGGTTCACAAGGCGGCGCAAAACGAGCGCGACCGCAAGGACAAAGCGCTGTTGATGACCTACAGCAGCCTGGCGGACTTTGACCGGGTACGCGATCGCGCGCTGGCAGCGATGATTTTCGACATTCGCGGGCTGACCGAGCGTGAAATTTTGCTCGGCAAGATCATCGCTGCGAACGGCGTGGTCAACGCGCCGCCATCCTCGTCGGCCACGCCCTCAGCAAAAGCTCCAGCGGTGAAATCCGCCGCGACGTTGCTGGCCGAAGCAAAATCTGAGCTGCCTCGGGTCGTCGAGGCGCTGGCTCGCAAAAATCAGGACCTGGCGGACATCACCGCGCTCTATGCGGTCGACCGAATTCGACTCGCACGGTTGATTGATGCTGAAAACGCGAAACTCGGTGCGCTCAGGCCGACGGCTACGAGTGCTAGCGCAGAAAGAAAACGTTAGTCTCTTACCAGTCCAATGATGACATTTTGCGCTCAGGAATGTGCTCAAGAAAGAGCGGGTTTGAGCACGAATTCGGTTATGCACGCGCAGGCCGCAGCGGTAGCTCGACCGAGTTTGGTGAGGTAGTAATGGTAGGTGCCCGTCACGCGTTTGATGAGCCCGAATAGGCGTAGTCGTTTGATCTGGCGGCTCATCGTGGAGGCGGACAACTCCGGCAGGTGTTTGAGCAAATCTGCCCGCTGCATGCCCCGAATGTTGAACTCCGGTCGCTGTAGGCTTTGCAGCAACTTCCGCTCCATCGCACTGAACAAATTGAGTCCGCGCACGTTGTGTCGTCCATCGTGTTTGGGGCGGCTCAACCGATCAAGCTTTCGCGCGCCGTCGCTGTGATCAGCCAGCGCTCCCAAGAACTCCAGATAGCGCGCGTTACAGGCGAGCAGAATCTCGCGTAAGTCGATGAGGCTGTAAATGCTCTTCTTGACGGCAGCGAGCTCTCGGGTCGGGGGCCGCTCTTTGTGTTCCACCTCGCGGTGGTGCTTGAAGAAACTGACGTCATTGACCGTCGTCTCGATACGTAATACCCGATCGAATTTGTCGTACATCTTGATCGATACGGGCCCCACTTGATGCTTAATGCAGGTGCCCTCGATCCGGGTGGATAAACGGCTGCCCAGCTCCTCTTTGAGCTGCGGGGTGATCTTCTTGGCAAGACAAGCTCATCACCTGCGGGGCTTTGACCAACAGCACCGCGTTTCGCGAGAGTTGTTCATACAGGGGTTTGAGTGTGGCCTCGGACTTGAAAATCAAGTCCGTTGAGTATTCGGTCTGCATCAGGCTCCAGTGATAGCCGTGATCGAACAGCTCAAGCACCGGGCAGCACTGGGCCGCATAGCGATCCAGCGCGCGGTGCAAATCATCGGGCTTGAAGCGGTCGGCGATCTCTTGGGCGCGGGGCATGTTCTCGATGCGCAGAAAGGCGTTGTCCGCGGTGGCAAAGGCAATGCCCTCGCGGGTGAGTTGCCGCGCCAGCCAGCTGTGGCCATTGCAGTAGAACTGCAAGCGAAACGGGGCCCACGTCGGCACTCGCAGGAAACATAAGCCCAGCTCGGCATCGATGAAGTAGAAGTAGTAATGCAGGCACTTTCCCGTGTCACCCCGCAGATAGGTGCGCCCGCTGGCTTTGTCAAACCACGGCTTGTAGCTGGTGCAGCTCTCCATGGCCGACAGGATGTGGACGAGCCCGGGATGTTCGCCGCGCGTCTTGATCACTGCGGCGACCACTTCTTCTTTGCGGATGTGCTTCTTGGCAATGAATTCAATCTGTACGCCACTGTCCTCAGCCAAGGCTTGCGCGTTCAGCCGGATCCTCTCGCGTAGCGGCTCGACCAACTGCGTGTAGTCGAAGATGCGAATGCCTTTGGCGTGCAGAAAGCTGGTCATGCCTTCGGCGTAACACACCCCCGGCAGCGTGCCCATGATGAGGATTCGGTCGTAGCAGGACAGCACACCGTGCATGCGGCCAGCGTAGCGTTGAGGTAGTACGGAATTCATAGCGCGCTCCCGGTCAATCTTCACCCGGTGACAGAATACGCCTACGCTCTCTCACCCTGTTTGGTTCCGGCTTTGCCGGCTTGGGGAAGCGCAGATTAAATCGATATCCGCTCGCCCCCGGGCATCAAAGGGGCAGGCTCTGAGCAACGCGAAGGGTCTGAAACCGCATGCAGCTGTCAAACCCTTCACTACGTTCAGGGCGAACGGGATTAAATCTGCGATTCCTTAGGGCGACGGTTTTTGCAAGCGACGATCCGTCAGGACGGCCATCACCGCACGCCTCGCCTCCGCAGAGAGTGAGCCCCAGTGGGCGATTTCGTCGAGCGTGCGAGCGCATCCCACACACAGTCCGTCCTCGTCATTAATGATGCAGATTTGCACGCATGGCGTATCGACCGACGGAGGTGTCATTTGCGATGCATCGTGGGCGCGCTGCTGATCACTGCTCATTGCTTCATCGCCCCAAGTTCAGGGTTGTTCGCACATTTGTCGATGTCGCCTCGGCAAAACTTTCGACGGACATGCCACGCACCTGGGCCAGCAATTCGCCGATCTTCGGCAAATGCGCGGGACTATTGCGTGCTGCGGAGCCCATCGTGCCAAGAAAGCAGGGCGGAATATCCGGCGCGTCGGTCTCAACGACGACGTTTTTTATCGGCACGTCGCGCAGCAACGCACGCACGCGCTGCGCCTGCGGGAAGGTCGCAGTACCACCAAAGCCCAGACAAAAACCGAGCTTCACGAACTCGGTCGCCTGTTGCGCGCTGCCGTTAAAGGCATGCGCAAAGCCGCCGCGCACCTTAATACGGCGCAGGTGCTTGAGAATGTGATCCTGACTGCGCCGCACATGGAGCGACACCGCGAGATCAAAATCGCGCGCAACTTTTAACTGTTCTGAAAAGAACCATTCCTGTTCCTCCTGATTGAAATCCGGAATGAAGAAATCAAGGCCAATTTCGCCAATCAGATCAGGCTTTTCGCGCTCGACCCATGCGCGCAGTGTCGCAATGTCCTCACGATTTGAGCTTGCGTGCGGCCCTGCCACCCACATCGGGTGAATACCGAAGCCGGTGAGACAACCGTAGCGCTCACGGGTGGCTTGGGCTTGCGCGAAATGATCGACGTGGCCCGGAAGATTGACGATGGCCTCAACGCCCGCCGCCTGCGACTGGGCCACAACTTCATCGCGGTCAACGTCGAATTCGGGCGAATCGAGGTGACAGTGGCTGTCAATCCACACGAGATACGTGCCTAAGCGGCGCGCGCATTTGCCAACTTCGCCGTCAACGCGCGATTCACCCGCGAATGCGGCGCACGGCCCAGTGCCTGCGAAATGAACTGCCCTGCCTCGCATACGCGGTCAAGATCAATGCCCGTCGTGATGCCCATGCCGTGCAACATGTACAGCACGTCTTCGGTGGCCACGTTGCCCGTTGCGCCCTTGGCGTACGGACAGCCACCGAGTCCGGCGACGGATGTGTCGAAGGTGCTCACGCCCAGCTCAAGGCAAGCAAGCACATTGGCGCACGCCTGCCCGTAGGTGTCGTGAAAGTGGCCTGATATCTGGTTGAGGGGGAATGCATACGCTGCCGCCTCGAACACCGCCGCAGCGAGTGCGGGCGTGCCAACGCCAATGGTGTCGGCGATGCCAATATCGTCGCATCCCAAATCGGCAAATCGCCTCACGCAGTTAACAACCGATTCGATAGAAACCGCGCCTTGATACGGGCACCCGAGCGCGCAAGACACAGCGGCACGCACCCGCATGCCGTTGGCTTTCGCTGCCTCGGCCACAGGTCGGAACCGCTCAATGCTCTCGGCAATCGAGCAGTTGATGTTCTTCTGCGAAAACGCTTCCGATGCCGCGCCGAAAATCACGACCTCATCAGCCTTCGCCGCAAGCGCGCCTTCAAAGCCTTTCATGTTTGGAGTCAGCACCGAATAAACAACGCCCGGTTTGCGCGCAATGCCTGCCATCACCTCCATTGACGTTGCCATTTGCGGCACCCACTTTGGCGACACGAATGAGCCCGATTCAACGTTGCGAAACCCGGCATCAGTCAAGCGGTTGATCAGTTCGATCTTGATGGACGCCGGGACGTCCTGCTTCTCGTTTTGCAGGCCGTCGCGCGCGCCGACTTCTACGATGTTGACGTGTTTTGGATACTTCATGCGCGCCTCAGTAGCCTACTTTAGGGTCCACAATGCCGGATACAACCTCGCCGCGCTCCATGGCCGAAACTTTTGCCACGATTTGCGCGCAGGCGTCCTTGATCGGCGTGGTCGCGGCGATGTGCGGCGTCACGATCACATTCGGGTGCGACCAGTACGGATGTTCCTTCGGCAGCGGCTCCTCAACGAACACATCCAGCAACGCGCCACTCAGTTGGCCGCTTTCAAGCGCCGCTACGACGTCGGCATCCACGAGATGACCACCGCGCCCCGCGTTCACCAGAAAAGCACCGCGCGGCAACTGCGCGAGCGCTGCCGCATTGATGATGCCCCTGGTCGATTCTGTCAACGGCAACATCGAAACCAGCACGTCACAGCCCGACAAAAACGTAACCAACGTGTCAAGACCTGCAAAGGTCAACACGTTCTCAAGCTCATGCTTTGATCGCGACCATCCGCGCACCGAATAACCGAACGCGGCAAGCTTCGTGGCCACCGTGCCACCCATCTCGCCTAAGCCCATTACACCTACCGTCGGACGACGCACGTTGCCGCGATCCTCATGCTGCTGCCAGTGCAGATCGCGTTGTTGTGCGTGATAAATGCGCATGTTGCGATGATGATGAATCACGCCGTAGATAGCGAACTCGGCCATTTGTTGTGCCATACCGGCATCTTCAAGACGAATGATCGGCATATGCGCAGGCACAGCATGCATCGCCAGGATCGCGTCAACACCCGCGCCATAGTTGATGACGGCTTTAAGCTTGGGTTGTCGCGCAAACAACTCCACCGGTGGCTTCCAGCCCACTACGTAATCGCAAGGCTCGTCCGACGGCCATGCGAAGTACTGCCACCCCGGCTGATGCTTCTTTAGCTCGGCGATGATGCCCGGAACGATGTCGAGGCCGGTGGATTGAACGAGAATTTTCATGCGCTGACGGGAGCCTCATTGCCGACAAGGGCGACCAGTTCAGCGCCCTCCCTGACCTGTTCTTTCGCGGCGAAGTAGATCGCTTCGACCACCCCGTCGAGCGGCGCGACAATGGTGTGCTCCATCTTCATGGCTTCCATGATGATGAGCGGTTGGCCCTTTTTCACCACGTCGCCGATGTTGACGAGAACGCTGACCACCGAGCCGGGCATGGGCGCGGTCAGATGGCCGCCGTGGCCCTCGTCGGTTTCGGGCGGCGCATAGCGATCCACTGCGTCAAATTCGAAACGCTCGCCCGTGAGCAACACAACACGATGCATACCGGAGCGCAGTACGCGTGCCTTGCACTGCACTTCGCCGAGCGTGAGCGTGATGCGTTCGCCGTTAATTTCTGCGACGGCGCAGTGGGTGCCATTCGGTAGCCGCAGCAAGAATCCGTTGCCTTGCGGGATCACGCACACGCTGAAGCGCGCGTTGCCCTGCGAATACTCAAAATCAGCACCGTTGTTTGGCTGATTCGGCCAGAACGCATCAGCGAACGCCCAAGGCGAAGACGGCTCACCGCTTGATCGTGCGGCAGTACGATTTGCATCGCGCGCCGCAGACCATTCGACCAGTGCACATACTGCCAACGCGAGGTCGGACGGAACAGGTAACGGCGGCAGCAAATCGCCCGCATGCCGACCGATGAACCCGGTGTCGATCTCTGCCGCAGCAAACGAAGGATGTCGCGCCACACGCTGCAAAAATTCGACGTTATTGGTGAAGCCCACCACTGCGTAGTCGTCGAGCGCAAGCGCCAACCGTTGCAACGCCTGAGCGCGGTTTTCGCCATGCACGATTAGCTTCGCAATCATCGGGTCATAGTTTGGCGTGATCGCGTCGCCCTCGCGCACACCGGTGTCGATGCGCACGCTGTCGTTCACCTCCGGCATGCGCAGCAAGCTAATCGGCCCCAACGCGGGCAAGAACTGATTGCGCGGATTCTCGGCATACACCCGCGCCTCAAACGCATGGCCGTTGATGCGCAACTCGTCCTGCAATTTCGGCAGACGTTCGCCCGAGGCGACGCGCAATTGCCACTCTACAAGATCAAGCCCGGTAATCATTTCGGTCACCGGATGCTCAACTTGTAGCCGCGTGTTCATCTCCATGAAATAGAAACGACCCGAGGTGGTGAAGTCATGCTCCGCGATGAATTCAACCGTGCCCGCGCCCACGTAGCCCACCGCCTTTGCCGCCGCAACTGCGGCCTCGCCCATCTGCCGACGACGCGCGTCGGTCATGCCGGGAGCGGGTGCTTCTTCAATCACTTTCTGGTGTCGACGCTGTAATGAGCAGTCACGCTCGAACAGGTACACGCAATGGCCAAGCTCGTCGGCGAACACCTGAATTTCGATATGGCGCGGACGTTGCAAGTAGCGCTCAATGAGCACGTTGTCGTCACCGAACGAATTCTTTGCTTCACGTTTTGCCGAAGCAAGCGATGCTACAAATTCACCTTCAGATTCGGCAACCTTCATGCCCTTGCCACCACCGCCTGCACTTGCCTTGATGAGCACTGGGAAGCCGATGCGTTTCGCCTCGTTGACCAGCAGCGCCTCGGTTTGATCTGCGCCGTGATAGCCGGGAACCAGCGGTACATTGGCTCTTTCCATCAGGCGCTTCGACTCGGCCTTGAGGCCCATCGCCTCAATCGCGGCGGGCGGCGGCCCGATGAACACAATGCCTGCATCCGCACATTGCAGTGCGAAAGCGGCGTTCTCTGAAAGAAATCCGTACCCCGGATGAATGGCTTGTGCGCCGGTGAGCTTTGCGACCTCGAGCACTTTGTCACCACGCAGATAAGAGTCGCGCGGTGCTGAGCCGCCGATGTAATGCGCCTCATCGCAGGCCACAACATGCATCGCGTTGCGATCTGCATCGGAGAAAACCGCCACCGTTTGAATGCCCATGCGCCGTGCGGTACGTGCCACGCGGACGGCAATTTCCCCACGATTTGCAATTAGTATTTTGGTGAACACGGCTTAGCCTTTCACCCAAACAGGTTTGCGTTTTTCGAGGAACGCGCGGATACCCTCTTTGGCCTCAGGTGTTGAGCGAATCTGCGCAATGCGCTCGATCGTGTCTTCCATCAACTCGTCATCAATCGACTTTTGCGAAACCGCCTGAATCAGATTCTTTGCTGACTCGATGGCTTTCGGACCGTTCGCAAGCAAGGCAGTGCAAAGCGTCGCGATCTGTTCATCCATGCCGTCCTCGGACGACGCCAGATCGTGCAGCAACCCGATGCGAAAGGCCTCGGCACCGGTGAATCGCTCAGCCGAGATGAAATAGCGATGCGCATAGCGTGCACCGATGGCCTCGATCACGTACGGGCTGATGACCGCCGGGATGATGCCAAGCTTTACTTCCGACAACGAGAAAAATACGTCCGCAATACCAATCGCAATGTCCGCCGCCGCAATGACACCAACGCCGCCGCCGAACGCATTGCCATGCACGCGCGCGATCACCGGCTTGGGGCACGCGTAAATCGCGTTGAGCATCAGCGCCAGTTCGCCTGCGTCTTCGCGGTTTTGGTCTTCGTCGTATTCGGATGCACGCTTCATCCAGTTGAGGTCCGCACCGGCACAAAAACTTTTTCCTTCCGCCGCAATGACGATGACTCGAACTGAGTCATCGGCACCGAGATCACGGAACGCTTCAATGACTTCGCGAATCATCACTTCGTCAAATGCATTGTGAACTTCCGGGCGGTTAAGCGCGATCATGGCAACGCCGCGCGCGTCACGTTCGATTCTTAGTGTGTTCATTGCATTACATCCGGAAGACGCCAAATTTTGTCTCTTGAATCGTCGCGTTCAGACTTGCGGAGAGCCCTAGCCCCAGCACTCGACGTGTGTCCGCCGGATCGATGATTCCGTCGTCCCACAGGCGCGCCGTGGCGTAGTACGGGTGGCCTTCGCGTTCGTACTGGTCGCGGATCGGCGCTTTGAATGCTTCCTCGTCGTCCTTCGACCACGTACCGCCTTTGGCTTCGATATTGTCGCGCCGCACGGTGGACAGCACGCTTGCCGCCTGCTCGCCGCCCATCACGCTGATGCGTGCGTTCGGCCACATCCACAAAAATCGCGGTGCGAAAGCGCGGCCACACATGCCGTAATTGCCCGCGCCGAAACTTCCGCCAATGATGATGGTGAACTTCGGCACCTGCGCGCATGACACAGCGGTGACCATCTTCGCGCCATTCCTCGCGATGCCTTCGTTCTCGTATTTGCGGCCGACCATGAAGCCGGTGATGTTCTGCAGGAATACCAGCGGAATTTTGCGCTGACAGCACAGCTCGATGAAGTGCGTGCCCTTCAGCGCGGACTCCGAAAACAGCACGCCGTTGTTGGCGATGATGCCGACCGGCATGCCGTAGATGCGCGCGAATCCGGTGACGAGCGTGGTGCCGTAGCGTGGCTTGAATTCGTCGAAATCGCTGCCGTCGACGATGCGCGCAATGACTTCGCGCACATCGAACGGTTTGCGCGTGTCGACAGGAATCACGCCGTACAGTTCGTTTGCATCGAAGCGTGGCTCAACACTGTCGGTGATCGCAAGTTGCGACGGCTTCACCGTGTTGAGATTTGCCACGGCCTGCCGCGCTAGCCCCAAGGCATGTGCGTCGTTTTGTGCGAGCTGATCGGCAACGCCGGACAGCCGCGTGTGCACGTCCCCACCGCCCAGATCCTCTGCCGTGACGACTTCGCCCGTCGCGGCTTTC
This sequence comes from Burkholderiales bacterium, assembly GCA_043719085.1. Taxonomy (GTDB): domain Bacteria; phylum Pseudomonadota; class Gammaproteobacteria; order Burkholderiales; family Casimicrobiaceae; genus Casimicrobium. The sequence goes on along the minus strand of JAYSUK010000386.1, from coordinate 14,974 downwards.
ACCAGCGGTGGCCCTGCGAGAAAGATCGTGCCCTGATTCTTGACGATGATTGACTCGTCACTCATCGCAGGCACGTAGGCTCCGCCCGCTGTGCACGAGCCCATGACCACCGCGATCTGTGCGATGCCCTGTGCGCTCATCGTGGCCTGATTGAAAAATATGCGACCGAAGTGCTCGCGATCCGGGAACACTTCGTCCTGATTCGGCAAGTTGGCACCGCCGGAATCGACCAGATAGATGCACGGCAAATTATTCTGCGCCGCGATCTCCTGTGCACGCAGATGTTTTTTCACTGTCAATGGGAAATAGGTGCCGCCCTTGACGGTCGCATCGTTGGCGACGATCACGCACTCGCGCCCACTCACGCGCCCCACGCCGGTGATGATGCCCGCACCGGGGGATTCGTTGTTGTACATCTCGTACGCTGCGAGTGCCGAGAGTTCGAGGAAGGGTGAGCCGGGATCGAGCAGTTGTTTGACGCGATCACGCGGCAGCAATTTGCCGCGTGCCGTGTGCTTTGCGCGCGGCGCGTCGCCGCCACCCAGCGCGGCGGCCGCATGTTTGAGGCGCAGATCGTCGACGAGTGCTTGCATGGCCTGCGTTGACGCCAGGACGCTGGCGTCACGTGGATTGAGTTTTGATTCGAGGAGCGGCATGGCGAGCCCTATTGCTTCGTCTCCCCGGCGCAGGCCGGGGTCCACTGCGCCGCGAATGCCTGTGCCGCCGTGAGTGATGGATCCCGGCCGACGCCGGAATGACGAATGTGGGGGAGGCGTGTGTTGCGCATTAGTATTTCCACGAGCCTTTGGTCAGCCACGCCTCCATCATCGGCAAACGATCCGCACCCCAGAACTGCTCATCGTCAACGATGAAAAATGGCGCACCGAATACGCCTTTGGCAATCGCCGCATCGACGTTGGCCTTGAGCTGGTTTTTGATCTCATCGCTTTGCGTGGCTGCAATGAGCTCATCCGCGCTGTAGCCGAGCCCCGCCGCCACGTCGCCAATCACGTCAATTTTGCTGATGTCGCGATCACCGCGAAAGAAGGCGCGGAACAGTTCCAGTATGAATTGTTTGGCATGCTCTGGATGTGTTTTTTGCATCCATAACGCGGCGCGTGCCGGGTTTTGCGTGGCGATGGGGAACACAGTCGGCATGGCGAAAGGCACGCCATAAAACGCCGCGCTTCGCCGCATGTCGCGCTCTGAATACGGCCCTTTCATCGGTGCCATCGTGAGCGGCTGCCCGCCCGTGGCCTTGAACACCACACCGAGCAACATCGGATGCCAGTTCACACTGCGGCCGCAGCGCTGGCCGAGATCCTCAATCATCTCGGCGGCAAGATAGCCGTAGGGGGATGAAAAGTCGAAGTAGAAATCGATTGCGCCAGCCATGCTGTCCCCTTTAAATTGTTTAAACGTCGTAAGTGCCAGACGCCAAGCCGCGTCCGATCAAAATTTTCTGGATGTCGCTGGTGCCTTCATAAATCTGGCACACGCGAACGTCGCGATAAATGCGCTCCACCGGAAAGTCTGAAACGTAGCCATAACCACCGTGAATCTGGATCGCGTCCGAGCAAATGCGCTCGGCCATTTCGCTCGCGAAAAGCTTAGCCATCGCGGCTTGCGTCAGACACGGTTGGCCGGCGTCTTTAAGGCTGGCCGCGTGATGTATGAGTTGCCGTGCAGCTTCGATTTGCGTGGCCATGTCCGCGAGCTTGAACTGCACGGATTGATGCTCGAAGATCGGCTTGCCGAAGGCCTCACGTTCTTTTGCGTAGCGCAGCGCCGCCTCAAACGCTGCGCGCGCCATGCCGACGCTTTGCGACGCGATACCGATGCGGCCGCCTTCGAGTCCCGCCAGCGCAATCTTGTAGCCCGCGCCTTCTTCGCCAATGCGCAACGACGCCGGGATGCGGCAATTTTCAAACAGCAGTGCGGCGGTATCGCTGGAGTGCTGCCCCAGTTTGTCCTCGATGCGCGCCACGATGTAGCCCGGTGTTTTCGTCGGTACGAGGAACGCGCTGATGCCGCGTTTGCCAGCGGACTTGTCGGTGACCGCCATCACAATCGCAACGTCCGCATTCTTGCCCGACGTGATGAATTGCTTGGCGCCGTTCAAAACGTAATCACCGCCATCCAACGTCGCGGTGGTGCGCAGGCTCGACGCGTCCGAGCCCGCATGCGCCTCAGTCAAGGCGAACGCGCCGAGCATTTCGCCACGCGCGAGCGGCACCAAGAAGTCGCGCTTCTGCTGCTCGTTGGCGAAGCTCATCATGATCGAACACACCGGGCAGTTGTTCACCGAAATCACGGTGCTCACGCCGCCGTCGCCCGCAGCGACCTCTTCGAGAATGATGGCAAGCGCGGTGTAGTCAAGACCCGCGCCGCCGTATTCATCGGGCACGGCGATGCCATAGCAGCCGAGCTCGGCCAGGCCCTTCAATTCAGCGCCAGGAAAGTGATGTGACTTGTCCCACGTCGCTGCTTTCGGCGCGATGTTGTCCTGCACGTAGGCACGCACGCTGTCGCGCACCATGCGCTGGTCTTCAGTGAGCAGCATCGCGCTTTGTTTCCTCAATGTTTTCTTCAAATTGCGTGACGAGGATGACCTTCGTTCCATCGGCTGTTCGCATCAGGTTGTAGCCAGTCTTGAATTGCTGCAACAGCGAGTCATCCGCGCGAGTCAGCGTCCATGAGACGACGGCGAACGCGTGATGCGCGCCCATTGACTCACAACAATCGAGCGTGAAATTGGCATGATCGTAGCCGTCGTTGCGATACACATCGCACAACGCGCGCATGTTGGCGCGCAGTGGCGCATCCTCAGTCCATGTCGTCAGCGCGGCGTGGTTCACGCCCTTCGTGCGGTGCGTGATCGCGCTCGGCGTGTGCCACACGTCCGCCACGGCATCGCCATCGAGCCGATTGAATCTTGCTCGATAGTCTTCAAAAAAAGATTCAACCTCTTGTCGACTCATGGCTTCGCTGCCGGTTTGGTGACGGGTTCAATAGGCATTCCGGCTGCTTTCCACGCCGTGAATCCGCCGCTCATGTGCGCCACATGGGTCAAGCCCATGTCCTGAAACATCTTCGCCTCAAGTGCCGAACGCCACGCCGCCGCGCAATACAAAACAAAGCGTTTGCCGCTGGCGTACACCGGCTTGTGATATTCGCAGGTCGGATCGATCCAGAATTCGTTCATGCCGCGCGGGCTGTGCAGCGCGCCGGGGATTTTTCCGTCGCGCCAGAGTTCGCGAATATCGCGGATGTCTACGATGATGGTGTTCGGATCGTCCATCGCGGCGCGCACTTCGTCGAGCGTCAATGTGACGACCTCGCGCTCGGCGTTTGCGACAAGGTCTTGCGCGCTACGCATGGCTACAGCTTAACGATGAAAAGCATATTGCATATGGGCGTAGAAGCGAATTATGCACAAAGTCGACTATTAGCATAAAACAGACCAATGCCCATATTAAATGGGGCATTCACGAAAAAGCTGTTGCTCATTTTTCATCCCCATCACCAGGCAACCGTCGCGCCGGTGTTGTCGTAAAAGCCGCCGTGCAGGTCGGACGCTTTGTCGATGACATGCCGCATGCCCGCCACGCTTTCAGTCGGCGTCAGTGACGCTTGCGGGCCGCCCATGTCGGTGCGCACCCAGCCCGGATGCAGCGCCATCACACGTACGCCTTTTTTTCCCAGTTCGAGGGAGGTTGCTTTGACCATCGCGTTGAGCGCCGCCTTGCTCGCGCGATAGGCAATGCCCGACGACGAACTCATGGTCGTGATGGAGCCCATGCGAGAGGACATGTACACCATGGCGCCGCGCGCCCTTGCCACGTTGTCGGCGAATGCGAGCGTCAGGCGCAGCGGGCCGAGCACGTTGGTGCGCATCACCAGATCGAAATCCTCCGTCGGCATGTCGGTCAGACCGTCGCTCCTCGGGCCGTACACGCCTGCGTTGCAGATCATCACGTCAATCGACTCGTCTTTAAGCTTCAATGCCAGCGCTGCAATCGACGACGATGTGCTGGTGTCGAGCGCTTCGATGCGCACGCCGACGCGACGCAGTTCAGCCGCCTCAGCGGGCCGCCGACACGTGGCAATGACGTCATAGCCGTCGCTTGCGTATTGCTTCGCAAATTCGAGCCCCAGACCGCGATTCGCGCCGAGGATTAATACGGTTTTTGCCATGTTCTTTGCTCTCAATGTAGGAGCGGCTGTGCCGCGACCCGCTACGTCGATGCGGACGCTGGGTCGCGGCGGAGCCGCTCCTACAACATCTCAATAGCCATAGCGATTCCCTCGCCGCCGCCGATACACAGCGCCGCGACACCCTTCTTGCCGCCGGTCTTTTTCAGCGCACCAATCAACGTGACGATGATGCGCGCGCCGCTCGCGCCAATTGGGTGGCCGAGCGCGCACGCGCCGCCGTGAATGTTCACCTTGCTGTGCGGAATGTCGAACTCTTTCATCGCCGCCATGGTCACGATGGCGAACGCTTCGTTGATCTCGAACAAGTCCACATCCGCCGTCGTCCAGCCGATTTTTTTGTAGAGATTGTTGATCGCGCCCACGGGAGCGGTGGTGAACCATTCCGGCTCCTGACTATGCTCAGCATGGCCAACGATTTTGGCGATGGGCTTCAATCCCAACGCGGTCGCTTTCGATAGTTTCATCACCACCAAAGCGGCGGCACCGTCGGAGATGCTCGACGCGTTCGCCGCCGTGATGGTGCCGTCCTTGACGAACGCGGGCTTGAGGCCGGGAATCTTGTCCAGCTTGGCTTTCGGCGGTTGCTCATCGATCTCAATTGAAACGTCGCCGCCTTTGCCCTTGACGGTCACAGGAGCAATTTCCCACTTGAATGCGCCGCTCTTGGTGGCTTCCTGCGCGCGGGTCGTGGATGCAATCGCGAACTCGTCTTGCGCTTCACGCGTGAATGCATATTTCACCGCGCAGTTCTCGGCGAAAAAGCCCATGGGCTTGCCTTTTTCGTACGCGTCTTCGAGGCCGTCGGTCGCCATGTGGTCAAGCAGCTGGCCTGCGCCGTAGCGATAGCCGGTGCGCGCTTTGGTCAACATATGCGGCGCATTGGTCATCGACTCCATGCCGCCTGCGACCACAATTTCGCGCGTGCCCGCCATGATTTCGTCGTGCGCCAATTGCGTGGCTTTCATGCCTGAGCCGCACATTTTGGTGATGGTCAGCGCGCCAACGCCCTTCGGCAATCCCGCTTTCAACGTGGCTTGCCGCGCGGGCGCTTGGCCTTGCCCGGCCATGAGGCAATTGCCGAGGATCACTTCTTCCACTTGCTCGGGCTTGAGGCCCGCGCGTTCCACCGCTGCCCTGACCGCAACCGCGCCCAAATCAGACGCCGACAACGACGCAAAATCGCCCAACATGCCGCCCATCGGCGTGCGCACTGCAGAAACTATTACGACGGGATCAGACATGACTCTCTCCAAAAATTTTAAGGTGGTAGCGCGCGCCCGACTGGGGCTAAGAGCGACGAGAAATCCACAAACTCCATTGTGACGCAAACGCGCCGATGATGCCGCCGAGCAGCGCAGAAAGCGCAATCCCGGCCAGCGACAAACGCGTCGCCGTCATGGCAATCGCCAAGGCCGATGCGCCAATCAATACTTGCAGAAAAAGCTTTCCCAGCGCTGACCAGGGCCGCTGTTGCAGCGCAACAGCCATGCCGAACCACGCTAGCGCCACGCCCAGCCACAGCATGATGCGCGCAGGCACCGGGGCGACTGCAAAGCCGAACATGCCCACGATAGCGAGAAAAAAGCCGAGCAGCATCCAGTGGTTGCGGGTCATAACTACAGTCCTACATGGTGATCGGTGCTGGGCACGCTGGGCGCAATGGCCTCACCCGCCCGCGATTCGATGGCGTTGAGAGCTCGGGCGGATACGGTGTCCACATCGTCCTGCCCGGTGAGATCAATATCCAGCGTGCGCAACAATCCGTCCTCGATGCCATAAACACAGCCATGAATGGTCAACGCCTGCCCGCGCTGCCACGCGTCTTGCACGACGGTGGTGCGCGCAACGTTCACCACTTGTTCGGCCACATGCAGCTCGCACAGCCGGCGCAATTTTGCTTCACGATCTTCGATGGCGGCGAGGCTCGCGCGGTGCGCCTCCACCGTATCTCGCACATGTTGCAACCAGTTATCCACCAGGCCGAGACGCAGATTGTCGTAGGCCGCAGCGATGCCGCCGCAGCCGTAGTGCCCCACCAGCAGCACATGTTTGACCTTGAGAATTTCAACGGCAAAGTGCAACACCGACAGGCAGTTCAGATCGCTGTGCGCCACCACATTGGCCACGTTGCGATGCACGAACACATCGCCCGGCGGCAGGCCGATGATCTGGTTGGCCGGCACACGCGAATCAGAGCAGCCAATCCACAGATATTCCGGTGCCTGCTGGTGCTTCAGCCGCTCAAAAAATTGCGGATCATCAGCGAGGACGGACTTGACCCAGGCGCGGTTGTTGGCGAAGAGGTGGGCGAGGGATTTCATGGGAACCGGTATCAAAAATAGTTTTCGTCACCCCGGCGAAGGCCGGGGCCTATCGTCTCTAGGTAATTCTGCGGCTGCGTCGAAGCGCTTTGTGGGCCATCATGGATCCCGGCCTACGCCGGGATGACGACGTACGGAAAGCCACTTACTCGCAACGTTTCCCCTATTTTGTCTCGTTATACAGTTCGCGTCCGATCAACATGCGGCGAACCTCGCTGGTGCCCGCCCCAATTTCGTAAAGCTTGGCGTCGCGCCAGATGCGGCCGACCGGATAATCGTTAATGTAGCCGTTACCTCCCAACGCCTGAATCGCCTCACCGGCCATCCAGGTGGCCTTCTCGGCGCAGTACAGGATCACGCCTGCCGCATCTTTACGCGTGACTTCGCCGCGATCACAGGCTTTGGCCACCGCATACAGATACGCCCGACCGGCCGAAAACGTGGCGTACATGTCCGCCAGCTTGCCCTGCATCAGCTGAAATTCGCCGATGGATTGGCCGAACTGCTTGCGCTCATGCACATAGGGCAGCACGACATCGAGGCAGGCCGCCATCAGCCCGACCGAGCCGCCCGCGAGCACTGCGCGCTCGTAGTCAAGCCCGCTCATCAGCACGTTGACGCCCTTGCCAACTTCTTTGAGCACGTTCTCCGCCGGGACGACGCAATCCTGAAACACCAGCTCACAGGTGTTGCTGCCGCGCATGCCCAGTTTGTCGAGTTTCTGGGCGGTGGAGAACCCGGCATAACCCTTCTCGACAATGAACGCCGTGATGCCGCGTGAGCCAAGCGCCACGTCGGTCTTGGCATAGACGACCAGCGTGTCGGCGTCCGGCCCATTGGTGATCCACATCTTGTTGCCGTTGAGCACATAGTGGTCGCCCTTCAGGTCAGCGCGCAACTTCATGCTCACCACATCCGAGCCCGCGCCCGGTTCACTCATCGCGAGTGCGCCAACGTGTTCGCCGGAGATCAGCTTGGGCAGATACTTCTTTTTCTGCGCGTCACTGGCGTTGATTTTGAGCTGGTTCACGCACAGGTTTGAATGCGCGCCGAAGCTCAGGCCCACCGATCCGCTCGCGCGGCTGATCTCCTCCATCGCCACGCAGTGCGCAAGATAACCCATGCCCGCGCCGCCGTACTCCTCCGGCACCGTGATACCGAGAATGCCCAGATCGCCCATCTTCTTCCACAAATCCATCGGGAATTGGTTGCTGTGGTCAATCTCGGCAGCGCGCGGCGCGATCTCTTTCGCAGCAAAGGCAGCGACCGTGTCGCGCAGCATGTCGATGTCTTCGCCGAGATCGAATTTGAGTTGTGGAAATTGCATGGTGGCCTCCTGTAGGAGCGGCTCTGCCGCGACCCAACGCGCGCAGCGCAACGGCGGTCGCGGCAGAGCCGCTCCTACAAAATCTACTTTGCCGGGATCGAAATCAACGTTTGCTGCATCAAGGCGCAGAGTGTCTCCTTGCCGCTCTTCGTCACAAAAACTTTGCCCTGCGTGATCGTGAGTGTGCGCCCGGCTTTGATAATTTCGCCGCGAGCGCGCAGCTTTTCGCCGTCGCCGGGGGCCAGCATGTTTATCTTGAACTCGACCGTCAGCACGTTACTGCCAGGTGGCATCATCGTGGCCCCCGCGCAGCCGCCTGCGGTGTCAACCAGCGTGCCGATGATGCCCGCGTGAAAGAAGCCGTTTTGTTGCGACAGCTCGGGGCGAAAGTCAACCTCGAATTCGGCGACTCCCTCATCCACTTCAGTCAACCGTGCGCCAATCAATTTCATCGCGCCCTGAGCATTGAAAATGTTCAGAATGTCGGCGGTTTTTTGCGGCGTAATCATGGAAACGAATTGTAGCGCGCAAGTTGACGTTTACGTCAACGTAAGAATTTCCGATACCTCCCCTACTTCGCAGGGGAGGGTGGACTCCGCGCTACTTCGCCGAATTCTTCAGCCGTTTGCGGCAGTCGCGCTCGATAGTCGAAATTTCTTCCAACACCACGTCAATATCCTCCCGCTGCTGCTCCAGCAACACGCGCCGCGCGGCCAGCACTTCCAAAAACTTCATGAGCTGCGGCCGTTCGCTGTGATCGACGTCGTACAGATCAAGAATGCCGGAAATGTCGGCAAGGCTCATACCGAGCCGCTTGCCACGCAACACCAGTTTCAGGCGCACGCGCTCGCGCTGGCCATAAATCCGCCGAGTGCCGCGACGCTCCGGCGACAGCAACCCCTGATCTTCGTAGAAGCGAATCGCACGCGTAGTCAGCGCAAACTCATCAGCGAGTTCGGTAATGGTGAAGGTTTCACGGCGATGGATCGACGCTGTGGCGGACGAGGGCAAGGCAGTTTTTGGCATGCGCAAAGTTTAGCGGTGCTAGATGCGCGCACCACAAATGCCACCCCGGCGAAGGCCGGGGCCCACGCCCGGAAAAGGTTCCTCAGCTACCTAAGGGCGTGGATACCGGCCTCCGCCGGTATGGCGAGAAATTTGACGGTCAAGCTTTTTGACGGACGCGATCTCTACTCTCCCTCAACCCGTCGGCCGGGGAATATCCGCTTCGCCATAAACCAGATGCACCTTCGCGTCATCAGGAATGCCCGGCATGGTCAAAGCCCACGCCTCCCAATCGGCACGCATCTCCAGCAGCCGCTCGGGCTCACGTTTCGCCATGTTCGCCTTTTCGCGGGCGTCGGTCTCGACATCAAACAGATATTCGTGCGTGTCCACCATCAAGTATTTCCAGCGACCATCACGCAGCGCGCGCTGCTTGCGGTGATTCATGCGCCAGTACAGTTTTCGCGGCGGGTTCAACGCGGGATTGGCCAGAACCGGCGCGAGATCAACGCCATCCAGCGGCGCATCACCATCATCCATCAACCCCGCCGCCCGCAGCATCGTCGTCGTCCAGTCCATCGTCATGTTCGGCGTCGCCGACACGCTGCCCGCCTTGATGCGCGCAGGCCAGCGCGCGACCAGCGGCACCCGCAAACCACCTTCCAGCAAGTCCATCTTGCCGCCCACAAACGGCCAGTTCTTCGAGAAGCGCTCGCCGCCGTTGTCGCTGGTGAAAACCACTAGCGTGTTCTCTGCCAAACCCTTCGCGTCCAGCGCCGCGAGAATGCGCCCGATGCCCTCATCCATGTGATGAATCATGCGCCAGTAAATGTCCATCGAGCCGCCATCGTTATGACTGATGCGCGGCGTAATGCGCGCAGCCTCTGCGGCATCATCGCGCGTCTCCCACGGCCAGTGCGGCGCGGTGTAATGCACCGACAGCAGAAACGGCTGCTCAGACGATTGCTTGGAAATCCATTTCACCGCGCGGTCACTCACAAGGTCTGTGAAATACCCGTCCTCATGCACCTCGGTTTCGTTCTCCCACAAGTCATGCGTACCCCGCGAATCCTTGTGCGTGAAGTAATCAATCGCCCCCGACGTCGCGCCGTAAAAATAGTCATAGCCACTCTTGCGCGGCCCAAACGTCGGCGCATAGCCCAGGTGCCACTTGCCCGTGAGCGCAGTGCGATAACCCGCATCACGCAAGCGACTCGCCAGCGTCGGGATCGAAGGCGGCAAACCCAGCACGCTGCTCCCCCGCTCCGAACTGCCCAGCGGCTCCTCCGCCGCGCCACGAAAACGATACTGATAGCAACCGGTCAGCAGCGCAAATCGAGTCGGCGAACACACAGGCGAATTTGCCAGCGCATGCGTGAAGCGCAGGCCCTCGCGCGCCATACGGTCGATGTTGGGCGACACCTCAAAAGGCGCACCCGCACCGCCGTAGCAACCAAGGTCAGCAGAGCCCAGATCGTCGGCGAGGATGAAGATGAAATTAGGGCGTGAGTTCATGGGGGAAAGCTTACTCCAGTCCCTACCCCTGCCGCGGCTTGGTCCCCTCTTCCGCAGCGCGGGAGAGGGTTAGGGTGAGGGCGGTTGCTTAGCGATCCAAGGTTGCTATCCTCCCGTTCGTGGTGAGCTTGTCGAACCATGAACGCCTGCCACATCGCCGTTCGCCCTGAGCCCGTCGAAGGGTCTGACGAAATGAAGATTGACCCTCGCGAAGAGCGCGCTCCATGGCCGCGCGGGGCCAGTCACTTTTGGCATTGCCCCAAAAGTAACCAAAAACGCTAGCCCCTGCACCCCGCTTCATCCTCCGGTGCTCGCAACGGGCGGGATGCGAATCGCGACCATAGGAGCGATTCGGTCAACAGTGTGTGCCGACGACGAATCTACGACCGCCCGTTGCTGCGCGCCTCGGCGCGGGCTGAAGCGGCGGCTCGAACAGATGTTTGATCGCTTCGCGATGAAGACTACGAGAACCCGAATGCGAGCATCCGTGACATCATCGCGTGCGCCGACCATCCACCGCTAACGCGATATAGCGAAAAATTTAACAAATCAATGGACTAGGACGCAAGGTCCGAGTCACGCGATGAAATCCGGCCGAGCCCGCTTTATGGCGTCGGCCACTTCCCGTATGGTGTCGGCGCAGTTCATTACGAAAGTGTCGTCGACTTCAATGAGCGTTGATACCTCGGACACGTCGCCCTCATTGAAGAAGCCTTCATCGGGCTGCTTAATTCGGAACGGCAGCGTCCGTTTTTTCAACAATTCTTGGTAGCTGCGCCCTTCACCATGCTTCAGAACATTGACCGCGAGTTTCAGGTTGTCGAACCGCTCCTCCAGTTCAGTAGCTCCAAGACCGTTCAGAATCCCCGCTGCTGCTTTAAATCCGTCCGCGCAGCCCAAGCGGTCTTGGAGCAAGGCGTCAAAAATTGAAAACATGCCGACAGCGATTACCACCTTCTGCAGCTGGACCATCTGCAGAGTCTTCACCGACGTAGTTGCTCCACTTGTTTGAAGCGCTTCAATCGTTCGCGTTTGCGCTTCTTCCAAGGCATCCAGTGTGAAAACCGTGCATCGATCAATCAGTTCGGGAAACTCATGCATGGTCTCGATCCCGTGAATGTCAAATGTGCAGACTAACAGGTTGTTTGAGGCAGACCGCACAAGCCAACCGCCCGCTGGTGGGCTCATGGTGCGGGTCTACGACCGCCCGTTGCTCCGCTCCTCGGCGCGTGCTGAAGGGACGAGTCGAACCGATGTTTAATCGCTTCGCAATGAGGACTACAAGAATCCGGATGCGAGAATCCGGGCTGCAACGTAAACGCCTGAATTAAGCCAGATTGTTAGGCAATGATCCACGCATTATCAAAGTCCTCAGAAGGCATTACCAGCTGCGAACCATAGTTGTCTTTGAAGTGTGCGGCGAATTTTCTGTACCGATCTGCTGAGGAGCGGCCGCGCAGCCTATTGTTGGCCGATACGAAGCCACTGAGTGCAAAAGACTCCATACGAGCCTGAGATATTGTGGAACACATGAGATCGTCATACTTCTCCATCGTTACTCTGCAGAGATTGAGAAGCGAGAATGCTTGCTGTTCTGTGCTTACCGAAAAGTCTTGGCTAGTGAACGATAACTCCTTCAGGGCCGTAGGCTGTCTAGCCCAGTAGGTTGAAAGGACTCTGCCGTAATTCTTCGTGACGGACGTCAATGAAGGATGCGGTTCGGTATTTACATGGGCGATGTGGTTCCTGCGTAGCCGAAGATATGCAAGGGACTTGGTGAGCGCTATGTTTGGCGGACTTCCCCATGCGGTCAGCTTTAGGGCAAGCTGCTCTTCTGCCTTCTCGTCCTTTATGGTGTCGCCAGGACACGGGGTTAGCTGTGCGCGCAGTGTTTGAATTTCATCGCAGTACGACAGAATGCATTCAACCGCAGAAACCAAGGCGAGTCCGCCTAGAGTTTCCGTGGCTGCACTCTGAAATCTAGGAAGGAGCTTGTTGCGAATATCAATGCGAGGCCCGAAAGAGTTCTCGGGGAAGGATGCACTTACAAGGGCCTCTGGACTTGCAACCACCAACTGATCGATCGTTGGTCGGGCCTGCGCTGAAGCGAAGAAGTGGTAGCAAAGTTGATCATTTACCCTGGCTAGTCTGTCTTTGAATTTCTTTAGACTTTGAGTCCGCACAAATTTCCCTTCATTGGCTAACGTGTTGTATGCACGGTTCGCGCGTATATCTTTCAACAGCACAATTTGCCATTTGCGTGCCGACTGAGCGATTCATTGACGCGTTGAATATACTTTCGTTACATCGCCTTAGTAGCGAACTAACAACGCGTACAAGTAAACGGGATGCGCGCATCCGGGTCAAGCCACTGAGCTTGCTCACAACAGATTCGCGATGAGTACGCTTGGCTCAGTTCCTCTCTTGAACGATCTTGTCTATCACGCAAGTCTGGATGAACTGCTTGCCCAGATCAGTTACTTCTAGCTTGATCCTTTCCACCTCTACATCGTTCGCTTCGACCTTGCGTAAATCTTGCAGAATAGTTTGCACTTGTGGAAAGTCCTCGATCTCCTTGTAAGGAGTGTCAGATTTGAGCCGCCGCATGTTGGGTATTTCAATCAACCCAAGGCGAACTAAGTTATCTAAGTACGTCGCCGCTAATGGAACGTGTTCGCACTGAGCTTTTATTCCTATGAGAGATAGGTGGCGATGGACAACAACGAAGCCGCCACCTTCCCGGTTCGTTACTTTGACATTAACCAACGGCTGCGAATGTGACGTAGCAAGGAATCTCATGATCTTAGCTTCGTCGGGTGACATGTTTTTGATCATGTCGACAAAACCTGGATGCGCACGATAAGCAGTGACTCTGTCCATGGAAGTAGCAAGCAAATTTGCATACAGTTCCGCGAGATCCGACTCGGCTCCCGTGTAGCGCAACGCCTCGATAGCTGGAACAGCGATGTGCGGTTTTGGTTGCTGAACATCTTCGAGTGGAACGTTATCCAATTTTCTTGCAACGCGGTCTCGCACAAAATCACGAATCTTTTCTACTCCCCATACGAGTCCTTCAACCGGCGTTAGTGCAGCATTAACAGCCCGAACAACTAAGTGGAAAGACTTACCCGCTTCTTTCGCAGCGGGTTGTATTGCGTCTTGGTAAATGGGCACTGATTTAGCTAGCTCGGCGACTGCTTTCGCCGTTTGGCCGACCAATCCGCCGCTGTCGCTTTCTGACGCCATCAACATCTCCTCAATGCAATCTGTCGGAAGTACCAATTCTGCGTCATATACGCCGCCGACGCGGTGTTATGCAGGATGCGCCCCTGCACCCCGCTTCATCCTGCGGTGCTCGCAACGGGCGGGATGCGTCGAACGGCACACGAAAGCTTCGCTGACGCTACGCACAGTATGTGCCGGCGACGCATCTACGACCGCCCGTTGCTCCGCTCCTCGGCGCGGGCTGAAGGGGCGGTTCTAACCAATTAACTAGTTAGCCCGTTTCCTCGGCGACGAGGCGATCAACGGTTGATAGAAAAGCATACGGCGTTAACCTAGGCGCGTTTTTCTTCGACAGGTTGAGACCCCACTCTGGTCGGCTTTTCAGACCCTCGTAATTTCGCCCCACGAATACGCTGTCTGGCTCTCGCCACACGGTAGACGGGATGAGAAAAAGTTCAGGAGGCTCGTTTTCGCGCAGCAGGCCGAGAGCGAGGTAAACATGTTCATGCAAGTCAAACTTCGTCTTCTCCATGAACACGTATCCCGTTCCGCGGAGTGACTTCACTTGAACTTGAACGAATGGCCCTCTGCCGTACCTTACAACAAAGTCAACTCCACGATCATCCACTTCGGTGGAATACACCTGAAAGCCGTGCATAGTGAGTTCCATCTTCACAAAGTACTCTGTGAATGCACCTACTTGCTGATTGTTAAGTCTGCTCCATTGGTAGCGAGGCATGATTGGCCGAGAAAGTGGTGGTTTAAGAGATGAGCTGGAACTGTGCGTCCGCGACGAACACACCGCGTTTGCATTCAGGGCATTGCGCACCGCCGAGTTCGGTTACCTCGACGAGTGTCTGCTTTGCGCATTGTGGGCACGTACGAGATGGGAATCTCGAGTCGACGTTCACCTCAACCGCGCAAGTTAGACAGATGTTGGGCACATCATTGCCTATGCATAAGTCATGCTTCTCGTCGGGATGGTACGCGTAGCTCTTCTCACCACGCTCGTCAAAATAGTAGGGGTTGCCGTCGGACCAAGCGACAACTGTGAACGAGCACGACGAGCAGCGGTAACGAGCGGCCAATGCCATAGCGGTGTTTTTGATTCGGGCTAACGTGATTTATACGTGCAACGCACAGATAATTTTTTAGAAATGCAAGTCGTCGCTTGAATTATTGCAATGCAGCTCACTAATTTGGTAGTTGCATTTTGTTATATCGTGTCCTGATCGAGATGACAAGGCGTGCCATGCAGTGCGGATGTTCGCACCGAGGTTCTGGTAATCCTAATCGCACAGCGATCAAACGTCGGTTCGAACTGCCCCTTCAGCCCGCGCCGAGGAGCGGAGCAACGGGCGGT
>JAYSUK010000385.1:0-7560 GCA_043719085.1 Burkholderiales bacterium | reverse complement strand
TGCGTGGCCTTAAGCTCGATAGTTACGGTCACCGATGCGCGGGGCGCGACCACCACGGCGACCTACAGCGTAAGTCCAGGTTCGGCCGGACGAAGCACGACCGCTAGCGCGGATCTGGCCATATCGCCGCCAACGCTCACGTTGGTGTCCGACGTGCTCAGCGCGTACTGTTCTTCCAGCTCTGCGCGGTTTACGGTGAGCGGCGGCACTGCGCCGTACATTGCATCGGGCGCCATCCCGCAAATTGCAGTCGCGCTATCGGGCGGCACCAGCATCACGGCAAGTTTTGCGTCCGACGCTAAATGGAAGCTGCTCAAGGGACAAACATCCACCATTTATGTGCTTGACAGCGCGGGAAAAGTCGCCGTGGCGACGGTGGCCTGCACTTAGCTTCGAGATTGAATCCGCGAACTATTGCGGCTGCCCGCCGAGCCTCAAAAAATCCGTCAATGGCCATCGTCATCAGTGGCAGACTCGCGTTTGAGCGGTGCGATACGGTCGCGCGCGGTGGTGCTGACTCAGGTAGCCGTACGGCGTTGCATATTGAGTCGGTGATGCTGGAAGCGTTGCGTCACGGTGGTGGTGACGACTGATTGAGATGTGCCTGCCCCTCGCGGGTAGGCGACGACTTGGCGTCGCTCGTGCCTGGCGCGGTCAAGTCCGTGCCTACAAAACGTCGCTACGCGCTCATGCCCAACGATTATCGTTTCGGCTCCGTAATAAAACCAATCTTCTTCAGCCCCGCCTGCTGTGCCGCTGCCATTGCTTCGGCGACACGCTCATAACGCACCGCTTTGTCACCGCGAATGTGCAACTCTGGCTGCGGGTGTTTCGCCGCTCCAGCTTTGAGTAAATCGGGTAGCGCAGCATCTTCAATGCGTTGCTCGTTCCAGAAATAAACACCTTGTGCGTCTACCGTCAGCCGCGCCGTTTCGGGCTTGGTGTCTTGCGGTTGACTCGTTGCCCGCGGCAGGTCGATATTTACTGCGTGTTTCATCACCGGCACGGTGATGATGAAGATGATCAGCAACACCAGCATCACGTCAACGAGTGGGGTCATGTTGATCTCGTTCATCACGTCGTCGATGTCCTCAGTAGTTCCGAAAGCCATGATTGCTCCTTAGGCTTTCTTGAGTGGAACGATGACGGCAGCAACGCCAGCACGCGGAGCCTGCACGCGCGCGCCAGTGACGAAATGGGCGTGCAAGTCGTGCGCGAAGCTTGCGAGCTTGCCGAGGATCGCCTTATTGCCGCGCACCAGCGTGTTGTATGCCAACACCGCGGGGATCGCTACTGCGAGACCGAGCGCGGTCATGATCAGCGCCTCACCAATGGGGCCTGCGACCTTGTCAATCGTGGCCTGACCGCTGGTGCCTATGGACAGTAGCGCGTGATAAATGCCCCACACTGTGCCAAACAAGCCCACGAACGGCGCGGTGGAGCCGACCGATGCGAGCACGGCTAGACCCGATTGCAATTTCGCAGTGAACTCGTCGAGTGTGTTCTTCAGGCAGCGCGTGACCCAATCGGACAAATCGAGTGTGTCATGCAATTGCGGTTTTGTGTTGCGGTGGTGGGCGGTCGCTTCGCGGCCTTCGAGCGCAAGCTGGCGAAACGGATTGTCAGTTGGTGCGCCAAGAGCGTCCACGCCTGCCGCAAAGTCTGCGCTGTGCCAGAACGCGTTGGCGTTTTTAGTGAGTTTTTTATAGCGCGTGATAGCAATCACTTTGACGATGATCACCACCCAGGTCGCCAAGGACATGGCGAGCAGGAAGAGAGCGACGAAACGGGTGACAAAGTCCCCTTGTGACCACAGATTCATTAGACCGAATTGCGATTCCATTGACTTACTCCAGAACAAAGTTGATAGGTACGTTGAACCACATGGCCTCGGCCACGCCTGCGCGTTTTCCGGGCACGTAACGCCAGCGCATCACGGTGCCGCTGGCGGCTTGATCGAGCCGGTCGAAGCCGCTCGATTTGCGGATCTCTGACTTTTGCGGCAACCCGTCCGCATCGATCAGCACACGCATGATCACGCTGCCTTGCTCGTTGAGTTTTTTGCTCATCGGCGGATACGCTGGCTTCGGGTTTTGCAGATAGTCTGCGTCGCTCGATGGCAGCTCTACGTGCGGTGGTGCGGGCGCGGCCGGCGGTGGAGCGGGCGGCACAAAGGGCGCTGGCGGCGCTGCTGTAACAGGGGCTGTGATCTGCGGCAACGGTTGCGGAGGCTCTATCACGCCCACCGGCGCGTTCGCTGATGGCGTTGGGTCAACAATTGCAGCCAACTGCGGCGCAGGCGCAACGGTGGGGGTTCGTTGCTGCGGTTGCGGTGGCGCAGGAGGCGGTGGTGGCGGGTCTTCCTTCGGGCGCGGCGGCTCGATGAATTCGGCCAGCACTTGTGCAGGCACAATCAATTCAACGGCACGACGCAGCAAACCCGTTTGCAACATCCACAACGCGAATGCGTGAAAGGCAATCACGGAGAGCACCACAATCACGTTGCGGCTCAGGACGGGGGAGGGTGGGTCTTCAAAGGCGGACATGTTGCAAACCAGTCATTAAGTTTCCGCCCACATGCGCAGCAGGTTGTGATACGTGCCGGTAAGAGCAATCGTGGATGGGTTATCGCCGTGCTTGTTGCGCATGCAGATAATTGTGTGGTCGAGATCGAACAGCAGGCGACGCTGTTCGTCACTGCGCACCATGCTCTCGATCCAGAAAAAACAGGCGAGACGAAAGCCACGCGTGACTGGCGCAACCTGATGCAGCGTGGTGCCGGGATAGATCACTGCATCCCCGGCTGCCAGCTTGATGCTGCGCGGCCCGCCGGTGTCTTGAATCATGAGTTCGCCACCGTCGTACTCGTCCGGCTCGGCGAAAAAAAGCGTGCATGAAATATCAGTACGGATGCGCAACCCGCTGTCCGGTGCGAAGCGAATTGAGTTGTCGACGTGATCGCCAAACGAATTGGTGTCGCCACCATAGCGATTGACGCGCGGCGGGAAAACGCGCTTCGGCAGCGTGGCTGAAAAGAAGGTCGGGTGCTGATCGAGCCCTCGTAAAACAAGGCTGCGAATCGCGCGTGCGGCGTCACAATCATGAGGAATTTGTTCATTGTTTTTCACATCAGCTGCTTGCTTGCCCGCGCTGTCGCGTCCGGCAACCCAAGGGGCATCGCTGATGATCGTTCGTGCGTGCAAAAGCTCGTCTGCAGTTAGTACATTTTTGATCGTTAGAAGCATGGCGATGGCTTTGCTTTTTTTCTAGAGGTCAATGCGTCCGCTTGCCACTGGCAGCAGTAGCCAGCGGTAGGGTGCGCATCAAAATGCGCACCAAGGCTTACTGCGGAGAACAGAGGTGCGCACTTTGGTGCGCACCCTACTCGTAGCGTTAGAAATTAACGGTTAGTGCCAGTTGATAAATGCGCCCGGCACCGGGGATGTAATGCCCGCGATAAAGGGAGTCGGCGAACAACTTGTTGCTCACGTTGTTCACGTTGGCTTTGATCTTGTATTGATCGTTGAAGGCATATTCAGCCATCACGTCACCCGTCACATAGCTTGGCGCTTCCCATGCGGGTGCCGTGACGTCCGCAGGGGCTTGTCTGCTGCGGAAGTTCAAACCGCCACCGACGCGAAGCTGCGGATTGATTTGGTAGGTCGTCCACGCCGTGCCGCTGTGCTTTGGGCTCAAACCGGGGCGATCACCCACGCGGTTACCCACTGTGGTGACTGTTGACGCAGCGATGTCGACCTTAGCAATCGGCATCCACATGTAGGACACAAACACCTCCCAAGAGGTCGACAACTTGCCCGCCAGATCAATTTCGACGCCAGCGGTGTGGCGTTTGCCCGAAAGCAGCAGGCGGGTAGCTGCGGTGTCAGGATCGGTGTTGCGCTCGTTCTTTTTGGTCGAGTGAAATAGCGCGAGGCGCGTGGTGAAGCGCTTGTCGGTGCTATCGAGTTTGGCACCCAGTTCGTAGTTAACGCTGCTTTCGGGCGGTGTGTTGGCGCTCAGTGCGTTGTACGAATAGGTGTCGCCCGAGGTGTTGAACGACGTGCCGTAAGAGAGGTGGAACGAGTGCAGCGCCGAGGGCTGAAACAGCATGCCGCCGCGATAACTCAGCTCGGAAATCTTTTGCTGATACGTCGTCTGAGTGACGGGGCCTCCTGCTGCGGTCGGAATGGCGTACGCGTTGTAGCGCCCGTCCAGCTTGTCGTAGCGCAAACCGCCGACTGCTTTCCATGCGGGCGCGAATTCGACGATGTCTTGTACGTAGATACCCATCGCTTTGGCCACAAAATCATTGCCTGCACGCAGCACCCGCGAAAACTCCCCTACGACGGCGCCGTCGTTTGGTGTGCCTGCAAGGGTGACGGGTTTAACAGGCACCAGGCCACCTTGGGCAACGTTTCGCGCGGCGTACACCACACGCTCATCGCGAGCAAAGTCAAAGCCTGCTAGCAAATGATGCTTCATGCCTGCGGCGGCGAACTTGGCGCTCAGATCGCTTTGTGCTTGAAGCGTGTCGAGGTCTTGAATTTTCAGGTTGGTGCCGCGCGTGTAGACAGTGCTTGGCCCGAAATTTGACAGGTCAACGGCCACACGGTTGTTGTTCGCTGTAGCGCCCACAGCGGCATGTCGAATCGCGCTGGCTCGCTGATCTCGCTCGTACGCGCCTTGCCGCACCTGCGTTTTGATGTCGCTATCGGCGTTGATTCGATAGGTGTGGTTGAGTGTGGCGAGGCTCGCCTTACCTGCGTTGTAGTCGCTCGCCGCGCCGTAATGGTTACTCGGGTCGAGACTGGGGTTGATAGTGTTGGTCGCGCTGGTGCCCGTGGCAACAGGCCGAATCCACGGCAGTCCGTAGTTCATCCCGTTGTTGTTTTCCAAGTGATACAAGCTCGCTTGAAACTCGTTTCTCTCGCCAATGCCGAAGCGATAGGCGAGCGAGACGCCTTGTTTGTCAAGGCTGCTGCCAGCGCCGTTGTTTTCGCCTTTGGTGTGCATACCGGCGATACGAAAGGCCGAGGTTTCACCCGTCTTCTGGTTCAGCTCAGCCACAAGGCGGCGATACTGATAATTACCGACGGTAAGGGTCGCGTTCTTTTCGTTTACAAGCTGCGGCACTTTGCTCACCTGATTCACCGCACCACCAGTCGAGCCACGGCCAAACAGCATGGAGGCCGAGCCACGCAACACTTCGATACGATCGTAGTTAAAGGTGTCGCGGTCATAAAACGCGGCGTCGCGCATGCCGTCGAGGAAGATGTCGCCGGTGGCGGCGAGCGAGAAGCCGCGCAGACGGATGTCCTCTTCGCCACCCTCAGCCGCCAGGAAGGTCACGCCCGCCGTGCTGTGCAGCACGTCTTTGACAGTGTCCAGGTTCCTATCAACGATCAGTTTTTCAGTGACCACGGTGAGTGATTGCGGAATGTCGCGCAGTGCTTGATTGCCTTTGCCCACAGAGGAGGTCGTGGCGCGAATCGCGTCTTTTCCTTCAGGCGCTTCGGCCCTTTCCTTGACTACAACCGGCTTCAGTGTTTTGTAGTCGCCTGATTCGGCGGTGGGTGCGGCATTTACGGGCGATGCGGCTGTGTCCTGCGACCACGAGTTCATTGACATGGCGCACATCACCGCAGCGAGAGGCAGCAGAGTGACGTCGTGTGTGCGGAGCGGCAGGTGCGGCTCGCGCTTCTGGGTATGGATCGTGTTTAGAAATTCCGCCTGCGCGGAAAGTGGTGGTCGTGCCAAAGTTGTCTCCAGTCAGTCCAGTTAATTGCGCCTCACTTTGGTGAGGTGCTGCGGTTTTGCCGCGGGCTGGGTTCACTGCCTGACATTTGTGCGCCTGGACTTTGAGTGATGAACTTGGCTTGCGTTAAGCGATTTGTTGAAACGAAATGTAGCACAAATGCGAAGCGTTCGCATTTGCATAAAAGCTATCGCACGTCCTTCCCGTGCATTGCTAATAAGATTTCAGTGGGTGGCGATCTACGATGGCTCATTGGCAGCTTCAAACAGCGGATCGCGCCGCATCGTGCAGAAGGCCCTGCGTCAGATGCAGCGAACTAAATTGTCGCTACGGCACCTTCGCGCCGGTGTTTGCACTCGCGTGCCACAGCGCGTCGAAACGATCGGCCTCCACCTGTTCACGCGTCGCTGCCCGCTGAAACGCTGGCCGTGCTTTCATTCGCTCAATGTACGTGAGGCTCGCCACCCCCGAGCACTCAATCTTTGCTGACAGCGCCCACATCAGGCAATGCGTGGTGAAAATATCGGCTGCGGAGAACTCGTCGTAAGCGATGAACGGACGGATCTCGAGCGCAGCTTCAATTGCCTGAAAAGCGCGTTGCAGCTGCCAGACGCACGTGGACTCAACAGCGGGCACGCGCTTATCTGCGGGCAGCGCAAAACGGTGCTGCGCGATGGTCCACAGCGGTGGTTCGATCTCGGTGACCACGTAGAAAATCCAGCGAAAGACTTCGGCACGTGCGCCTGCTTCAATCGGCATTAGCCGCGCCGCAGTAAATTTCTCGGCGATGTACATGACGATGGCCGCTGACTCCGTCAATGTCAAATCACCGTCCACGAGTACTGGTATTTTTCCAGCGGGATTGATGGCTTTGAAGGCGGGGCTGAAGCCTTCGCCCTTCATCATGTTCACCCGTTGGTATTCGTAGGTCGCATCCGCTTCTTCGAGTGCCCACGCGCAGCGCAGAGAGCGTGAATTTTTTGAACCGTAGAGTTTCATGGGATGCTTCGCTGGATTTGCCACGGATTGTCACGGATTGTATGAGCGGCTTTGCCGAGACCGGGTCTGCGAAACTACTCGGGGCCGCCGTGGGTCGCGGCAGAGCCGCTCCTACAGCGCCTTGCGCTTCGGTACGATCTCGTTGCCGACCAATGCGGCCAGCACGATTGCACCTCCGATGAGTGTGGTGCCGGGTGGCACTTCACCCGCGCCAAGCCACGACCACAATGGCCCCATCAACACTTCAAGCAAGCCGAGCAAGGCGAGTTCCGGCGCGCTTAAATGTGCGCTTGCCCGCACCATCAACACGCACGGAATGCCAAGCTGAAAGACGCCCAGAATCGCGAGCAGCACTACATCTTTTCCGCTCGCTGCAAATGGCATCGACAGCGGCAGTGTGATGGCGCATGAGATGACCGCACCAATCAACACGGCGGGCGCTAGATCCACGCGCGAGCCGATTTTTTTGATGTTCACCACATTGATGGCCGCCGCGATGGGCACACCGAGTGCCACGACCATACCTAGCCACACCCCCGAGCCGGCGCGTGCCTGATCGGCAAACATGATCAGCATACCGAGCATCGCCACGCCAATGGCTGCCCAAGTTCGCGTGGCAATGGGGGACTTCAACACGGCCCACGCCAGAAGGGTGGCCAGCAGTGGGGAGAGCGCGTTCACAATTAGCACGTTCGCGGTGCTGGTCATGGTCAATGCGATCATGAAGCAGGTAAACATCACCGCCCAACAGACGCCCGAGACAAGCCCGCCACGACCGCTCGCGCGCACGTAGGCAATGGCACCCG
>JAYSUK010000384.1:0-2725 GCA_043719085.1 Burkholderiales bacterium | reverse complement strand
TTCGGCAATAGTCAGAGCGCTGTTTCGGTCGCAACTCGCGACCTCATCCGCGAACTGCGCATCGCACTCAATGCAAATCTGCTCACCGCCGACGGTGTACTGCCGGGCTCCAGCGCCAAGCGGGCGGTTGCGCTGCAGGATCTCGCCAAAAGCGCCATGCGTGCGAAAGCTACCACCGGCAACGTAACGCTGGCACAACTGGCGCATGCAACCGGTGGCCACTTCAACGATGCACGCCGTGCATCCGCCTTGACCGCAGGTGCGGTCAAGGCGCAGCATATGACCGACGGCGACGCGGAAGTGCCGCTCGCCGACGCTCACGTTGACAGCCTTGCCGCCAATGCGTCGTTCGAAGTCAAAACGCCGGTGCTGGAAAAAACCGATGGTCGTATCGCATTTGCCGCGTATTGGCAAAACGACTCCGACAACAGCAAATTGCGCTATCAACTCACCGCGCCGGACGGCACTCGCTTTGTGCCCACCAACCCGTTGGTGAATCAAACATTCGGTGCGGGTGGCCTGGTGACCTACGAGTTTGATGCTGCCGCATCTTCAGCGCATTTTGAAGTTGCAAGCAACTACATCGGTCGCAATGGCGTGTGGACCAGCACGGTGGTTGCGTCGGCAGCGGTTTCGTCAGGAATCGAGCAGGAAATCAGCGCCGACAGCGCGCTGCGTGCTGAGGTGGAAGTGATCGCCGACGGCACCGCCAACCCCATCCTCGTGGTCAGCGTAGCCACCAATCGCGCCGTACAGGGCGCAGCGGCTAAGGCCACCTTTTACGGCGCAGACGGCACCGTGAAGCTCACCAAGGTGCTCACTGATGACGGTAAAGGCGGAGACCGCAAACCCGGCGACGGCATCTACAGCGCCGCGCTAGGCGGACTGCTTGCCGCCGGACAATACGACGTGGTGGTGAACGTCACACAAGGCCCGAGTGGCGCCGTGTTTTCGACCACTGGTTCCACCATCAAGGGCGTTAATGCTGCACCCGAGCCGCTGGGTGGAGCATTCAGTCGCAGCGCCGACACGCTACTGACCATGGCGCCCACGACCGTTAGTGAGTTTTACGTGCCGTCGCTGAAGAAATATTTCATTACCGGGCGTGAAGATGAAAAGACAAGCCTGGCGCAGTTCCCAGCGATCTACAGCCGGACCGGTATGAGTTTCATTGCCGGCCCGGGTGCTGCACCGCCGGTCGGCACACTGCCTATATGCCGATACTATTTCTCCCCACCGCTGGCCAACACGCATTTCTACGGCGTTCCGTCTGATTGTGCGCTAGTTGCTGGAGCGTTCGCCGGTAACGCGGCTGCGAAAAACGAAGGTGTCGATTTCTCGATTGCTGTACCGGATAGCGCGGGCAATTGCCCAGCCGCAGCACCGGTCAAGGTGTATCGCTCGTTCAACAATCGAAGCGCGCAAAACGACGGCAATCATCGCTACACGGTGAGCGCCGCACGTTACGATCAGATGACGGCAGCCGGCTATTCAAAAGAGGGAGTGGTGTTCTGCGCCGTCTCAGTGACTGACGCCGCACAGTAAGCAGCCAACGCCGCCCGCGTTCCGATGGCGACATCGGAGCGCTACAACTTCGTAGACGACACTGGCAAAAAATGGGCGTTCGTAACCAACGAACGCGCGTGCGTCAAAACAACGAGCGATTGAACGCTCGGCGCTATCTCTGTCTCGACCCCGGTACATCCGTCGGCTCTACGTTCCGATTGCGCCGTTGCAGACTATTCATCTCGCGGCACTCGTTGTAGCATCTTGACTGTGCACAAATCCTGGCACGTTCTGACCACAAGTCGGCGTCGTGTAGATTTTCTCTCGCACCAGAAAGGACGCCCCAATGCAGACCGCACTCATCCTCTCCCTCAGCGCCATGAATGGCCTCGGCGGCGTCACGATGATTGATCCGGTAGCTGTACTGGCTGGACGACCATCTTGGAGAATTCCGACCGTGCCGACGCACCCGAGTTGAACCGGTAGCTGCCGAAAGTTTTTCGGCTTCTCGATGAGGCGACCAGCGCCTCCAGTTTCAACCTCCTTTCGTGTTCGTCGCCGTGCTGAATTTCAGCATGAGGCTGTATTCATTTTTCCGCCGTGATGGGCGTGCGCTGTGGCGATCCACGTCGCGTTTGCCCATCCGACCTTTGTTTTTATTGAGGTTTGCCATGCAGGCTTTTTTGACACTGATTAACTGGCTACATTCGCGATTGCGATCCATGCTCAAGCTGCCAGCATTGCCCGCAGACGACCTGCTGCGCGACAAAAACTATCGGCGTATTTTTGCCTCGGTCGTAATCACCCATTTCGGCGCGCAGATCACCCTACTCGCGTTGCCGTTGACGGCGGCCACCGTGCTCAACGCATCACCCACGCAGATGGGCTTTTTGATGGCATTCGAACTCGCGCCATTCGTGTTGCTGTCATTGCCCGCAGGCGTGTGGCTAGACCGGGTGCGCAAGTTGCCGGTATACGTTGTCGGCGAATCGGCTTTCGCGCTGGCGCTGATCACGGTGCCGATTGCCGCATGGACGGGTGTGTTGTCGATGACGTGGCTGTACGTCGTCGGGGTGGTGCTCGGGTGCGTGCATGTGTTCGGCGGAACAGCAGCACAGATCGTGTTGACGCAGATCGTTTCGCGTGACCGACTGGTGGAAGCACACAGCAAAAACGCGCTGGCCGTATCGGGCTCCGAGATCGCCGGACCGGGCATTGC
>JAYSUK010000383.1:0-7575 GCA_043719085.1 Burkholderiales bacterium | reverse complement strand
CGTCGCCAAATCGAATTACCCAATCGCGTGCATGACGCAGTTGCACCCGCGATTCCTTGACCGCATTTGCCGCGATTGCCGCCAACGGTTTATCTGCGCTAGAGGCGAGCGACTCCCAGACGGGGGAACACCATGCCGACAATAGAAATGATCGTGCAATGGTCTGCGCGTAATCGCCATTCGGCAACGCGGCCATCATCAAATTACAGAATTGATCCGGGTTGCGGAAGTAAGCCAGCGTGTCCTCGTTCGAGTTCGGCGCACCACGCGATGCCGCGAGTTGCAACAGCGCGCGCGCTTGACCGATCACGTCCAGCGCGGTGTTGGTCAGCGCGATGTCTTCCTCAAGCGCTGGGCCGTGGCCGCACCATTCGGAAAGGCGATGCCCCCAGAGCAGGCAGGTGTCGGCAAGCAACAACAGTGTTGCGCTAGAAGTGAAACTTTGCATGAACTTTTTTTAGCGAAGACGATTGCCGTGGTGCACGGCGACTACATATGCCCAATTTCATCGGGAATGTCGTAGAAAGTGGGATGGCGATAGACCTTGCTGGCCATCGGGTCGAAATTGTCGGATTTGAGCGCCGGATCGCTGGCGGTAATGTTGTTCGATGGCACCACCCAAATGCTCACGCCTTCCTGGCGTCGCGTGTAGACGTCGCGCGCCAGCGTCAGCGCATGGTGGGCGTCACTCGCATGCAAACTGCCAACGTGTTTATGATCAAGCCCCTGCTTGCTGCGCACGAACACTTCGAACAAAGGCGACGCGGTTTCGGTTGATGGCGCGCTCATGCGCCCGCCTTCGCTTCAACGCGTTGCACGCGCCGCTGGTTTTGCTCCCTCTCACTGGGGGAGAGGGTTGGGGTGAGGGAGCCAGCGCTCGATTCAAATCTGGACGGAGTGCACACCCCCGCTCCCCTAGCCCCTCCCCCCCGGGGGGAGGGGGAATGACGCTTCTCCGCGTGCGCAGCCGCCGCATCACGCACCCAACGCCCCTCGTCAAACGCAGTGATGCGATCGGCCACGCGCTCCGCATTGCAGGGGCCGTCACCTTTCACCACGCGCCAGAACTCATCCCAGTCAATCTTGCCGAAATCGTAATGACCACGCTCGGCGTTCCACTGGATCGCCGCATCGGGCAACGTCAGCCCCAGATACTCGGCCTGAGGCACCGTCACGTCGACAAACTTTTGTCGCAAGTCATCGTTGCTAATGCGTTTGATTCCCCAGTCGGTCGCCTGCTCCGTGTTTGGCAAATCCGAATCGTGCGGGCCGAACATCATCAACGTTGGCCACCACCAACGGTTGATCGATTCCTGCGCCATGGCCTTCTGCTCAGCCGTTCCAACGCAGAGCGCGCGAACAATGTCAAAGCCCTGCCGTTGATGAAACGACTCCTCCTTGCAGATGCGAATCATCGCGCGGGCATACGGCCCGTAGCTACACCGACACAACGGCACTTGGTTCATGATGGCGGCCCCATCGACCAGCCAGCCGATGGTGCCAATGTCGGCCCACGTTTCGGTCGGGTAGTTGAAGATGCTGGAGTATTTCGCCTTGCCCGAATGCAGCGCCTGGACCAGCGATTCGCGCGTTACGCCAAGCGTTTCCGCCGCAGAATAGAGATACAGGCCATGACCGCCTTCGTCCTGGACTTTTGCCAACAAAATCTCTTTGCGTTTGAGCGATGGCGCTCGGGTGATCCAGCCGCCCTCAGGCAACATACCTACGATCTCGGAATGCGCATGCTGCGAAATCTGGCGAATCAGCGTCTTTCGATACGCGTCTGGCATTTCGTCTTGCGGCTCGATTTTCTCGTCGCGCGCAATTCGAGCCAAAAACAAATGAGTGGTTGCTCCCGACGAAGGCAACCTATCAATGCGATCCGCCGTCGCTATATCCATCGCTTGTGTGTACATAAAGTCTCGAAACGTGAACGTAAATGGCGATCCAGACAACATAATATTCCTGACCGACCGGTCAGTCAATTGTGAATCCCCGACTTCGAAGCAAGTTCATACCCATGTCGGCCGTGGTTTAGCGCACACTTGCGCTTGTTTGATGCACCCGAAGGCCGCTAGCACGACAAATTCATACGCATCCGAACCCCGCGCAAACCGGCGCACCCCGTTTGTTTCAGTCAATTGCACGCCCGCAACAACCACTTGGCACCATTGGGCCGACGGCGAGCAGGCATCGTTGTGAGGTAGTGTTGGCAGCATCGCAAATTACGCAGTCGACAAAAATTCCGTTTGGAACCGACGGCGCGCTGCTTGATCGTGCACTGGAGGCTGGCGGGGTAGGCTTCTGGGACTACCAACCCTCAACCGGATTGATCGACCTGTTTCACAACGTGTCAGCGTTCCAGTCGCTGCGCCCGGGGCGATATCGCGGACCGGCAACTGACTTTGCCAAGTACATCTTTCCTGATGATTGCGACGCGGTTACGCAAGTGCTGGCGCACTGTGCGAACAACGTTGCCGAAATCGCTGCTGAATTTCGCATTCGCACCGATTCCGGGGCCGTGGTCTGGCTCGCTTGCCGTGGTCGACTCACCACGCTGGAAAACGAAGCGCCGTGCTACGCTGGCACCATCGCAGACATCACCCACGTGCCCGAACGCGAGCAGCGGTTGCTTGCTTATCACGAATCTCTCTTCTCGCTAGCACGTAATTCGCTGGTGGTAGATAGTGCCGATTTCTGCGGCGCAGCGGCACACATCGTGATCCAGGGTGCCAACACGCTGCGCACCACGCGAGGTGGCTTGTGGAAGCTTAGCGAAGATCGGCAAGCGCTGGAATGCACGTTTCTCCACGACTCGCGCACCACAGCAACAACAATTCACTCGGGCAACCGCGGGGCGAAAGAGCGCACGGATCAAATCAGTGAAGCCGTAGGTATGAGGCTTGATGTGGCCGCGTTTCCAACCTACTTTTCAGCGATCTCCCAACGCCGTAGCCTTGCAGTAGAGAACGCATTAACCAGTCCGGAGTTGCACGAATTCCGTGACAGCTACTTTCCCGCAACCGGCGTTTGTGCACTGCTCGACGTACCGATACTTCTCCACGGTCAGCTTTGGGGGCTGCTGTGCTTTGAAGATTGTGCAGGCGTCCGAACGTGGGACAGCAACGCCCAAGCCTACGCCGGTTCCGTGGCAGACTTGTTGTCGCTGGCGCTTGAGGCATCGGAGCGCGCGAAGGCCGAGATCGCGCTAGCGTCGACTCACGACCGGCATCGCGCCTTTATTCAGACGAGCCGTGACTCGATTTGGTCTGCTGACATAGCCCCAGGCATTGACACGACCCTACCCGCGCAACAGCAAATTGCGCAGCTGCGTGAGCAGGCGCACATCACCGATGCAAACGATGCGTTTATACGCGATTACGGACTTGAAGCGGCGCATGTGGTCGGCCGTCGAGTCGCCGAATTTATGCCCGAACTGTTCAAAGGCTCGTCGCTGCACGACTGGATCGCACGCGACTATCGGCTCATTGATCGCGAGCTGAGACTCAAAGGCAAGCAAACGGAGCAACGCTGGTTGTCGCTGACCCTGTTGGGCGTGGTGGAGGGGGGCAAACTGGTGCGTATCTGGGGTGCGCGGCGCGAGATTAGCGATCGCAAGCGCTATCAAAGGCTTCTGGAACATTTGGCGTTTCGCGACCCACTCACGGGTCTGCTCAACCGACAACGTCTGGTGAGTGCGATTAACGACATGATCGAGAGCGCGCAGTCACAAGAAACCGGTGAAGTGGCAACGCTTTTTCTGCTCGACCTCAACCAGTTTAAAGACATCAACGACACACTCGGCCACGGCGCTGGCGATGAAGTACTGCGCCAGATGAAGTCGCGCTTTGACGACGCGCTGGCGCTTGACAATGCGGTCGTCGCACGACTCGGCGGCGACGAGTTTGGGGTGTTCGTCCGGGGCATCGGAACTGCCGAGGGCGCACTGCGTATCTGCAATGCAATCACCACGTCGTTGGCCCAGCCTTTTGTGATTGGAGGTGGCAAGTTTCATGTTTCAGCGAGCATTGGGGCGGCCATTTATCCGACCCACGGGCAGACGTTCTCTGCACTGTCCCATGCCGCCGATGAGGCGATGTACCACGCCAAACAAACGGGGGGAGGCGTGCGTCTGTTCAGCCGCAGCACGACCGTCTTTGAGCACCGTAAACTCCTGTTGCTGGCCGGATTACCAGCGGCCATTGAACGCGGCGAACTGGCGCTGGAGTTTCAGCCCATCATCGATTGCCAGACGCGCAAACCGGCAAGGATGGAGGCGCTGGTGCGCTGGAATCATCCCGAGTACGGACGTCTGACCGCTAACGACTTCATTCACAAAGCGGAGATGTCTGACTCGATCCACGTGTTGACGCGCTGGGTCATCGAAACCGCGCTTCGCACCGCGCGTGATTGGCAGAGCATTGCGCCTGGCGTCGGTGTATCAGTCAACATTTCGCCGCGCCTGCTCGGCGATACCAATGTTGTGGCACATTTGAAACAGAGCAGTCAACGCTTTGATTTGCCCGCTCGATTGGTGGACCTTGAGATCACCGAAACCGCGTTGATTCACAATCCCGAGCGTGCCGCGCAGATACTGGCAGATTGCAAAGCGCAAGGCTTCTCGATCGTGATTGACGACTACGGTGTTGGATTTTGCTCGCTAGCCTACCTGCGCCGCCTGCCGCTAAAGGGCATAAAGCTAGACCAATCGTTCGTGACCAAAGTCATGCAAAGCGCGGAAGACGCCATCATTGTGCAGTCAACGATCACCTTGGCCCACAACCTGGGGTTGACCATTGTCGCCGAGGGCGTTGAGGACGTCGAGACGCTGAAATTTCTGGAACTGCACGGCTGCGATTACGCTCAGGGATACGGCATTTCGTACCCGATGAGCGTTACCGACACCCTTCTCTGGCTACAAGAAAAAAATTCAGCTTTGCCGCGCGCAGCGACGCTGTTGGCATCAAAGTAACGCGCTGTCAATATCATCCCAACAGTCTATTTTTTTTGAGTGATCGGCAATGAATTTCGAGACCATTCTCTTCACGTCGACAGACCGTGTCGCCCGCATCACCCTCAACCGCCCGGAGCGCATGAACTCGTTCACGCAGGTGATGCATGCTGAACTGCGAGCCGCCATTGCAACGGTTGCAGTTGACGGATCACGCGTGCTGGTGGTCACCGGGGCGGGGCGCGGCTTTTGCGCGGGGCAAGACTTGAATGACCGGGCTGTGGCACCCGGCCAGGCCGTCGATTTGGGTGAGTCAGTAGAAAAAAATTACGCCCCCCTGGTCAAATCTTTGCGTGCTCTGCCGATGCCAGTGATTGCGGCGGTGAACGGTGTGGCGGCCGGTGCCGGTTGCAATTTTGCGCTCGCCTGTGACCTCGTGATCGCCACTGAAACCGCGAGTTTCTTGCAGCCATTTTGCAAGCTCGGGTTGATTCCCGACACCGGCGGTTCGTACTTTTTGCCGCGACTCGTCGGCACGCAACAGGCGATGGGCTTAGCGTTGCTCGGCGACAAACTCACTGCACGACGCGCGGCAGAGATGGGGCTGATCTGGGAGTGCGTTGCCGACGCTGAATTCGCAGCACGCATCGATGCCGTAGCAGTGCAACTGGCGAACGGGCCAACGCTCGGATTCGCTCGAACCAAGCAAGCCATCTACGCCAGCCCGAACAACACCTTGGACGCGCAACTGGCGCTCGAGGGCGCGCTGATGCGCGAGTGCGGATTCTCCGGGGACTATCGCGAAGGTGTCGCGGCTTTTAAAGAAAAGCGAGCGGCAGTGTTCAAAGGCTGCTAAGCGAGGCAACGACCGAGCCGCGCTCGCTTCCTGCGATTGTTATCAGCATATCTTGGGTACAGCTTTTCGCTACAACAACGGTTTTATAGGGGCTACGAGGCATTTTCTAATAAAGTTGACTCTACTAATAAATACCTTTTAGCCCTTATATAATGGTGTTTTCAGCTAAAAGCTGTATACAGAAAATGTCAGCGTTCATCGTCGACCAACGCTAGCGTGCGGCTCAACAGCATGCGTGAAACAAGCTGTCGTGGGCACAGTCCGCTAGCATCAAATTCACACTTTTTATGCGCCACCCTGCGCTCACCCCATGTCTCTCACTTTCAACACCATCGGAATCATTGGCGCAGGCACCATGGGCGCAGGCATTGCGCAGGTTGCAGCGCTTGCAGGCTGCTCGGTCAAACTCTACGATGCCCGGGATGGTGCAGCGCAAGCGGCGTTGAAGCGAACAGGCGACACGCTGGCGAAGCTCGCTGAAAAGGGCAAGCTGTCCGCCGACGATGCGAAGAGCGCTTCGGCCCGCATGAGCAGCGCCACCGACCTTGCAGACTTTTATGACTGCGATTTGATAGTTGAAGCCATCATCGAGGACTTGGGCGCAAAGCAGGCGTTGTTCAAGTCGTTGGAAACGATTTGCGCCCCCACGGTGGTGCTGGCGACCAACACCTCGTCCATCTCGATCACGGCAATTGGCAACGGCTTGTCGCGCCCCGAGAACGTGGTGGGCATGCATTTTTTTAACCCTGCTCCGGTGATGCAGTTGGTTGAAATTGTGAGCGGTCAACTCACCTCGGTCGCCGTCGCCGAACGCATGGAGGCCTGCGCTCGCGAATGGAAAAAGTCACCCGTGCGCTGCAAAAGTTCACCCGGTTTCATCGTCAATCGGGTCGCGCGTCCGTACTACGGTGAAGCGTTTCGCGTGCTGGAATCTGACGGAGCGGATGTGCCGACCATTGATCTCGTGTTGCGCGAGGCGGGAGGCTTCAAATTAGGCGCGTTTGAACTGCTTGATCTGATCGGTCTCGACGTCAACTTGATGGTTACCAAAAGCGTCTGGAATGCGTACTACCAGGACAGCCGCTATCGCCCGAGTTTGACGCAGGAGGAGATGGTCGCGGGAGGACTGCTAGGTCGCAAATCCGGGCGCGGTTTTTATGTTTATCCGGCGGAGACCAGCGCACCGCCGGCATCGATGCTGGGCCCGGTGCCAACGATGGTGCAGTACTTACTGGAATCGGATGCGCTTGACCCTTTGCTCGAACGCGTCAAAGCGACCGGAATCAAGCTGCAGGCGCGCAAAGAAGACGATCCACTGGGCGCAGGCATGTTCCGCGTGGGCAATGCCACCGTGTGCCTGACCGACGGACGCAGCGCGACGCAACTCGCGTACGAAGAGGAACTCAGCAACGTCGTCACTCTCGATTTAGCGCGCGACTTCGCGACAACAAAACGGGTCGCTCTCGCGCGCGGCGAAGAAACGACCACTGCCGCGCTCGCAGACGCTGTCGGCCTGTTCCGCGCATTGGGCATGGAAGTTTCAGTCATCAACGACGTGCCCGGCATGATCGTCGCGCGCACGCTGGCGATGCTCGCCAACGAAGCCGCCGACGCGGTGCTGCAGGGCGTGTCCGACGTGGCGGGTGTGGACACCGCGATGAAACTCGGCGTCGGCCATCCCGAAGGCCCGCTCGCCACCGCCGACCGCATCGGCCTCACGCTCATCAACGCGATCCTGGTCAACATGCAAGGTCACACCGGCGATGAT
>JAYSUK010000382.1:0-2735 GCA_043719085.1 Burkholderiales bacterium | reverse complement strand
CGCGGCCACAACACCTTACCCGTTCACGGTGTAGGTAAGGCGCATGACGAGGCCACCTGGCGCAACGTGTTCCGCCAGATCGTCACCCACGGCTGGGCTGAAATCGACGTCACCGCCTATGGCGCGCTGCACCTAACCCCCGCCGCCCGCCCGGTACTGCGCGGTGAAGTCCCCGCCATGCTGCGCCAGCAACTCGCCGTCACCGCAACCACGAAGGCCGCAAAGGCCAAGCGCGGGGCGAAGGCAGTGACGGGGAAAGATGGAAAAGTAGAAGCGCCGTTAACGCCAGCAGATGAAGTGCTCTTTGAGGCCCTAAAAGCCTGGCGAATAGACATCGCCAGACAAGAAAACGTCCCCGCCTTCGTCATTCTGCACGACAGTGTGCTGCGAGAAATCGCACGCTCGAAACCGAAGGACAAGATGGCGCTGGCCGCGATTAGCGGGATTGGCGAGAGCAAACTTTTGCGGTTTGGGGAAGGGATTTTGGAGCGGGTCGCGGCAGAGTAGGGCGGAACGCTTGCGGTTCCGCCGAATGAGGTGGCGTTTCGCGTAACGGTTGAAGTGCCTTCGGCGAAGACACAAGGCGGAACCGCGAGCGTTTCACCCTACGAACTGGATCAAACGAAAAGGCATCACCACCGTCGAAATGGATGGCTTGGTGGCTCGCGCCGAAGTTCATTGGTACTAATGCCACGGCGTAGGTCGCGTCAAAATGAAAGTAAAGCTTTGGGTATGAAACACTTTGCACTCTGTTTGAGCAATGATTTTGGCGAAGAGTTCTCGGGCGACGACGTGTTGCCGGGACTGGTCTACGAATCGCTAGGTGAAGACTGCGGCGCGCTGCGCATCGTCGATGAGTCCGGTGAGGATTTCCTCTATCCGGCAAAACATTTTCTATTGCTCAGCGACGCGCAGTCGGCGCAGTTGGAGAGAAGTTTGCTGGTGGCCGCTTAGTTTGTAGTTTCAATTGCTACGTTGCAAGACTTGACCACGGCAGCTGCGAATTACATCGATCCTGCCTCCTTTTATTTGTTCCAAGTTTCACGGTACGATTGCGTGAACATCACGCTCAAGCTGCGGCGCCCATCCCAAAAGAATATCGACGGCCGAGTACCTGTCAACCCATTGTTTATTAGTGCACTTTGCATGAAGAGCGCCGTCACCACCATAAATATCGAGCTGAAACCCATCGGGCCAACCCGGCCAATAATCAGTACATGCAGTGGCGAATAAATCTGACTTTGCCTCCACTGCGAATTCTCCAGATGCCATTGATGGGAACGCGATTGTGCTCGTTTTCGGGCGAACACTCGACAGCGTCATCGCTACAGGCGAAGTTGTCTTTTTAAATGTGAAATGAACGTTTCCTACGGGTGTGCGCGTATGGTTTTTGACGAGCAGCACCACCAGCGCCCCGCCATCGCTATCGCGATCATTAGGAGCTGACACACTGAAAATTGGTAGTGAAATCAATGCAAGTACTAAAGTAGTGATCCCTACGCGAAACCAAAGTTTTTTCATATTCATGGTGCGCAGGTCACAAGAAGCACAGGAAGCACAGGGCCCACAGGATCAGGTCTTGCAATATTGCATCACACCCCCGCAGCCTTATGCGACTTGAGCCAATCCTTAAGCGCCGAATCAACGCGCGTTTGCCATCCATCGCCTGTATCTCGGAAGCGCTGAACCACTTCGGGTGAAAGTCGAATCGTGATGCGCTCCTTGGTCGGCGTCTTTTGCGGACCGCGGACGTTGAGCTTTTTCAGCAATGTGCCGGGCATCGCCTGCTTCGCGTTTTGAAAACGCTTCATCTCCGCAGCCGTGAGTTCGCGGACTTCGCCTTCGATGTCAGTCAGTGGTTTGGACTTTGGCATAGTTTCTTACCTCTTGATCATTGGCCTTGCGAAAACTGATGACGCGAATGCCGTCGTGCGTTTCCGTAAAGCACAGAACATATAGCCGTCCGCGCAGATTGCCCAACGCAACATAGCGCGTCTCGCCATACTCCTGCCGCGAATCAGTCTGGACAAGCGAATTCTCAAAATCAAACTCCGCCGCAGACTCAAACGGCAGGTTCCGCTCACGAATGTTGCGCTCGTTTTTAGCAGAGTCAAAAGTGATGCGCACCACTATATTGTATGCACAATTAAGTTGGCAAGCAAATTAACTTGTAACGTCACGCCGCCTTCTGCGGCACCAGCTTGACCTGAAGCTCACAACCAACGGCACTCGCATAGCGTTTAAGCGTCGCGAGCGACGGCGCATGTTTGCCCGCCGATTCGAGGCGTGAGATCGCGCTTTTGGTCGTGCCCATGCGCTCGGCCACGGCGCCTTGCGTCAGCCCGGCGCGTGAGCGTGCTTTGAGCATTTGACCGGCGAGCTGATATTCAAGCGCCAGCGCTTCATAGGCTTCGGTGAAGCCTTTGCGCTCGCTCGCTTTGGCAAGAAACGTCTTGTGGTCATGCGGGACGGGTTTGTATTTCAGCTTGGGCATAGCGCTACTCCCACTCTTTACGGCGCTTGCGCGCCAGCTTCAATTCACGATCAGGCGTTTGTTGGGTCTTTTTTATGAACGCGTGCAACACCGTAATTCGCTTGCCGACCATAAAGCAATAAAACGCACGGCCAATTCCGGCGCGTCCGCGAGGCCGCAGTTCAAAGAGGCCGTCGCCGAACGCTCGCGAGCGAGGCAAGCGGAGATTCGGGCCGTACTTGGCCAGCGATTCAATCAGTCT
>JAYSUK010000381.1:0-7610 GCA_043719085.1 Burkholderiales bacterium | reverse complement strand
CGACCATCGCGCGTTTTTGCCAGGCCTTGGGTTTCACCGGTTACAAAGCATTTAAAGTCGCGCTCGCGAAAAGTCTGGCCACAGGTGTGCCGTATGTGCACACCGATGTGTCAGCGCAGGACTCGTGTGCGGACGTGATTGCCAAAGTGTTCGACCGCTCGATTGCAACCTTGATTGCGATGCGCAATCAGGTCGATCCGAAGTTGTTTGAGCGCGCAGCCGACGCCATCACGCGCGCTCGTCGTGTGGAGTTTTATGGCGTGGGCAATTCCGGCGTGGTGGCGATGGATGCGCAGCACAAATTCTTTCTGCTCGGCATGCATACCGTGGCGTACAACGACCCGCATTGGCAAGTGCAATCGGCCGTGTTGCTTACACCAGAGGACGTGGTCGTGGCGATTTCGCGAACGGGCCGAACCCGCGACATGATTCAAACCTGTGATCTCGCCCAGCGCGCGGGTGCCACTGTGATCGCCATCACTGAACGAGCGTCCCAACTCGCAAAAATTGCTGATATTTCGTTGGCTGTAGACGTTGATGAGGACCCCGATGTGTATTCGCCAATGGTGGGTCGATTGGCGCAACTGGCGTTGATTGACGCGCTGGCAGTGACGGTGGCCCTTAAGCGCGGCCCTGAGCTGCAGGCAACGCTGCGTAAGGCAAAAGACACGCTGGTTGCCAAACGCGAAAAAGAGGGCGACATGCTCACACCCCTGACATTGGCGGCGCGCAGTCGCTGGTTTTAGCTGCAACCACAGCCGCGTTGGTTGCGCTGTTAGCTGTCAACAACCGTGGCGGACACCGATGCAATCGCTGCAACCTCTGAGTTTGCGAAGTTTGCCGCTAAACTCTTGCTAATGAACTCACCTGATCCAGCGACTTCCGATCTCACTACGCAGCACGCGCGAACTATTCGTGAGCGACGCGCAGCGATGAAGGTCAAGCTGCGTCGGCGTGGCATGTTCGCGCTTCCGAGCATGTTCACTCTGGGCTGTTTGTTCTTCGGATTCTTCGGCATCATTCAAGCGATGAATTTGCGCTTTGATTACGCCGCCGCTTGCGTGTTTGTTGCCATGGTGCTTGACAGCCTTGACGGTCGCGTCGCCCGTATGACCAAGACGCAAACGGCGTTTGGTGCCGAGCTTGACAGCCTTGCCGACATGGTGAGCTTTGGTGCCGCCCCCGCGCTCATCGTCTACGAATGGGCGTTGCGTTCACTGCCAAGTCCACGCATTGCCCTGGCCGCTGCCTTCATTTATGCCGCGTGCGCCGCGCTGCGACTGGCGCGTTTCAACGTGCAGATTGACGTGGTGGACAAACGCTTCTTCAATGGCCTGCCCAGCCCTGCCGCCGCCGCAGTGGTCGCTGGTTTTGTGCTGTTGATGGATGATCTTGATATCGATGGCGCCTTAGTGGCGTGGTGGGCATTCGCCGTCACCCTCGTTTCGGGCGTTTCAATGGTGACCACAGCGCAGTTTTTCAGTTTCAAAGCGATGAGTCGACGTGCCATTTCGTTTACCGCGTTGGCCATATTTGCGGTGGGTTTTGGTTTCATGCTGGTGGATCCTCCCAAAGTAATTTTTGCCGTTTGCCTCGCGTATTTGCTGTCCGGATACGTGGTTTGGTTGTGGCAACGGGCGCGCGGACGTGTCAGTCGTGGCGATTCCGCAAGCACATAGTCGGCCGCTACCGCCACACCAACGCACCCGCAAGCGGCTGATTCGCGAAGTATCCTCAGCAATGATTCGAGACCTATGAAAGCACTGCCCATGTTGCGTGTTGCTCTTGCCGTGGCGCTCTGCGCGACGTTGTCGTCGCTCGCGCATTCTCAGTCGCACTTAACGTCTGTCTCCGAGCCTTCCGCCACTTTGCCAGAGCCGACGTCTGCCGAGCGCAAACAGCGGTGTGAAACGTTTTTTCACTTGCCGTTTGGTCCGGTAAACGAGTGCCGCACCGCGATGGTGGGCACGGCGGTAGGTGCTGTGGTCGCGACCGGGGCGTTGCAATGGTGGAAGCGAGGGTTCTCCACCCAGATGACGCGTGTCAATGAGGGTGGATTTGGTCGCGAAACTCACACCGGCGGCGTTGACAAGCTGAGCCACGCCTACACGTTCTATATCGGCACTCGCCTGCTCGGCGACGCGCTGCAATGGGGCGGCTATTCGCGTAACGAGGCGATCATTACGTCGGTTATCGCCAACGCGGCGACGGGCTTCGTCATCGAACTATTCGACGGTTACTCGAAAAAAACGTATGGATTTAGTCGGGAAGACCTGGTTGCCAATACGGTTGGCATCGTCATGGGCAGCGCAGTGCTCATGTACCCAGACCTTGACCGTAAATTTTCGTACCGAATGCGCTACGTTCCAAAAGGGGCGGGCGGCAGCGCCAATTTCATCGATAGTTACGAAGGCCAGACGTACTTCCTGACCGCGCGTCTAAGCGGCTTTATGGATTTGTCGCCCAAAAACCCGCTGCGCTACCTCGAAATTGTGTTTGGCTATCAGGGCACCGGTTTCAAGCCGCGGGTGGGTGTGCCTGGCGTTGACTACGCTCGGCACGAACGGCGCACTTACTACGGTATCGGCCTCAATGTGGAAGAGATTTTTCGCGGCACGATATTTGCCGGCAACAAGGTGCCGACGCGCGTGCAAGCGGTGACAGAGGGCGTGCTGACTTACGTGCAATTGCCGGGCACTGTGTTTGCCAAAACGCACGCGTTCTAACCGTTGAGTTAACAGTGTCTAGCGACCTGGAAGCGAGCTTCAACTTGAATTGTTGTGGCGGCTGGGCTATAGTTCGCTGATGTACTCGCATTTCCAGCAATTCGCCACCACGGTATCGCAGAGCCTTCCTGGCTCGCTGCTGTCGTTTGGCCTATTGCTGACCAAGCAGGATCGCGACAGCGCGCTCCTGCTGCGCCCCCAGCGCAAATAAATTTCCCCACTCCCCTCTGCTGCGTCCGTTCTTTCCCTTAAACAGGGCAACGGTGCCGCATTTCCGCATTTTTTTGCCTTCGTTACTGTGAGTCCGTCATGCCCATGTTGAAACAACCCCACCAGAAATACGCCGCGTTCAAACCGGTCGCGTTGCCCGACCGTACCTGGCCGAACACTACCATCACTAAAGCCCCGGTGTGGCTCGCCACCGATCTGCGCGATGGCAATCAGGCGCTAATTGAGCCAATGAATGTTGAGCGCAAAAAGAAGATGTTTGCGCTGAATGTTCGGGTGGGCATCAAGGAGATCGAAGTCGGGTTTCCTTCGGCATCACAGACGGATTTTGACTTTGTGCGGCATCTGATTGACGACAACCAGATTCCTGATGACGTTTGGATTCAGGTGCTTTCGCCCTCGCGTGGTGAGTTTATTGAGCGTACGTTTGAAGCGCTGAAAGGCGCGAAACGCGCGATTTTTCATCTGTATCACGCGACAGCACCGGTGATGCGAAACGTGGTGTTTGGCTTGACCCAGGATCAGGTGGTCAACGAGCTCACGATTCCGCACGTGCGTCAGGTCAAACAGCTCATGAAGAAATATCCGGAGACGCAATGGCGCTTCGAGTTCTCGCCCGAGATGTTCTCGAACACCGAGATTGATTTCGCCAAACGTGTGGTCGACACCGTCGTTGAAGAGTACGGCGCAACGCCGCAGAACAAGGTCATTATCAACCTGCCAACCACCGTCGAAAACGCAACGCCAAACTGCTACGCCGACCAGATCGAATGGATGCATCGCAACGTCGCGAAACGCGATTGCATCTTGATTTCGTTGCACCCGCACAATGACCGTGGCACCGGGACTGCCGCGGCGGAGCTCGGTTTGATGGCGGGCGCTGATCGCGTTGAAGGCTGCCTGTTCGGCAGCGGCGAGCGCACCGGTAACGTGGACATCGTGAATCTCGCGTTGAATATGTATTCGCAAGGCGTGCACCCGAATCTCGATTTCAGCGACATCGACGAGATCAAAAAAATCGTCGAATACTGTAACCAGATTCCGGTGCATCCTCGTCATCCGTACGCCGGCGATTTGGTTTACACCAGCTTCTCTGGTTCCCATCAGGATGCAATCAAAAAAGCATTCTCTGCACGCGATGCCAACCAGACGGCCATCTGGGACATGCCTTACTTGCCGATTGATCCGATGGACGTGGGTCGCAGCTACGAGGCGGTGATTCGCGTCAATTCACAATCCGGCAAGGGCGGCATCAGCTATCTTCTACAAAGCGAATACGGGGTAGATTTGCCACGGCGCATGCAGATTGAGTTTTCGCAAGTCGTGCAGCAAGTGATGGATACGTCGGGCAAGGAAATGACGGCGGATGACATCTGGAAAGTGTTCGATGTTGAGTACCTGAGCAGGGGGGCGCCGTACAAATATGTCGGGCACAAACTGGCCGAAGACTCGACTCGTCCTGACGCCGTTGAAGTGCATGCTGAAGTCGTGATTGACGGCGATGTGCACAAAGCCAAAGGCATGGGCAATGGGCCCATTGATGCGTTCGTTGCAGCCATCGCCAGCGAGCTGCACGCGCCGGTCAAAGTCATGGATTATCACGAGCACGCTATCGGGCAGGGCGCGAATGCCACCGCCATCACCTACATTGAAATGCGGGTAGGCGACGGGCCGACGCTGCACGGCGTGGGCATGGACAGCAATATCGTCACCGCATCGTTCAAAGCGATTTTGAGCGGCCTGAATCGCGATGCCGCCAGGGTCACAACGCCCGGTGCCTTACCCGCCATTGAGGACTGATCCTGTCAACATTTCGCTGAGTGGTTAAGCGAATCATTAAAGCAGATTCGCGGCGCCTGTTTCGCTGACATTCCTGCGCTCATCGAACATGAGGCTCTTCGTTGGCATGCAGACTTCGACTCAGCCAATTATTCCATTTCTAATTCAATACGATACGTTGTTGCTCCTCCTTGCCGTGCTCACGCACTGTCTGCGTCGTCGCGCCTAGTCTCCTATTGAATTAGAACTGGAATTACTGGTCTTTCAGGCGAGGCTTGCGATTAAAAATACTGTCATTCTCGATCTTCGTAGTCGCAGTTAGTTGCGTGTTTGGTGCGCTGGCGCACACACGTACGTGGTGGTTAGGCGAGTTGAACCGAGTGACACACAACTTTTCGACGAATGCGTTATTTTAAAAGGGCTACAGACGAATTTAATTAACTATCGATATTTGCCATATTGGAGCCGTAGCCTCCATTAAAAAACGGTTTCAAACAAAAGCTGATGTTGGTGCGGCTGTATTTTTTGCCCCTTAAGCTGCAACGATTGCCAGACGCTGACGCCAACTTCCGTCGTTCTCCTACGCCGTCACGTCCCGTCTTCGCCGATGATTCGTTGACGGTTGATTCGCTTCACGTTGATCAACCACCAATGTGAATCAATGGAACGGAAGTCTAATCATGAATCCTAAACGAAGACTATTTAGCGCGAGCGTCGGCATCCTCAGCATGTCGGCACTATTCGGCGGCGCGATGGCTGCAGGCAAAGACGACGACAAAGAAAAAGGCGGCGGCAAAGGCAAAAGCAAGGCGAAGCATAAAAACGGCAAGCAATTGCTCGGCGACAAAATCAAGAAAAATGGCAAACATGCGCTGGAAACCGTTGGGCCTAACAGCGTCTCCGTCGACGTGAAGGACGGCAAGATCGCGGGCATGCAGGTCAAGCACAGCAAGAAGGGCGCGTTGCCAGTCACCAAGTACAAGACCAAAACAAAAATGGCGTCCGCCGACGTCCTTCAGTTTGCATCCATGCAGCAGGTGCAGCTACAAGATCTGGGCACCGTCTACATCGGGTTCGCCTACTACGACGACTACGGGTATGAGGAAATCTACTGGTATCCGTACGCCATGATTTACGACGGCGATACTGGCGCGATTGAATACATTCCCGTGTATTGATTTAGCGTCGAGCGGTGCGCGAATTTATGCGCAACACTCGCCGCTACAACGTGAACCGCTTGTGGACGCGGTTGAACACGCGGCCTTGCGCCTGCGGGTCGCCGTCTTCAACGAGATAGGTCTCGAATCCCATGCGACCGTAGTACGCCAGACCGCCCTCGTTGTCGACGCGGATCGTGGCGTTAATCGCCGAAAAGCCTAGCTTCGAGGCCGCTTCGCGCGTGCGGGCGAAGAGTGCGCTGCCCACGCCCGATTTGTGACGTGAGCGGCTTGCAAAGGTCGCGATATCCACCCACCCGGCGGGCAGACTGTCATACTTGCTCAGCGACTGAAAACCCACCATTGCCCCGTCGGAATCAACCGCCACGAAACAGGAAACCACCTTCTCGCCGGAGATGAACCACTCGCGCATTTCGTCGGGCGACAACTCATTGGTGATTGCCGTCGTCCCGCCAACCCGAATAATCTCGTTGAGCAGCGTGCGCATCCCTTCGGTGTCGTCAGCGCTGGTGGCGCGGATGGCGAGTGGCTCCACCTGCGAAGTCATCAAGCCGCCAGCGGCTGCACTTCCGTACGCACTCGCTTGCTGAGCGCTTTCTCGGCGATCTTGATCTCAAAGGCGATTTGCAAATTCATCCACGTCTGCACGTCGCCACCGAAGTAACGCGTCAGACGCATCGCCGTGTCCACGGTCACGCCGCGGCGCTCGAGCACGATGTCATTGATGCGCGATGCGGGCACGCTCAGTGCGTTGGCCAATGCATTGGCACTCATGCCCAGGGGTTTCAAAAAGTCTTCGCGTAGCACTTCGCCCGGATGCACCGGGCGCATGCCATTCTTTGGTGCTGGGATACGGTTTTTCATGGGCACTCCATTGCCTACAGAATCATTAGTGATAGTCCACGATTTCAACATCGTGAACGCCATCGGCTTTCCAGACAAAACACAGCCGCCACTGATCGTTGATGCGAATGCTGTGCTGGCCTTTGCGATCACCCGCCAGCGCTTCAAGACGATTGCCCGGTGGCGCGCGCAAGCCCGCAAGCGTTGCCGCGCTATCAAGCTGCTGCAATTTGCGCGTCGCCACGCTGGCGATGTTCGTGAATCGCTTCGCCCGTTCACCCGCAAATAGCGCTGCCGTCTCCTCGCAGAGGAACGATTTGATCATATAAGTATATTATACCGTTTATCGGTAAACGGTGAGCCAAATTCACACAATAGTGCTTGTAGGGCGGAACGCTTGCGGTTCCGCCGCATGGGGTTGCTTAACGGATTACGCGATTGAACAGCCTTCGGCGAAGACACAAGGCGGAACTGCAAGCGTTCCACCCTACGCCCGATCATTCGCCAATCAGCAGGTTTGCCACATCGCCACCCGCCCAATCGTGCGGATACACCCCGCGTTCGACGCACCGATGAAACGTCGAATTCGGCCAATCGGCAACATTCGCAGCATGACCATGCTTGACCGGGTTGTAGTGAACGTAATCAAAGTGCCTCACGAAATCCCGCTCATCGCGAATCAGATGTTCCCAGAAGCGTCGTTGCCAGATGCCGCGTTCGCCGTTGTTGATGCGCGTCTCCGAGCGCCGTTCGGTGGCAGGAATCGCCCGGTTGAATCGAATCTTGATCGCCCGAATGCGGCTCGAAAAATCGGTGTCATTCGGTGGCAACGTCAGCATCATGTGCATGTGTTCGG
>JAYSUK010000039.1:0-19669 GCA_043719085.1 Burkholderiales bacterium | reverse complement strand
CGCGCACCTTCAAGTGCAAAGCTGGCGACACCATTCTGTTTCATGCGGCGGCCGGTGGCGTCGGACTGATAGCCAGCCAGTGGGCCCGCGCGCTTGGCGTGAATATGATCGGCACGGTGGGCAGCGACGATAAGGGCAAGCTCGCGCTCGCGCACGGTTGCACACACGTGATCAACTACCGCACCGAAAACTTTGTTGAACGCGTTAAAGAAATCACCGGTGGCAAAAAATTGCCTGTGGTTTACGACAGCATCGGCAAGGACACCTGGCCCGCATCGCTCGACTGCCTGCAACCGCTCGGTCTGATGGTGAGCTTCGGCAATTCGTCGGGGCCGGTGAGTGGTGTAGACCTCGGCATTCTTGCGGCGAAGGGATCGTTGTTCGTGACCCGGCAAACGTTGATGGCGTATACCTCAAGCCGCGCCACGATGGAGGAAATGGCCAACAACGTGTTCAACATGATGAAAGACGGCAAGCTTGATCTCACCGCGCGTCAGACCTATTCGCTGGGCGACGCAGCGCAGGCGCATCGTGATCTGGAGGCGCGCAATACCGTGGGGGGCGTGATTTTGGTGCCGTAGTTGTGTCGGGCACAGTGTGCGTTTGTAGGGTCGGCAAAAACCGCGACCCCATGGTAGCGGGTTGCGCGGCTCGCACCAATCCTACAAAAACGCCAGCGCGTCAATAACATCACTCGCCACGGCCCGTTTTACGCCTCGCGCCCGCATTGCATCTGCGGCCGCGCCGTGCATGCAAACACCCAACCTCGCCGCGGTCGATGCATCAAACCCCTGAGCTAGCAACGCGCCAATCATTCCAGCCAGAACGTCCCCGGTACCTGCTGTTGCCAGTAATGGGTTGCCAGTTCCGTTCACCGTGTTTGTCGTGCCATCACACACGACCGTGCCCGCGCCCTTAACGACGACGATGCAGCGATAGCCTGCCGCCAGATCATGTGTCGCCTTGAGGCGATCCCGTTGCACGTCGGTCGTGCTGCAACCCAACATGCGCGCGGCTTCAGCAGGATGCGGCGTGATGATCGTTGGCGCCTTTCTTCGCTGAACCAGCGTTGCCAATTCTGCGGACTGCGCGATTAAATTCAGCGCGTCGGCGTCAATGACCAGCGGCAGGTCGCGCTTGACTGCCGCTTTCAGTATGCGTACAGCCGCGCCA
The DNA here is from genome assembly GCA_043719085.1 of Burkholderiales bacterium. Classification (GTDB taxonomy): domain Bacteria; phylum Pseudomonadota; class Gammaproteobacteria; order Burkholderiales; family Casimicrobiaceae; genus Casimicrobium. The sequence goes on along the minus strand of JAYSUK010000039.1, from coordinate 18,496 downwards.
GACACGCCGAGTCCGCAGCCGATGACCAGCGCGTGGCAATCGGCATTGACCAAGTCTGTGGCGCTGCCCATCATCACCTCTGGCATGAAGGGATCGACCTGCGGATGCGGCTCCGCGAGCCATCCGACTTTCACTTTGCCTGCGCCCGTGCGCATTGCCGCACGGCTCGCGAGCAACACCGCGCCCAACATGCCGTTTGCACCGCCGAGGATCACGCAGGTGCCGTGGCTGCCTTTGTGGGCGTTGACCTGTGGGGTTCTGCGCGTAGCGTTGAGGTAGTTTGAGTTGAGCAGATGTGCTGCGCCTTGTTGCTGCTGTAAGGGCAGATCAAGTGTTGCGCAGTGCAGTTCGCCAACGAAATCCAGCGCTGGCCCGGTGACGAGTCCCGGTTTGTTGGCGATGAATGTCAGCGTGAAATCTGCGGAGACCACAGCGTCGCCAATCGTCGCCCCCGTGTCGGCGTCGATGCCACTTGGCACGTCTAGCGCAAGCACCTGCGTGCCGTTCGTGCCTGCGCTTGCAATCGCATGAGCCGCGTCGCTGTAGACCCCGTGCAATGGGCGTTTCAGGCCGATACCGAAGAGGCCGTCTACGATCCACTCGGCTGAAATTGTGGTGGGAATTTCACGCAACACAGTGATCTGCCGCTCTCCCCAGCCCTCTGCCTCCGGAGGAGAGGGGGCCGAATCGGCGGTGCTCAATAAATCTTGCAAATCTGTAACCCGTCGCCAAGCCCGCGTCGCATCCTCACCAAATTTTTTAGGATCGCCCAGCAGAATGACCACTGGCGAGTACCCGGCGACTGCCAGCTCCGCCGCACAAGCCAATGCATCGCCTCCGTTGTTGCCCGGCCCCACGAACAGCACGATGCGGGCATCGGGCTGGGTCCTAGCAATCAGAAACGCCGCTGCCGCCTTGCCCGCACGGCGCATCAGGTCAAGCTGCGCGTTGGCGGATTCAATCTCGCGCAGTTGCGTCGATGTCAACAAGGGTTGGACTAACGGTGGCGGTGGCGAGGTTGAAGTCACTGAACACGCCCTAAAATTAGTGGAATAACAGAGGATACAGAGACCATGTCGACCAAAGCTGATGCCGCAAAAAAAATCGCTGATAAAGAAGCCGAATCATGGGGGCCCGAGCCGACCGATGCGCCGATTCCGGTCACTATCCTGACGGGCTTTCTGGGTGCAGGTAAAACCACGCTGCTCAATCGAATTTTGAAAGAGCCGCACGGCGAAAAAATCGCGGTGATCGAGAATGAGTTTGGCGAAGAAGGCGTGGATAACGAAATCCTCGCCGACAGCAAAGAGCAAATCGTTGAAATGAACAACGGCTGCATTTGCTGCACCGTGCGCGGCGATTTGATTCGCATTTTGAACAGTCTGTACAAACGCCGCGCCAAGGGAGAGCTCAAGTTTGATCGTGTGGTGATCGAGACAACTGGCATGGCCGATCCGGCGCCAGTAGCGCAGACGTTTTTTGCTGATGAAAAAGTCAATGAGCGTTATCTGCTCGACGCGGTAATCACCGTGGTGGATGCCAAGCACGGTTTGACGCAACTCAAAGAGTTCACCGAGGCGCAGCAGCAGGTGGCGTTTGCAGATCGGTTGCTGGTGTCAAAAGCCGACATCACGACTGACGAAGAAACGCAAACGCTGATGGAGCGCTTGCGTCACCTCAACGTGCGTGCGCCGATCAAAAAGGTGAATTTTGGCGTGACTCCAATCAAGGATTTGCTCGACATTCGCGGTTTTAATCTGAACGCGATTCTTGAAATTCAGCCAGATTTTTTGACTAACAGCGATCATGAACATCACGACGAAGTCGGCAGTTTTGTGATCAAGACTGATCGTCCGCTCGACGTGCGCAAAGTGGATCGCTACATTGGCTCGCTGATAAATTTGTATGGCGAGCAAATGCTGCGCTACAAAGGCATCTTGAACATCAAGGGCGAGCCGCGCCGCGTGGTGTTTCAGGGCGTTCACATGATGGCGGGCTTTGACTTCGCGAGCGAATGGCCAGACGGCGCCAAGCGCGAAAGCACGGTTGTGTTTATCGGTCGCAAGTTACCTGAAGCCTTGTTCCGTGAACTGTTCGAGGACTGCATCGCAACTGACGAGACGCCGGATGACGTGAAAGCGTACGCGCAGGGCTCAGTCGTCTAGCACGAAACCATTTACCGGTAGGCGACGACTTGGGCTCAAACGATGCTCCGCGCGCGGCCAGGTCCGCGCCTACGGAGCTGCTGCTGCGCAGATGCGTTAGTCATGCGGGGCGAAACCGCATTTTCGTGACGGTGAGGCGCGCATGTGTTCCGCTCGGTTCGATAAAGGGCACTCCTATAAATCCGTTTTTCGGGCAAATTGCGTTGTTGCGCGGTGCTCGCAATCCTCATGTACCAATGCGTACATTCCGGTTGCTGCGCGCCGCGCGCCTAGCACTTCATCCCGAAAATTCGAATTTATAGGAGTGCCCTAAACACAGAAGCTGCGCAGCCTAATCGGTTCCAATACGGGGATGACTGCACTTTCTCCCGCCCGCTACGAAGCGGAGTCCACTTATGCGTGGACGCGCTTGCTTGTGTCGTTGGCACTGATGACCATCGGCAACTCGGGCATGTACACCGTCACCGTGGTGCTGCCGCGACTTCAGTCCGAGTTCGGTGTGACCCGCGCCGATGCGTCGCTACCCTACACGCTGACCATGATTGGTTTTGGTGTCGGCGGCATTTTTATGGGGCGCTTGTCAGATCGATTCGGTGTGATGATTCCGGTGCTGATTGGCACGGCGGGTATCGGCCTTGGCTACATTGTTGCGGGTAGTGCGAGCAGCTTGCTGCTGTTTTGTCTTGCGCAAGGCATTTTGATGGGCTTGCTCGGCACCTCAGCAACGTTCGCGCCGTTGGTCGCGGACACGTCGCGCTGGTTTACCCGTCGCCGTGGCATCGCATTGGCGATTTGCATGAGCGGAAACTATCTGGCGGGCGCGTTGTGGCCGCCCATTATTCAGCATTTCATTGACGCGCACGGATGGCGGCCAACGTACACCGGCTTGGGTATCTTTTGCCTGGTGACGATGCTGCCACTGGCGCTTCTGTTGCGTCCGCGACCGCCGGATGTGGAAGTGCCTCCCGCTGCAAATGCTGCGCTGGGTGCGACACAAGGCGTCGATCACGCGCGCCCTTTGGGTCTGTCGCCTGCCATGCTGCAAACCCTGCTTTGTGTGGCCGGTGTGTCTTGTTGTGTCGCTATGTCGATGCCGCAAGTTCACATCGTTGCCTATTGCGGTGACCTGGGGTTCGGTGCGGCGCGCGGTGCCGAGATGCTCTCGTTGATGTTAGGCATGGGCATCGTTAGTCGGCTTGTTTCTGGCTGGATTTCTGATCACATTGGCGGCTTGCGCACGCTACTCTTGGGCTCGGTGTTGCAAGGGATAGCGCTGCTATTATTTTTGCCGTTTGACGGGTTGGTGCCGCTGTATGTGGTGTCTGCGATGTTTGGGCTGTTTCAGGGCGGTATCGTGCCAAGCTACGCCTTGATCGTGCGCGAATATTTCGCGCCAAAGGAGGCCGGGGCTCGTGTTGGCACCGTGCTCATGGCAACGCTGCTTGGCATGGCGCTGGGCGGATGGCTGTCGGGGCTGATATTTGACCTGACGGGGTCGTATAAAGCTGCGTTCGTCAATGGCATCGCCTTCAACCTACTCAACTTGAGTATCGTCTTGTTTTTGCTAATCCGATCGCGCAGGATTCGCGCGCCGGGTAAGTAGAAAAGTTTCGGAAAACCCGTGTTGCGCGTCCGGCTCCCGGTGCGATACTTGTTTCAATGTAATTTAATACGTCCGTACTCACAAAATCGTGTGTCGGATACCAGTCGTCATTTAAGGGGAGCCTCCATGCAAGAACGTGAAATTAACAACCTGATCGAAGACGTTCGCGCTGGCAAGTTGCCGCGTCGTAACTTCATCCTGCAAATGGTCTCGCTCGGAGTGACGGCGCCCATGGCCTCGATGCTGCTGATGCATTCGGGCGTGGCCGACGCGCAGACTGCGGTGATGTACAAACCCACCAAGCGCGGCGGCGGCGGTGCTCTCAAGGCGCTGTGGTGGCAGGGTGCGACGCTGTTGCAGCCGCATTTCGCCAGTGGCACCAAAGATCAGGAAGCGTCGCGCGTTTTCTACGAGCCACTGGCCTGTTGGGACAACGAAGGCAATCTGGTGCCGATCCTGGCCGCTGAGATTCCGACCAAGGCCAATGGCGGGCTCACCGCTGACGGCAGGTCGGTGATATGGAAACTGAAACGTGGTGTTACCTGGCACGATGGTCAGGCCTTCACGGCGGACGACTGCCTGTTCACATGGGAGTACGCTAAAGATCCAGCGACCGCAGCGATTACGTCCGGCGTCTACAAGGACGTGAAGGTCGATAAAGTCGATTCACACACCATCAAAGTCACGTTTGCCAAAGCCACCCCATTCTGGGCAACCGCTTTTGTAGCGGCTGAGGGAATGATTCTGCCCAAACACTTGTTTGCCGCCTATATCGGCGGTAAATCGCGTGATGCTCCGGCCAATCTCAAGCCTGTGGGCACGGGGCCTTACAAGTTCGTGGATTTCAAACCGGGCGATATGGTGCGCGGTGAAATCAACATGAATTACCACATGGCCAACCGCCCGCATTTCGACACGATCGAAATAAAGGGCGGTGGCGACGCCACATCGGCCGCGCGCGCGGTGCTGCAAACCGGCGAGTTCGACTACGCATGGAACCTGCTGGTGGAGGACGATGTGCTTAAGCGCATGGAGACCGGCGGAAAGGGCAAAGTGGTGGTCGTTCAGAGCGGCGACATCGAATTTATTCAATTGAATAGCACCGACCCGTTCACCGAGGTCGAAGGGGAACGTGCCAGCATCAAAAGTAAACACTTCGCATTCAGCGACCCAGCCGTGCGGCAGGCAATGGCGCTGGTGGTGGATCGAAAAAGTATTGAAGAGTTTGTGTACGGGCGAGCAGGTGTCGCCACCAGCAATTTCCTTAACAACCCGCCACGGTTTCGTTCGCCCAACACCAAGTGGGAATACAACCTCGATAAAGCCAACCAAATTCTTGAAACGGCCGGCTGGAAAAAAGGTGGCGACGGCGTGCGCGAAAAGGGCGGCAAAAAGCTCAAGTTTGTGTACCAAACCTCCGTCAATTCGATTCGCCAAAAAGCGCAGGCGGTGATCAAGCAGGCCTGCCAAAAGGTCGGCATTGACATCGAACTCAAGTCGATAACAGCGGCGGTGTTTTTCTCCTCCGATGTGGCTAATCCGGACACCTACGGCAAGTTTTGGTCGGATATGCAGATGTACAGCACCACCATGACGCAGCCCGATCCCGAGCGCTTTATGGATCAGTACACGTCGTGGGAAATTTCCTCGAAGGCCAACAAGTGGCAGGGCCGCAATATCGTTCGCTGGCAGAGCCCCGAGTACGACAGATTGTTCCGTGCTGCTGAAACCGAACTTGACCCGGTGAAACGCGTGGCAATTTTCATCAGCATGAACGACACCGTTGTGGCGGGGCAGTCGATCATTCCGCTGTCAAACCGTCCCCGTGTTCGCGGTGTGGGATTGAAGCTCGCATGCCAGCTCACCGGCTTCGATCTGGATTTCTCCGGCTTGCAAAACTGGTATCGCGAAGCGTAAGCGGCTCGTCTAGTGGGCCGCTACATCCTGCGGCGCTTGCTGATCGCCCTGCCGAGTGTGCTGGGCATCAGCGTAGTGCTGTTTACCGTGCTCGCGTTAGCTCCGGGAGACCCGTTTGAGGAGCTGGCGACCAATCCGAATGTGCCTGCTGAAGTGCGGCAAATGTTGCGCGTCAAGTTTGGTCTGGATGATCCGATCTGGCAGCGCTACTTTCGCTGGCTGGCAGCGATGCTGCAAGGCGATTGGGGCTACTCGTTCATTAGCCGCATTGACGTTGACACGCTGATTTTGCAACGCATGCCGGTAACGCTTGCCGTCATCGGTGCGTCGCAGGTTTTGGCGCTGCTGATAGCGCTGCCCGTGGGCATTTACTCGGCAGCAAAGCCGTACTCATGGTTCGACCGCATCGCCAGTACGTTGGCTTTCGTAGGTTTTTCGTTGCCAACGTTTTTCACCGGTTTGCTGCTGATCTTGCTGTTTTCCATCAAGCTGGACTGGCTGCCGTTTGTTTACCGTGCGGATATTTCGGCCACCGGTTGGCAGTGGTGGTGGGAGCACATCCGGCAGTCGATCATGCCGGTGATGGTGCTCGGCCTATTCCAGGGCGCGAGCTGGACGCGCTACGTGCGTTCGGCCATGCTCGATGTCATCCGCCTTGATTACGTGACTACAGCACGCAGCAAGGGCCTTACGGAACGCGTTGTAGTGCTGAAACACGTCGTGCGCAACGCGCTAATTCCGGTGGTCACGCTGGTGGCGTTGCAGATGCCCGCCGTGTTTGGCGGCGCGATTGTCACCGAGCAGATCTTTCGGATTCCCGGCATCGGCTCGCTGTTAATTGACGCGATTTTGCGTAACGACACGCCCGTAATCATGGCCGTGACATTTGTCTTTGCGTGCCTGGTAATTTTGTTTAATTTGATTGCAGATTTGCTCTATGGCTGGCTCGATCCCCGCATCAGTTATCGTTAGCATGCACTGGCGCTCTCCGCCTCCCGGTAGGAGTCACCATGTCCGCTAGCGCAACCTTGCCCGCCATTCGCGCTAAGCAGGTGTCGCCTGCACGCGATGCATGGCGGCGATTCTGTCGGCACAAAATGGCCGTGTTGAGCCTTGTGATTTTGCTGTCGATGGTGTTGCTGGTGGTGTTCGGGCCGCTGGTCTGGAAGGTTCCCATCAACGAGATCGACTTCACCGCGCGACTCAAAGGCCCCTCCTGGGCGCACCCGTTCGGCACCGACGACTTGGGGCAAGACATTTTTGCGCGCATGCTCTATGGCGGGCGTATCTCGCTGGCCGTGGGGTTGGCTGCGATGGTGATGGCGATCCTTGTGGGCGTGACTATCGGTGCCATCGCGGGCATGTCGCGCGGCGCGGTGGACGCGGCGTTGATGTGGCTGACCGATCTGTTTTTGTCGTTGCCGCAGCTGCCGTTGCTGCTGCTGTTGATCTATTTGTTTCGTGACACATTGAAGTCGGCGTTTGGCCCCGAGGTCGGTGTGTTCATCATGATCGTGCTGGTGATCGGCGGCTTTCGCTGGATGCCGGTGGCGCGATTGGTGCGTGCGCAATTTTTCTCGTTGCGCGAAAAGGAATACGTCGAGGCCGCACGTGCGCTCGGTGCGTCAACCACACGCCAGGTGGTGCGACACATCCTGCCCAACACGCTCGGCCCGGTGATCGTCGCCGGCACCATTGATGTGGCCGCTGCAATCATTGCTGAGTCAACGTTGTCGTTCTTGGGACTTGGCTTTCCGCCGGACATTCCTACGTGGGGCAGGCTCCTGTTTGACAGCAAAGACTTTTTGGACATTGCCGCTTACTGGGCGTTGTTCCCCGGCACCGCCATCTTTTTAACGGTGCTGACGATCAACTTCATTGGTGACGGTTTACGCGACGCCCTCGACCCGCGTAAGGTGATGTGATGAGCTCGACAATCGCCCCGCCAAGGCTGCTCGACATTCGTGGCCTGAAGACCCATTTTCAAACTGATGACGGCTGGCTGCATGCGGTCGACGGGGTAGACATAGCCATTGATCGCGGCGAAACCGTCGGTGTGGTCGGCGAGTCTGGCTGCGGCAAATCGGTCACTGCGATGTCGGTGCTCAAGCTCTTGCCGATGCCACCCGGACGTATCGTGGACGGCCAGATTTTGTGGCAGGGCCGCGACATCGTGCCCATGAATGACGACGCCATGCGCGCGATTCGCATGAAAGAAATCGCCATTGTTTTTCAGGAACCGATGACCTCGTTGAACCCGGTGTACAGCGTCGGGGAACAGATCGCAGAAGGCTTGGTACTGCACGAAGGTTTGTCGAAAAAAGAGTCGATGAATCGAGCCATAGAGATGTTGAAGCTGGTGCACATCCCAACGCCCGAGCGCCGCGTCAACGATTACCCACACCAGTTTTCAGGTGGCATGCGCCAGCGCGTGATGATTGCAATGGCGCTGTCGTGCAAGCCGAAATTATTGATTGCCGATGAGCCGACCACCGCGCTCGACGTGACCATTCAGGCGCAAATCCTCGACTTGTTATCTGAGTTGAAATCAGAACTGGGCATGGCCATCATGTTGATCACCCATGCGATGGGCGTGGTCGCTGAGGTCGCGCAACGCGTGGTGGTGATGTACGCGGGCAAAGTGGTGGAGGAGGCGACGGTGGAAGCGCTGTTCGCGAACCCGCGCCACCCGTACACGCAAGGCCTGATTCGCTCGATTCCGCGCATTGACACGGCCGCGACTCAGAAGATTCGGCTTGAGGCAATCTCAGGCACCGTGCCTAAACTCATCGCGCCGAAAGAGGGCTGTCGCTTCGCACCACGCTGCAAGTTCGCGATGGCTGCGTGCACTGCTGCGACACCCGCGCTGCGTGAAGTTGCAGCGGGGCATAAAGTGGCGTGCATATTGTGACGCGCGGCTTTCTCAATGCGTTGTTCGCACGCTCCCTCCCCCAGGGGGGGAGGGTCTCGGCATTCACTCCACGTTTGGAAAGCAACCCATCTCCCTCACCCCAACCCTCTCCCGAAAGGAAGAGAGGGCCGAACCGCGACCGGATAGCAGCATGACCCAACCCCAACCCCTCCTGCGCGTCAACAACCTGGTCAAACACTTCCCGATCAAGGGCGGTATTTTCGGTCGTGTTGCCGAAAAAGTACACGCCGTAGACGGCGTCAGTTTCGAGCTGAATGCGGGTGAAACGCTGGGCGTAGTCGGTGAATCTGGCTGCGGCAAAAGCACCACCGGTCGCTGCATCCTTCGCCTGATCGAACCGACGTCGGGCGAGGTGTGGTTCGACGGAAAAAACGTTACCGCACTCGGCAAAACCGAGCTGCGCGCGATGGCGCGCGACATGCAAATTATCTTTCAGGATCCGTATGCATCGCTGAATCCGCGCATGACCGTCGGAGCCATCATCGGTGAGGCGCTGACCATTCACAAGCTCACCAAGAGCGCAAGTGAGTATGAAGACCGCATTGTCGATTTACTCGAAACGGTGGGCTTGAATGCTGACCACATGCGACGTTATCCGCATGAGTTCTCGGGCGGTCAGCGCCAGCGCATCGGCATCGCGCGCGCGCTCGCAGTCACGCCCAAGCTCATCGTCTGCGACGAAGCGGTGTCCGCGCTGGACGTGTCGATTCAGGCGCAGGTAATTAATCTGCTTGAAGATTTGCAGGAAAAATTCAACCTCACCTATCTCTTCATTGCGCACGACCTGTCGGTGGTCGAGCACATCAGCAACCGTGTCGCCGTGATGTATCTTGGGCGAATCGTTGAAATCGCGACCAGCCACGAGTTGTATACCAACCCCCTGCACCCGTACACCGAAGCGTTGCTGTCAGCCGTGCCGATCCCCGATCCGACGGTTAAACGCAAACGCATCATGTTGCAAGGCGACGTGCCCAGCCCGATCAATCCACCGTCCGGATGCCACTTTCACACACGCTGTCCGATTGCGCAAATGCCGCTATGCAACACCGAATCGCCGACGCTCAAGCAGTCGAGCGACGGGCATTGGGTGGCATGTCATTTGCGTGCTTAATCTCTGCGCTCGGTTGACGCTTGCAGCTTACAGCTTTGAGCGCTAATGCCCATAAAATAGGGGCTAGATACCTTTTTTTCAATAAATCGACTTTGTGGAAAAATTACGGCTAGCCCTCGTGAATTAAGCGTTGTAGCTCATAGCTGTTGGCGAGCCGAGCCCACGATACCTATCTTTCGCACCTCATTTCGGAGCGGGGGCGCAAGCGTTGCGCTCCAGTGCACTGCCTGCACGAGCCCTGCGGGTAGTTGAATTTTCGGAGAAAAATCAAGCAGAGCCCGGGCCTTTTCAATGTTTGCCACGTATCGCGTGATTTCACCCACCCGAATCGGCTCATGTCTGATCTTTGGCTGCACACCTAACGCTGCCGCAGTGAGAGACGCCATTTCGGCCAGACTGTAGCCACACCCGGCGGCGAGATTGATGGTTTCGTGGTTCAGCTCGCCTTGCACCAAGCGGTCGATTCCCCGAGAGAGCCCATCAATGGCATCTTCGACGTGAGTGAAGTCAAGCACCTTTTCCGGGCCGTAGAGCGTAATGGACTGCTCATTTCGAAAGCGATCAATGACGAGCGGGATCACACGTTCCATGCGGACTGCATCGTTATCGTACCGGCCATAAACATTGCTCAGGCGGAACACAAGGTAGCGAAGGCCATAACATCGCGCGTATGCATAGATCGCCGCTTCGCAGGCGATTTTGCTGGCCGCATAAGGACTCGCCGCCGACAGGACGTCGGCATCGGTTTCGCGGGTCGTGGTTCGCAGGATGTTGCCGTAGACCTCGCGGCTGCTGCTGTAGATCAACGGAATATTTTTGCTTCGGCAGTATTCGAGCACATGGTGCGTCATGACGACATTTTCGTGAGCGCGCGCAGGCTGCTCTACCGATTGATGCACCTTGGCGTGGGCAGCAAGATGCACTACGACGTCCGGACGCGGGGCTGCCGTTTCGGGCAATGGGCTTCGTGTCAGATCATGGATGAGCGTTGGAATGCCAGCGTTCCAAAGATTCTGACGTACGTCAACGCCGCTCACGGCGTGCCCCAGGGCCTGATATCGCAGCGCCAGGTTGGTGCCGATCTGGCCGCTTGAGCCGGTGATGAGAAGCCGCATGGTCAGGGTCTGACCCCGGCCTCGGTCCTGCAAGCGCTGTAGGGGTTGTAGTAATGCTCGCGGAAGATGACGCGAGACAAGCGAAGCGTGCTGGATACTTTGCCGTCGCTCAAAAAGCGCTTTGCCTCATCAGTTTCGCGCGCTGAATAAACGTCGGGATGATTCAAAATGATTTGTGAGAAGAGTTGTTCGTATTGATCGATCAATGTCCATAGTCGCGAATCCCTGCGTCTGCGATGCAAGACGTAGGGGTGAGGCACGTGCAACGCCGTTGCTTTCTGCGCCGCACAGGCGATCCAGAAATCCCAATCGTCGAAACCGTCGACGTTGCTCTGATACCCCGCAACCGACTCCCATAGCGTGCGACGAAACACGGCGCAGTAGGTCAACTGATTGAAGTATTTGAGACGCCCAATATCGAAAATTCCAGCGGACCACACCCGGTCAAAATCGCCAAAATCGCGCCGATTTGTATACGCGATTGACGCATCGGGATGTTGCTCCAAAATGCGAACGCAATCTTCAAGCATCAAAGGTTCAATCAGGTCGTCCGCGTCAAGCGGCAGCACGTAGCGGCCCGATGATGCCCTGATGCCCGTGTTGCGGGCTGCGGCTACACCCGACTGGGGTTGTATTAAAAGGCGGCAGCGCGCGTGCGGCACCGACGCGATCAATGCCTCGATGGTGCTGACGGTGTTGTCGCTGCTGCCGTCATCGACAAACACCATCTCAATGCCGTCGAGCGACTGCGCGAGGACACTGTGTGCAGTCTCCTCAAGGTAGGTAGCCGAGTTGTGGCATGGAATGATGACCGAGACCATCACGTCTGCTTCTGCCGTGAGCGGCTTGAGGCTCTCGTTAGGCAATGCGGTCACGCCCCACGTGCGTAGAGCAGATTGCATTTAGCGCAGACGGGCATCAGCCCACAGGTAGAAACCGTCTCGCGCACCTGATCGAATTTTTTACTTCGCCACGCCTGTTCAACGGTTTGCGTATTGAGGTCGGCGACCCGAAATTCGGGAAAAAATTTGCAAGACACCACGCTACCGTCCGGAAATACATCCATTCTTGTACTGGTTGACTGACACCGTGTCTTCTTCTGCGCCGGCACGTCGCTCCCGGAAATGAAAACCGGCAGATCGTCGGCATCGAGCTCTGGGTTGTAGCGCAACTTCAACCGCCAATGCGCGGCGTTGAGTCGATCAATTTGATGCTGAAGTACGGGCAGCAGATCCGATCCGAGTTGATAGTTGTAGGAGTACCAGCTTGCTCGCCCAATACGTTGCTCCCACCCGAAATGAGTGGCGTAATAGGCGTCCATCCGTTGCATTGCCTCGTTAGACAGAAACCAGGGATAGCTCACATAGAGCGTGTCAACGCCCAAACTTTCGATAAAGCTTGCAAACTCAAAAATTCGCCCGACCATCGCTTGTGTAATCACAAAATTGACCGTGATTTCGCCGAGGAAGTGACCACTACGTTTACGTTCCAGCAGCAGCGCAAGACCCGCCATCGTGCGCTCAAAGGCGTGCTTGCCGCGCACTGCGTTATGTTCCGACGCAAAGCCATCCAGCGAGATCGAAATCTCCAGATTTTTTGACACGCGTAGCAATGATGGCATTCGCTTTTCCAGCATCGTCCCATTGGTACAAATCGATGTCCAGCGCTCATCGCGTTCCAGCAAATCAATCAGGCCATCCCAGTGTTGATACACCAGCGGCTCACCGCCCCAGAGAAAAACATTGGATCGCTTGGTACGGGTCACCTCAAAAACGCTCTCAATGATGCCGAGATCGAGATCACCTTTCATTTCCGTGGTGGACAACTGTCGGTGATAGCCGTCCTCCTTCCACTGATAGCAGTGGCTGCAACGCAGATCGCAGCGGTTGGTGAGCTTGAATGCAATCTCCTCAGGCAGCGGCATGGCGCGCCAGGAAGCTGCACGATCATGTCGCCGCTGTTCGAGAAAATTTGGCGCGATGCGCCGCAATTTCTCAAATGCGATACGGTCAATCGGCGGCAGGAAGTGAAGGGGTTGGCTATCCGCCATGATTGGCTCGCCCTTCATGTGCGACGCGCAATTCCTTGAACCCATCATCATCCTGATCGAGACACGCGCGAACTGCTTCGGCCGTCTGCGCGGTAAATTTCTGGATGTAGGTGTCGTGGGTTCCGGGAACCGTGTGGGTTGACAAATGGTCGCCTGCGATGGTGAACCAGTCTCTGAAAATTCCCTGCCGCGCATTACTTGCGCAGGCGATGACGTCAATGTTGTGGGGGTACGGCTTTGCCCGATAGGCAAGCGCAATGGCAACGTACTTTGACTCAGCGGCTTTGCGGGCTTCTTGTCCGGCGTCTGCGCGCTCCGGGTTGATCACTTTGCGCGCCCATGCGAGCGCAATTCGCTCCAGCGTGCGCGCCACGTCGTCTGCGTAGCGGTAAAGGCCGGACATCGAACTCCGGGGGCGTTTGGTGACATGATCGGCAAGGACGCGAGCCAAATCGACGCAAGCGGCACGAAACAGCCGGGCGCGTGCAAACCAGAGCGTTCGGGGGTGTTCAATGAGCCGAAAGTGGCGAACGCCGGCATCGGTCGGCAGCCACGTGTCCAGAAGCACGAGTGAGGCGACCTGCTCGCCATTTGCACGCAATTGTTGAGCCATCTCAAGCGCGATCACACCACCGATGCACTCTCCGCACAGCGAATAGGGGCCTTGCGGTTGCACGAGGCGAATATTGTCTAGGTAGGCCGAAGCCGTTGCCTGTATTGAGTCACGCGGTTCAACGAGACCATCCAGGCCGTGAGCAATAATTCCATACACCTTCAGCGTGCCGCCAACCCGCTCCATGAGTCGGGCGTAGAGCGTCATTTCGATCATTCCGCCGTGCCCGCCGGGCACCACAAACAGTGGTCTAGTAGACGTACCGCTCTTAATTTCTACGAGGTGTGACGGTAGCGTCACGGCTGCATCGTTCAGGGGAGAAACGTCGGCAAAGTTTTTTAGCGCCAAGGCGAGACCCGCAGGCGTTGGATGTGCGAACAGGCTGACCAGCGGAATACGCTGGCTCAGAGCGGCTTCGAGTGTTGCGATGACTCGCAGCGCAAGCAATGAATGACCACCCCGTGCGAAAAAATTATCGTCCCGACTTACCGCCTGAATACCGAGGGCAGATATAAACGCGCCAGCAATCAAGGACTCCATGACCCCGTTCGGATTATTCGCGCATAGTTGATGTTCCGGGGAAGGGTTCGAAGCGAAAGAAGCTTGTAGCAGCTCGGCGCGGTCAAGCTTACCCGACGGCGTGAGCGGCAGGGTGGGAACGATATGGATATCCGTTGGGACCAGCGGTGGCGGTAGTTCCCGTTGCATCGAGACCTTTATCAGGCTGATGATGCTGCTTTCGGCGTCGGCGGACGGGGCGACGGTCACAAACGCAATCAGTCGTTTATTCGTCGCGCTAGCACCGTGAACCAAGACTACGCCGCGAGTGACGCCAGGACATCGGTTCAGCGCCGCCGTAACTTCAGCGATTTCGATGCGATGACCACGGATCTTGAATTGTTGGTCGATGCGACCGATAAATTCGAGATCAAAGTCGCGTCGCTGTCTGACCCGGTCACCGGTGCCATACATCATCGAGTCGCTGGCTTCTGAGTACGGATTCTTCAACAGGCAGTCTGGGTCGGGCGTGCCGTTCACAAGGTAGCCGAGCATCAAACCTTGACCCGCTACAAATGCCTCGCCCACCACGCCTCGGGGCACCGGCTGATGATTTTTATCGAGCACATAGACCTGGCTTCCACTAATGGCGTGACCAATGGGCACAGATGATCCCGCGAAGCTGGTTTTGCCATCGACGGCGTGAACGGTAGTGAAGGTCGTGTTCTCGGTAGGGCCATAACAGTTGAGCAACCTGCATGCAGGAAAAGTATCAACAAAGCGTTTCGCATGTTGCATCGACAAAACATCTCCGCCCACCAGCAGTTGACGCAGACGGCCAAGCGCGGGCAGGTGCTCATCAACCAGTGCCTCAAACAGGCCAGCGGTGAGCCAGAGTACGGACACGGCGTGCGTCCCGATCAGCTCGGCAATATCGCGCAGTGACAGCCGGTCACCGGCGGGCAGCACGAGACGAGCACCGTTGAGCAGTGCTGCCCAAATCTCGAAGGTGGACGCGTCGAACGCAACTGGGGCGAGTTGCAGAAACGTGTCGCTCGCGTCGAGCGTCACATAATTGCTGTCGATCACCAGCCGTGTGACGCCTTGATGAGCGATGCAGACGCCTTTCGGTTGCCCGCTTGATCCGGACGTGTACATCACGCAGGCAAGCGGATTGGCGTCGACTGGTCGCAACGGCAAGGCGCAGGCATCGGGTGCCGCCTGCTCGTCGTTGCCAACAACCAGAAGCGGAGCGGCACCTGCCTCGCGGATCCGAGTCGCAAGCGCCGTCTCGGTCACAACGGTGGTGATGCGCGCGTCGTTGACTATCTGGCGCAGTCGATTGATTGGTTCAGTGCACCCCAGGGGCACATAGGCAAGGTCGGCTTTGAGAATGCCCAGCATGGCAATCACAAGATCGCGCGACGGCGACAGGCACAAACCGATGTAGGGCCGTGAAGGGTTGTTTCGAAATGCGATCCTCGTCGCAAGTTTTGCTGTCTGCCAATCGAGTTCGGCGTAGGTCATTGTGCCGACCGCGTCGACAATAGCGATGGCGTTCGGATTGCGACGCACCTGCCGTTGAAAAGCAGCTTGTATCGTCAGCGTCGGATCGGCGCTGGGTGTTGGCCACGCCCCGCTGTCAAGCAGCCAGCGCAGCGACTCGACTTGCATCAGGCGAAGTGATCCGACGCGCGTGTCAGGATCATTTACAACGCTTTCGACAAGCGTCGAAAAATGAGCAACCCAGTCTGTGACTTCATCCTTGTCGTACAGCCCCGTGTCCCATTCCCAAAGGCCGCCGACCTGGCCATTTTTTAGCCAGGAGAAGAGCGTCAGTTCGGCACCTGCTGCGCCGTTGTGAACATTGGTCAATTCGACAGACATTCCCTCAAAGTAGCAGTCCGCAGACGGCAAATTCTGATGCGCAAACATGACTTGAAGCAGGGGCGCGCCGCTTAAGTCACGTTCCGGCGCAGTTTCGCGCACGACGTGCTGATACGGAAGCGCCTGATGCACGAGGGCATCATTAACTGTCTGCTGCACGCCTGCCAACAGTTGTCTGAACGTGGAGTTGCCGTCGAGCTGCGTTCGCATCACGACTGTGTTTACACACACGCCCATCAGATCCGAGAGTTCAGCGCGGGGGCGATTGGCGACGGGGCATCCAACCCACAGGTCATCGCGTCCAGTGAATCGATGCAGAAATACCTTGAAAATGCTTAGCAACAGCGTAAACAGCGAAACCCCTTGGGAATCGCATAGCGCCGTGAGCCTTGCCGACTGTTCGCAACTCAATTTGAAAGGAAGTACCGCGCCTCTGCCAGACTCAGTTGCGCGGCCGATAGTGTCGGTGGGCATTCGTAGCGCTTCAGGCGGTGATCGAAGCGCTTCTCTCCAGAAGACCCGCGATTGATCTGCGGCTCGCATCTGCACCGGCGCACGCTGCCAAAGCGCATAGTCGCTGTATTGAAGGCGGCGCGTGCTCGGGCTAACACTGCCACCGGCGAGCAGCGCGTTGTAACAAGCACTGAGCTCGCGCATGAAAATGGCGAACGACCAACCGTCGAAAACCAGGTGATGGAAGCACAGGATAAGGTGGTGCTCAATCTCACCCATGCGCACCAGCACAACGCGTGGCAGCAGCGGATCGGCGAGGGCAAAAGGCCTTTGTGCAAGGTCATGCGTGAGGCGTGCGAGTTCATCTCGCCGACGATCAGCGGTGAGCGACTGCAAATTCACCAGCGAAAGCAAGCGGGGCACCGGATCGCAGACGATTTGTGTCAGCTCATCCCCGGCTGCGTGCAACTGTGTTCGTAACACCGCGTGTCGATCAACCAGCGCCACCACTGCCTGATCCATCGCGTCTACCGATAGTGCTCCCGACAGGCGGCAGACCACAGGTAGATTATGCAGCGATGTTCCCGGATTCATTTGCTCGATAAACCACAGGCGCTCCTGCGCGAACGTGGCGGCAACGTGCTGAGTGGCCGCATATGGAACAACCGTTTCCGTCTGCGCATTCGCGCGCAATGCGGCCCGAGTCGCGGCCCACCGACCCGCCGCTGGGTGGTTCGCGCCTGAACGCGACCCGTTGTCGAGATTGCGTTCAGACATCCTGATGGGCGGGCGAAGACAATGCACCGGCACCCCCGTAGTACCGGCAACAGGCAGTGCAGATTGGGAACAGGCCGTCGCGCAATCGATTTCGTAGTTGCGCCACGCGTTCACCGCGCCAGATGTCCAGCAGGCTCTGCTGGTGAATGTTGCCCAGCGGCAGATCGTAGAACGTGTGGCAGGTTGTTACCTCACCGCGCGCTGATATTTCGGCGGCAACCCACGGCACGCCACACCGATTCTTGTGATCAATCATGGCTTGCCATTGGCCGCCGAAGTAATGGCGAATGTTGTTGGCTTCGATGGTCGGCGGTTGACTATGAAAAATGATCCCACGCGCGGCGCAGACCGTGGCCACAGCACGCATTTGTCGGGTCAAACTTTCAACGTCTATACCGCCGAAAATGTCAGGATCGCGCACATAGGCTTGTGCGCAGGGCGTGCGGCCAATTCCGAAATTTGTCTTTAACTCTTCGCCATATCGCTGTACCTGTTGGCGTGTGGCGAAACTCTGCAATTCGATGCTGACGCAAGCGATCAGGTCAAGGTCGATGCATCGTAGAAAAAGCTCTTCCACATGATCGCAATTTGACGGTGTGACAACGTAGGTAATGCCTACTTCCGGATAACGGCTTCCCTTGAGCTTCTTGGCCTCATTGAGCGCGTCCAGACCACGCATCACCCGCTTGAATACACCTGTTCCGCGTTGCCGGTCGTTGATGTTTTTGGGGCCGTCCACCGATACCCACAACCGGTTCGGTCCAGAGTCAACCAGTCGGTCGGCATTTTCTTCAAGCAGCGTGCCGTTGGTCGGGAATGAGAGCTCGCATCCACCCTGCCGGATAGCCGAAATCACCTCCCATAGTCCGGGATAAAGCATGGGCTCCCCGCCGAAAAACTCGAATATGGGTTTGTTTGGCAGGCATTCATCCACGATTCGCAGGACGGTCGGCAGGTCGAGCATTGCCTGATCACTGTTCTGGTGATACGCGCCAGTTTCGCCCCACTCGTAGCACATGCGACAGCGCAAATTGCACTGTTCGAGGAGCTGAATGGTGACCCACGACGGCGCCTGAAAAGCGTGTGCGAGTTTCATGCAAGTAGGGCCGCGGGTTCGGGACGCAGCAACGATTGCGGGTAGTTGACCGTGTCGGGAGGCCGATTTAGCAAATTTTCGTGCAGCCTCTGCAAGACGTCGATGCTGAAACCGCTGTCGCGCCAGGCTTCGAACGTAATGCCGTAGCCCAACGCTATCCACACCTGTGCATTGCTTCGCTCAGCGTAACCGTAGGCTTCCAGCAGGATCACCGGTGTGCCCGACGCCAGCGAATCAATCAACGTGCAGCCGCCCGGTTTGCTGACGATCGCGCGAGCA
>JAYSUK010000380.1:0-7655 GCA_043719085.1 Burkholderiales bacterium | reverse complement strand
CGCGCTTGGTGGACGCCGCAGCGCGCAAAATTGCTGACGATTTTTTCTCGAAGTTCGATGCGTTGGTGGCTGAACCTGTGGCAGAACTGGCGGGCGAGGCTGCTGCCGTGTCCTCTACCGTCTCGCCTCCTGCGACCAAACCGCTGCTGCCGATTTGGGTATGGGTGGCCGGTGGCGCGCTGCTGTTGGCAGCAATTTATGTGTGGTGCTAAGGGCTCGCCGCGTCGTGGCTTTGAAGCCGTGCTGACTGACCGCTAAAGCGCAGCCACCACAACACCCCCAAGGCAAGTACCGCATGCGCAGCAAAGCCGATCGCTGCCATCGGCCAAGGGCTGTGCGGGTCATTGAAAAACGGAAAGGCCCATTGCGCCAACGTGCTGAGCCCGACCGCATTGAGTGCCCATGGCAGCAGCACGTTGAGCGCCATCACGCAGAACAGCGCCGCCCCCAGCGGACGCTTCATGCCCGTGCTCAAGGTGAAGCAACTGACAATGGCCGCGTCGCGAATGAACATCAGCGCCAGCGGTAGCGCAAGGGTCAATGCGACCGGTGTGGCGTCACCAAGACTGCCTTGGCTGAGCCCCGTCAAGCCGCCACCCATAAGGGCTGAGATGCCAGCGAACACCACCGCGATGAGCGCATGAATCGCCCAGTGCGGCACGCGTTGATGCCACGGCTTAGCTTGCGTGCCCGATGCGTCATGCACAAACCTTGATAGCGAGACACGGGTCAGGGGGTCTAGCAAAAATTGCAGATAGCAGGCGGCAACCAGCAGGCACAGCGCGAGGCAGGCAGCCACGGCACCTGGGTCAAGCTTGCCGCGCAACACCGGCGCGTCGAGTCCGGCAAACCAAAGCCACACAAACCCTGCAAACAGCGGCCAAGCCCACCACCACGCCTGCTCGCGCAGTTCGCGCGCCATCGCACGCCAGGCCGCAAACATCGCCCACGCTGCGAAGACGATGAGCGTGAGCGCCGAAAAAAGCTCAATTGAAATCGAACCCAACCCGTACCAGCGCAGCATGCCTAGGCTTTGATCGTTGCCCTTTGCGGCCATCATCCGAAATGCCAGTGATGGCACAAAACTAAACAACACCAACAGAAACACTACCACTGGCAGGCCGCGCCGTGCGCGAGGTGACAACGTTGAGCGCGCCAGCGCAGCAGACAGCGCTACCGCCAAGCCGTGCAGCAGCGCGGCGGCTGCGACGTAGGTCACGGCGGTAAGCACCGGATGGGGCACCCGGCTTTGCGTGGCTGCAAGCAGAAACGCGATCATGCAGCACAGCCCGATGTAGCTCATGAACAGTGGCGCGCCGATCATTTTTCCGATAGCAAGCGACCACGGTGGCAGCGCTGACATGCGCTGAAAATCCCAGGTGCGGTCGCGCACCTCCTCGGTCACGCTGGCAAACGCGCGCGCTGAACCCACAATGAGCACACAAAGCGAAAATGCGGCCAGCGACGCGGATGCAATGGTGTCCCAAGGGTCATTGCCGCCCGATGCCACGATCAAAAACATCACCATCGCCACGATGATCGGCGTGGCAATCAGTCGAAAGCGGGTGAGCTCAAGCCACACGTAGCGGCGTAGTTCAGCATTCATACAGCCGCACTTTCTGGGTCGGTGAGTTCAGATTTTGAGCGTGCCGCATGGGCGCTTTTAAGGTAGCTGTCTTGCAAGCTGACGCGTACCGGGCTGAATTCGCTAATCTGCATGCCACTGGCAACCAGCGCGGTCAAAAACGCCGCTGCGGCAGCGCTGCCGCCGTGAATGTCAAGCGTGATTGATCGCGCGCCCGCCTCTAGCGCAATGAGCGTTGCCGTTGCGCCAGTATCTGATGGCAACGCCGCAAGCGCGTTGGCAATGTCAAATCCTGGGTTGATCCATGCGAGCTTGTAGCGCAGCGTGGTGATGGCATTCGTGGCTGGGGATGCGGTGTCTCCAGCCCAGTCGGCCACGGCCGTGAACTCAGCCACACGACCGTCGCGAATGGCGAGCATGTGGGTTGAATATTCCTCAAGCTCGGCCAGGATGTGCGAGGAGACCACCAGCGTCATTCCGTCACTGCGCAGCTGCCGAAACAATCCCGACAGGCTCGCTCGCGCCTCAGGGTCTAGCCCGGCAGCGGGCTCGTCAAGCAGCAACACTTTGGGCTCGTGGATTAGTGCCTGTGCGATCGCAAGACGCTGCTTCAACCCGCGTGATAGGTGCCCAGCGGTTTCATTCAATCGCTCGGTCAGCCCTAGTCGCGCGGCACTGCGTGCAATGGCGGCGGCAACGCCTGCATCTGGCACGCCACGAATCGACGCTGAATGCCGCAGGCACTGAGCCACGGTTAACTCGTCGTAGAGCCCAAAAAAATCTGCCAAATACCCAAGCTTGGTGTGCGCCAATCGGGGCGTTGCCAACACATCAACGCCGTCCACGATGACCGTGCCTGCGACCGGCGCATCTAAACCGGCCAGCACCCGCATCAGCGTGCTCTTGCCTGCGCCGTTGGGGCCGACCAACGCCAGCGTCGCGCCGCGTGGCACCTCTATGGACACGCCGAACAGCGCGCGCTTCGCCGCGTAGTCGAACACCACGTTGGTGGCCGAGATGATGTTGGGGTTCACACGCGTCCAGTTTGTTTTATGCGTAGCCAAATTCTACGAGAGCGGTCTGGGAGTGCATCGTCGCCGTCGCCGCGCCCACGGCCCTGCGCGGGCCATGCTTAAATACGTCCATTCGTGTTGCACACAACGTTATGCCCAACTTTCCTATTCCCCATGAGCCCGCCCTACAACACGCGCTGAAATCAGCGCAATGGGCTGGCCTTCGTTTTTCGTCTGAGACGACCACGCAGCGCGCGGTGCGCAATGACAAGCCAGATCGCAACGAGAGTTCGCTGGAAGAGGGCGCAATGTGCGAGGTGCTGGTTGACGGGCACTTTGGCTATGCGGCCACGGCGGATCTGAGCATGGCTGGTTTGCAGCGCGCTTTTGATCGCGCTATTGCCACCACGCGCGCGACAAGTGCGCATAAAGTGCACGCGTTTTCTGCCACGCAGCGACCTAAGGCAAACGGCAATTACACCAGCGCACGTGTTCGCAGTCTCGACGCCACAAGTGTGGCCGAAATCACCGATTGTTTGCTGGCCGCATCTACGGCGATGAACCTGTCCGACACGCTCGTCAATCGCAGCGCCAGCGCGATGATCGTGCAGACGCAGATCAACTTTTTTTCATCTAACGGATCGGAGACGCGGCAGAGCTTTGATCTGGTCGACATTACGTTGTCGGCCACTGCTGCCGAAGGTCTGGAGTCGCAAACGCGAAGTTGGGCACGCACCGGGCAGTTCGGCGGCGAATCGTTTGATCGAGCAACGTTTGCGCGGGAGGGTGAGCGCGTCGCGCGCGAAGCGCTGCAATTGCTCGCGGCTGAAAATTGTCCGTCGGAACGCATGGATCTGGTGTTGATGCCCGATCAGATGATGTTGCAAATTCATGAGTCAATTGGTCATCCGCTGGAGCTGGATCGGATCCTGGGCGACGAGCGAAATTACGCCGGGTGGAGTTTCGTGAAAAAGGAGGATTTCGGGCATTTGAAGTACGGCTCCCCGTTGATGAACGTGTCGTTTGATCCCACAAAAGCCAACGAAATGGCGAGCTACGATTTTGACGACGGCGGAAATCGTGCGACCAAAGAAATGCTGATCGAAAACGGCGTGTTGCAGCGTGGCCTCGGCTCGCTCGAGTCGCAGACGCGCTCAGGCTTACCGGGTGTTGCCAACTTCCGTTCGGCGTCATGGAACCGCGCGCCGATTGACCGCATGGGCAACATCAATCTGGAGTCGGGCACGAGCTCAATCGACGACTTGATCGGCGAGGTTGAACACGGCGTATTGATGCATACCAATCGCTCCTGGTCGATCGACGACTACCGCAATAAATTTCAGTTCGGTTGCGAGTACGCGCAGATGATCGACAACGGCGCGCTCGGTCGCGTTGTGCGCAACCCAAATTACCGTGGCGTGACGGTGGACTTCTGGAGTCGCCTCGCGGGCGTTGGCCACACTGATCAGACCTATGGCACATCCTTCTGCGGCAAAGGCGAACCCAGTCAAGTCATTCGCGTCGGCCACGCCTCGCCGCCCTGCCTGTTCCGCGATGTTGAAGTGTTTGGGGGCCAGGCATGAGCGCCGCGAGTTTCACGTCGCGCGTGCGCGAGCAGTTCGACGCGGTTGCCGCGCACGTTTTGAGCAGTCTCGCCAAGGGTGAAGAGCTCACCATCAACGTGACGGCAGAAGAAACGCTGTTCGTGCGATTCAACGGCAATCGCGTGCGTCAGAACACGGATGTTGAGCAGATTAATGTTTCGTTGCTGCTGCAAACCAATCAGCGCACGGTAGAGAAGTCGCGCACGTTGTCCGGTAATTTGGAATCCGATCAGGCTGCGCTGATTCGTTTGCTCGCAAACTGTCGTGAGGAAGCGTTGAATCTGCCGGCTGACCCGAATCAGGTATCAATAGAAAACAACGGCAGCAGCAGCGAAGAATTCAGCGGCGCGTTACTCGCACCCGAAGACGTTGTGCATGCGGTGGTGGCACCCGCGCACGGTTGCGATTTGGCGGGCCTCTACGCGGGCGGGGTCAGCATTCGTGGCAACCGAAATTCGAAGGGCCAGAGCCACTGGTTTGCGACCGAGACCTTCTTTCTCGACTACTCGATTTACAACGGTTCGAAGGCGGCCAAAGGTTGTTACGCAGGCTCTACCTGGAGCGCGGCGGCGTGGGCAGCTAGTTTGGAGCGCACAAAAACGATGCTCGCGTTGCAGAGCTTGCCGCAGCAGGATGTGAAACCGGGGGCATATCGCACCTATCTGGCACCACGAGCATTCTCCGATTTACTGGGCATGCTCAACTGGAACGCGCTCTCGGCAGCCGCATGGAAGCAGGGCCGCAGCCCATTCAAAAAGCTCGCCGAACATGAGGCAACGCTGTCGCCGTTGTTGAATGTTCAAGAGAATTTTTCGATGGGTTTGACGCCGCGTTTCAACAGCCTCGGCGAAGTGTCGGAGACGAGCGTTTCGTTGATTGGTGGTGGCGAATTGAAAAACTTGTTGGTGAGCTCACGCACGGCCAAGGAATACGGCCTGAAGATGAACGGCGCATGCGCAGAAGAGAGTCCGCGCGCGATGGATGTGAGCGCTGGAACGCTCGACGAAAAAGACGTGCTCGCCGCGCTCGGCACCGGCCTGTATCTGTCCAACTTGCACTACCTCAACTGGAGCGACCCGGTCTCAGCGCGCGTGACCGGCATGACGCGCTACGCCTGTTTCTGGGTGGAAGGCGGCGAGATCAAGGGGCCGATCAATGATTTGCGTTGGGACGAAAGTTTGTACGGCGCACTGGGTAGCAAGCTAATGGCGCTGACCTCGCGCACCGAAATTGATCCGGCAGTAGACACCTATTTCCACCGCTCCCTCGGCGGCTCGCGCACGCCGGGTGCGTTGATTGAGGGGTTTACGTTCACGTTGTGAGCTTGCTGCGGGCGTAGTGCGCGTTGTTCATTGCGTGGGAGGTGAGGCCTCCCGCTATCGGTGAGATCGAAACGCCGAGCGATATTCGCCCGGCGTCATAGCGGTGGCGGTGCGAAATTCGCGTTGAAAGTGCGCTTGATCTGCGAAGCCCGAGCGGTATCCGACTTCGGCAAGTGTGTCGTCGCCCGTTGCGAGCAGTTTGGCTGACATCGCAACGCGTGCCTCGCGCAGTACGCGCGCTTCACTTTGGCGCTTCGCTGGCCACTCGGCCGCGCTCGCCACGCGCTCGAACACGCGACGCAGGCGCGCATCCTCGCAGTGTGCAAGCCGAAATTGCAGCGCGTCGACTCCCGCTACTCGCGCGCATTCGTCAATTGCGCTCTCCACGGTCCAGTGAAAACAGGCAGTCGCGTCAAGTCGAACTCAGTCCGTTTGCGGGCGGCGCGATACGGCAGCGCCGATCCGCTCGCAACGCCATCGTCACCCACCCAATTTGTGATCTTTTGAATTCTTGGCGGCAGCGCGGCATTGGTGAAGAGGATGTGGCTGCTGGCAAAGCGGGCTGGGGCAAAGCCGCCGCCGGACGCGCGTTAGGCGTCGCCCAGATGGAGTGCTACGGCACGCACTCGGCGGTGATTGCTGAGGTGTCGATGACCAAAGACCGCCCGAAGGTTCACAAAGTCACCGCCGTGGTCGATTGCGGCATCGTGGTACATCCCGTTCAGGCGCATGCACAGATCGAGTCGGGCATTTTTGCTCTGCTTCTCCAGCGGTATGAAAAACGTGATCACCCTAAAAGAAGGCCGCGTCGAGCAAACCAACTTCCACAATTACCCGATGCTGCGCATGAGCGAGGTGCCGGTGATCGACATCACCTTCGTGTGGAGCACCGCATCGCCCGGTGGCCTCGGCGAAGTCGGCGTGCCGCTCATCATGCCAGCGATTGCGAATACGGTGGCAACGTTGACGGGCAAGCGAGTGCGTAAATTGCCGTTGATGGCGGCGTTCGCGTAACGCGATTTACGTCGTTAAACAGCCCGCTTCAGCGGGCTTTTTTTGCGTCGGGGATTTGCGGTACGTCATGCGTTTTGTAGGGTGTGCGCCACAGCGCGCACCACCTTCGACAACGCAGACGTCATCGAATGCAACCATGGTGCGCATTGTGATGCGCACCCTACGCGCCTACTGGCTCTTTGCAGTCGAGAGGTATGCGCCCAAGCAAATCATGGTCACCCCCGACGTGCGCGTGAGTATTTTTTCGCGTGCAACCCTTGCGGTTGATGATTTCAAAAGACGGTCGGCTGCAAACACCGCCACAACGTCGACCAGCGTGTTGAGCAGCACACAGACTGCACCCATCAGCAAAATCTGCGGCACGAGCGCTTCGTTTGCGACCACGAATTGCGGCAGGAAGGCAAGGAAGAAGATGGCGGTCTTCACGTTCATCGCCTCGACCAATGCACCGTCACGCAGCGCGAGCCACCATCCCATGGCGCGGACGTCAGGAGCTGCATTCGTGACGGCCTTGGCTAGCAGCATGCGAACGCCCATGTAAATGAGGTAGGCCGCACCGAGGTACTTGACGATAGAAAATGCGAGTGCCGATTGCGCCAGCAGTGCGGACAGTCCAAAGGCCGCCGCCAGCACATGTGCCATGCCGCCGAAGGCCGTGCCAACGCAAGAGGCGATGCCTTCGGAGCGCCCGCCCGTGACTGTGCGAGCAATAACGTAGGCGATGCCCGGGCCGGGCGTGACCGCGAGCACAATCGCGGCAAGAAAAAAGGCGATGAAGGGTGTCATTGAGTTGATGGTTGCGTAAACGTGAAAACCACAGCATAGATGGTTTGTGCTCAGCGGATTGTATTTCCGCTTGAGCACAAATCTCCCACATGATTCAATACGCGCATGTTGACCCTCTACCACTGCGTCAGCGCCCGTTCCTTCCGCGTCTTGTGGATGCTTGAAGAGTTGCGTCTGCCTTACGACCTGCGCATGCTCACCTTCCCGCCGCGGGTGCACGACAAATCGTTTCTTGAGCTGAATCCGCGCGGTACGGTGCCGTTGTTTATTGACGGTGAAACGCGGATGACGGAGTCTGCGGCTATCTGCGAATATCTGGCGTTGCGGCATT
>JAYSUK010000379.1:0-7657 GCA_043719085.1 Burkholderiales bacterium | reverse complement strand
GGGCCGCTGGGCGGTGCTGTGGGCGCTGCCGCTCGCGCTCGTCTGCGGCGCGGTCATCACATGGCTTACCGACATCGATGGCCAGGGCACATCTGCCTACGTCAGCGGCGCGTTGATTACCGTGGGCATACTGGCCGTGTGGGCGGGTGCATGGGCGGCATTGTCGCGATTGACTGGGCGAGCCGGTCATTTTTTCGACCATTTGTCGCTGGCGGCGCTGTCGGTTGTGGCCGTGATCGTGCTCGACTACATGTTTGACTCGGCGGCTTTCGCGTTTAATTTGCCGGTGATTCAGCGCTACGACTACGCGCTTGTCGGCGTCATCATTGGCGTGCTGGTGTGGTGTCATGCGCGGCTGGTGACCCGCTTGCTGGCGCGCACCGCGCTCGTCTCGGCGTTGGCTGTTGGCGGCGCGCTGTTTGCGTTTCAGGCGCTCACGGCATACACCGCGCGCGGCAATATCGCGAGCACGGCCACGCTCACCGAGCTGCGACCTCCAGCGTTGCGACTAGCGAACGCGGTGTCGACCGAGGCGTTTTTTGCGGGTAGCGAATCGCTCAAAGCCAAAACCGAAGCGTCGCGTCCCGAGAAACCTGAGGGCTTCGATTTCGCCTCCGGTACGGATGAGTGACTTAACAGCTTTCAGCCGAAACGACCGTTATTATTGGGCAAACGCCTGCTTTCTGTAAAAATCGACTATTCGGTATTTTTGGCTCTTTCCCCGGTTTGTAAAGGGATAGGCGTTAAAGCTATTAGCGTGCGAAGTAAACTATTGGCAGGTTAAATCGCCGTGTGTATCGTCGGGCCGTGCGTAGATTGTTCCGGTGATCCGCTGAAATCTTTGAAGCAACAGGGGAATGAGTTGGCAGATATGAAAGCCGTGAGCGCGACCACACCTCCCGTGACGTCGCGTGAGGTGTGGGCGTGGGCGATGTATGACTTCGCCAATTCCGGCTACACCACCGTGGTCATCACCGCGATTTTCAATGCGTATTTCGTCAGCGTGATCGCCGGTGGTGCCGATTGGGCCACCCTGTTGTGGACGTGTGTGGTCGCCGTGTCGTACCTGATTGTGATGGCCGTCGGCCCGGTGCTTGGCGCATGGGCAGATCGCAACGCGGCAAAGAAGCGCGTGCTGGCGTGGTCCACCGCAGGATGCGTGGTCGCCACCCTTGCGCTGGCACCTGTTGCCGCGCAGGGCAACGTGATGTTGTGGCTGGCCTGTGTGCTGTTCATCGCGAGTAATGTGTTCTATGCACTCGGCGAAAATTTCACCGCAGCATTTTTGCCGGAACTGGCTGACAACGAGCACATCGCCAAAGTGTCGGCCTGGGGCTGGAGCCTGGGCTACGTGGGCGGTTTGTTCACGCTGGGTGTTTGCCTGTGGTGGGTGTTGTCGCAACAGGCGGTAGGTGCCAAAGCGCAGGATTACATTCCATGGACGCTGGTGATCACGGCGGTCATTTACGCGCTCGCCAGTATTCCAACATTTTTGTTTCTGCGCGAACGAGCCCGATTTCGTGCCGACAGCGAAGTGACCAGCGTCTTCGCCAAATTCAAACAGTCGTGGCGGCAGCTTGCCGACTATCCTGATCTGAAGCGCTTTTTCTGGGCCGGGCTCGCCTATCAGGCAGGGCTCGCGGTGGTGATCACCTTGGCATCCGTGTATGCCGAGCAGGCGCTAGGATTCAAGATGGCCGACACCATCAAGCTGTTGCTGGTGGTCAATGTGTCAGCCGCAATTGGCGCATTCGCCTTCGGCTATATCCAGGATCGAATCGGACATAAGCCGACGCTCAACATTACGCTGCTGATGTGGATTGCCACCGTGATCATCGCGTATGTGTGGCATACGCAGGCAGGTTTTTGGGTGGCTGCCAATTGTGCCGGGCTATGCCTCGGTGCATCGCAATCGGGTGGCCGCGCGCTGGTCGGTGTGTTGAGCCCACGGGCGCAGGTTGCGGAGTTTTATGGGCTGTGGGGATTGGTAGTACGGCTGTCTGGCGTAATCGGTCCGGTGCTGTATGGCCTTGTTACCTGGCTCACGTCAGGCAATCATCGGCTTGCGCTGTTGCTGACCGGCGGCATGTTCATCGTCGGCTTGTTGCTGCTGGCCAAAGTCGATGTCAAACGTGGCGAACAAACGGCGCTGAGTGTCACGCACCCGCGCTAAATTTTGCGACGTCGTGCGACGCTGACGCGGCGCGGTCCGGAGGCGATGCATCGACTTTCATATCGGGCTATAATTCTTGCTTCGGGGCGTAGCGCAGCCCGGTAGCGCGCCTGGTTTGGGACCAGGATGTCGTAGGTTCGAATCCTATCGCCCCGACCATATTCGATATCAATTTATAAGCACACTGCGTCCACCAGTGCTTGAACTTTAAACCAGCTCAGACCTCAGTGTGTAGCAAGCACCGTTCAGGTGCCCGTAGCTCATCTGGATAGAGCACCGGCCTTCTAAGCCGGGGGTAACAGGTTCGAGTCCTGTCGGGCGCGCCAGTTTTTCTGGCACAGCAGTTTCAATGGCGGCCGTAGCTCAGCGGTAGAGTCCTGGATTGTGATTCCAGTTGTCGCGGGTTCGAACCCCGTCGGTCGCCCCAGTAAATACGAGCCTTCCAGCATTACCGTCGGATGGCTCGTTTTTATTTCTAAGCAACGCCGACGTCTATCGCGCCACGCCGCCAATCTCGCCTGCTATTCCATCGCTGTGACGGCGCTGCAGCGTGCGGTTGCCGCGTTCGTGTCGGTCAATCCCAGGCCGGCGATCAGGGGCGCAGCGCTCATCCCGTTCAAGCATCGTATTAGCGCCTCACCCTCGCGAGTGGCCTGCAACGGCTGAGCTGCGTTAGAAAACTGAAACCAACCGTTATCGATGCCCGCCGCAATTGAGCGGTAGATTTCGTCGGCAGATTTGCCGTTGGTTAGCGCCATCCCCGCGGTCACGCCTTGAGCGTTGAATCCGAAAAGGTAACGCGACAGCATCAGCCCTTCTTTATCAGCACTGATTCGATTGTCGCCATCCCAATCGAACAAGGGGCCGGGCACGTCGGAATAAATATTGAGTTGAGTAGTGCCGGGGGCCACGACTGCGGTAATGCCTGCACCCAAGCTTACCTCGTCGGTGGCCACGCATTGCAGGTGCATCGGCGGTACGCGCACGCAGGGCATTGCCGCGATGTTTTGCGCGAGGGTTGAGCCCACGCCGACCGTGCGACCTTTCAGAATTCGGTAGGCGCCATACGCCGTTAGCGGTGTGGTGTCGGCGCTCAACGCTTCGCCATACGCGTACAGCGTGCAATAGTTGCCGCCGTTTCGCGCGCCACAACTCCAGTTCACTGTCGTGGGCGTCCAGGGTGAATTTGGGGTGGGCGTCTGTGACCACGCGGACGGTGCGCACAACAGCAATGCCGCTAGTGCGAAGGCTGTGCGCAGAGGCAGGCCCTGGATCGGTCGCGGTGACGTGTTCATCGGGAGGCAGCTTTCGCATTGGGCGCAAGTATTAAACCTCGCGCTGACCCTTCCTAAGACACCACCGGATGCACGGGGTTCAATCGCTTGCCGCTACGATGCACTATTGCGCATGAATGTCGTGTTTTGGGCGTCACACGTGAGTAGGACGCAGAAGCTAGACCGCACCCCAAAAGCAGGGGAAGTAGGCAACTATCCGAATAGTGCGATCATGATCCAGTACGAAACCAGACCGACCATGATCGACAGCAGCCCCACCATGCGCAGCTGTCCGTCGTTAAGCTGCGCAACTTTAGTCATCGTCTCACGCCAGACTTTGGGCGCGATGAAGGGCAACAACCCCTCGATGACAAGCACCAGGCAGAGGGCGGCAAAAAACTCCACCTAGCGGCGGGCTAAGAGCACGGCAAACCGCACCTTACTTGCCCTTGGCGCCGCTTTGTTTCAGGAACTTGAAGAAGTCGCTGCTGGGGTCAAGCACCATGACGTCACCCTTGCTTTTGAACGTCGCCTTGTACGCATCCAGGCTGCGATAGAACGAATAGAACTCTGGGTTCTGGCCGTACGCTGTGCTGTACACGGCAGCGGCCTTTGCGTCCCCCGTGCCCTGCATTTCCTGTGCTTTCTTGTAGGCGTCAGCCAAAATCACTTGCGCCTGTTTGTCGGCATCAGCCTTGATGCGTTCGCCTTCGGCTGCGCCGTTGGAGCGGGCTTCAGCCGCAACACGCTGACGTTCAGAGCGCATACGATCAAACACGCGGGTCGATACCGAGTCATCAAAATCAATGCGTTTCAGGCGCACGTCGATGATCTTAGCGCCGACTTTTTTCGCATCAGCTTCTGCCGATTCACGCACCGATGCCATGATTTTTTCGCGGTCGCCGGAGATCACCTCCAGCAACGTGCGCCGACCGAATTCTTCACGCAGGAGCGACGTTATAGTCTGTCCAATACGGCGCTCGGCCTGCTTCTCGTCACCACCCACAGCGCGATAAAACTCTTTGGCATCGACGATCTGCCACTTCACAAATGAGTCCACCTGCACCGGCTGGTTCTCTTTGGTGTTGAACCGCTCCGAGTCCGGGCTGTCCAGCGTGAGGATTTGTTTACTGTACTTGCTGACGTTTTGAATGAACGGCAGTTTGAAATTCAGACCGGGCTGGTCTTTGATGGCGACCACTTCGCCGAGCTGACGAACCATTGCAAATTCACGTTCGTCGACAATAAACAGCGTTTGTGAAAACGCGAAAATGGCCACGAGAAAAGCAGTAAGGATGGGAGCTATTTTGTTCATGGTGTGCTCCTGTTAATTACGGGACTCGCGGCTGCCGCGCGCGGCGTCGCGTGCGGGAGTGCGACCGCTGGCAGGATCGACTGCTGCTGCGGGGTCAGGCAACGCTGGACGTGTCGCCTCCGGAAGTGCAGCAGGTCCAGCGGCGGCCGCACGGGTGCTGTCCATGAGTTTGTCGAGCGGTAAATAGAGCAGGCTTTGGCCCTGTTTTTGATCGACGAACACTTTGCTGGTGTTGCCGAGCACGGACTGCATCATGTCGATGTACAGGCGCTCACGGGTCACACCGGGTGCCTTGTTGTACTCGCCAACGATAGAGGTGAAGCGCGCGGCGTCACCCTGTGCGCGGGTCAACACGCTTTGCTCGTAGCCGGATGCTTCTTCAAGCAGACGCGAGGCACGACCGCGCGCCTCGGGAATGACACGGTTGGCGTAAGCCTGCCCCTCGTTAACCTGGCGATCGCGATCTTGCTGTGCCTTGACAACGTCCTGAAACGATTCATTCACAGCTTCAGGCGCGGCGACGGCTTGCAGGTTCAGCTTGCTGATGGTGATACCGGTGCCGTAGCGATCTAGCAATTGCTGCATCAATTTCTGCGTCGCGCCAGCAAATTCTTCGCGGCCCTGATTGAGCAAGAAATCCATCTTGCGCTTACCAACTACTTCGCGCATGGCGGTCTCGGCGGCCTGCACTACTGAGTCTTCTGGCTTACGATTATTGAACAGGAAGGCTTTAGCGTCCGACAGTGTGTACTGAACGGCAAACGCGATGTCGATAATGTTTAAGTCTTCGGTCAACATCTGCGACTGCTTGGCATCGCGCGCGCGGCCGGAGGCTTTGCCACCGATTTCAACCGATCGCACCTGGTTTAGGTTGACCAGCGTGGCCGATTCAATGGGCCACGGAAAGTGCCAGCGGGGGCCGGCGTCCGTCGTCTCAACATACTTGCCGAAGCGCTGCACAATGCCACGCTTGCCTTCGTCGACGATGTAGAAACCAGTGGCAAGCCACAGCAATACGCCGATGATGGCGGCGATGACCAGACCGCCAGCTGCAAATTTTGGGCTGATGGTGGGAAATTTCGGGCCACCGTTACCTCCGCCCGTGCCCAATTTTTTCGGGCCTTTTTTGCCGCCAAAAATCTCGCCTACACGATCATTCACCTTTTTCATGAGCTCATCGAGGTCGGGCGGGCCGCTAGGCTTATTGCCGGAAGGGGGCGGGGGCGGCGGTGGTGTTGGGTCTGGCGGCGGCGCTGTTGGCGGCGGTGGAGGCGTGCTGTTTGTGGGCTTGTCGCCGCTGCCGCCAGCATCAGCGCCCGGTTTGCGGCCCCACTGCGGGTCATTAAGGGACAGCTTGATGTTTGAGACGAGCCGATTCCAAAGTGCAGGAAGCGAATTGCTGGTTTGAGTTTTCATTCGGGCCATGATGCGTTTGTGCTGTGTGCGGTACTTTGCTTAAGCGGCGTTTATCTGGTCGTCGGTCACAGAGTAATCGATACTTGGGCGCGGAAACCGCGCTTGCAAGGCGGCTCGGAGTTCGGGTATGCCCGCGCCCGTTTTTGCCGAAACGAACACTCGACTGGCGAGCCCGCTGTCGCCCATCTCAACCCGACCGGCGTCCGTGCCTAGCCCCAGCAAATCGCACTTGTTGACCACGATGAGCTGCGGAATGTCGGATGCGCCGATTTCTTCAAGTACCCGATTGACCGCCTCGATTTGCTGATCTCGCTGGTCACTGGCACCGTCGACCACGTGCAGCAGCACATCTGCCTCGACCGCTTCGAGCAGCGTCGCCTTGAAGGCGTCGACCAGTTCATGCGGCAAGTCACGCACGAAACCCACCGTGTCAGAAACAACCAACGGCATCGCCTCGGCAACATAGAGCTTGCGCACAGTCGTGTCGAGCGTCGCGAACAGTTGATTCGCCGCAAATATGCCGGCCGACGTGAGGCGATTGAATAGCGTGCTTTTGCCTGCGTTGGTGTAGCCAACGATAGCGATGGAGCGGGTCTGCGAGCGGTCGCGTTGACGCCGCTGCGTTTGCCGCTGCCGATCAACCTTGGACAGCCGCTCTTTCAACGCACGAATGCGCAGCGTGATGAGGCTCTTGTCGATCTCAAGCTGTTTTTCGCCCGGTCCGCGCATGCCGACACCACCGCGTTGCCGCTCAAGGTGCGACCAGCCGCGCACCAGGCGGGTGGACATGTGCTCGAGTTGCGCAAGCTCTACGGCGAGCTTACCCTCGGCACTGCGAGCGCGTTGAGCAAAGATATCGAGAATCAGCGAACGACGGTCGATAACACGGCAAGAAAGCGATTTTTCAAGATTGCGTTCCTGCGCGCCGGACAGCGAGTGGTTAAAGATGACGAGTTCGGCGGCATGTTCGGCGCACGCGACGCCGACTTCTTCAACTTTGCCTTTGCCCGCATACAGCGCCGGGTCAGGACGATCACGTTTGCCGGTGACGACGGCGGCTGTGTCGACGCCTGCCGACGCAGCAAGCGCCTGCAGTTCTTCTAAATCGTCAGTCAATGCAGCTTTACCAAAGGCGAGCTGCACCAGCACTGCGCGGTCGTTTCCGGCGTGTCGTTCAAACATGGTTTCGCCTCGCCAGAAAAGTCAGCGCGCTATTCAGGCGCTTCGTCCCCGTGCGGAATCGTAACTGCACGAGCAGGAACTATGGTGGAGATTGCGTGCTTGTACACCATCTGGGTGACCGTGTTTTTGAGTAGCACGACGTACTGATCGAACGATTCGACCTGACCTTGCAACTTGATGCCGTTGACGAGGTAAATGGAGACTTGAACGTGCTCTTTGCGCAGCGTGTTCAGGAACGGGTCTTGGAGGGATTGCCCTTTATTGCTCACTTCTTATTCTCCGAAATTCTTGTTGAAT
>JAYSUK010000378.1:0-7661 GCA_043719085.1 Burkholderiales bacterium | reverse complement strand
TGATGTACCGCATTGAGTTGCAGGGCTTTTACGGCAGCGCGTATTACGCCTTCGGTGAGAGCGCAGCGAGCACTAAAGCGGGACGTCTGGTGGGTATCAACGGCGGCTACCAGACCAAACAATTCGGCGTGGGTATCGGTTACAACGAGCGCACCAATAGCGCGGGCCAAAAATCGCTCAATTCGCTGGTCATGGGCGGCAATTTTGACGCGGGCCTAGCCAACATTTTCGCGATGTACGGCGTGTTGAAAGAGCCCAATGGTTCGTCTGCACCTGAGTTGCGTGCCGGGCTGATTGCAGGCGGTGTGCCCGCTATTCTGGTGGACACCGGTATCCTGCCGCGGTTCATGCAGGACTCACGCCTGTACCACGTTGGCGCGCGCGTCCCGCTTGGGGTCGGTCAGCTCGTCATTGGTTACTCACGACTGGATGACCGTCGCGCCACCAATGCAGATTCAGAATCGTATGGTGTTGCCTACACCTACCCCTTGTCCAAACGCACTGACCTTAATGCGGCTGTCACAAAGGTTAATAACAATGCCAACGCGCAAGTGCTGCCTGGTGGCAATGGCTTTCTCGGTGGTGTGAGCGCGTTTGCTGGCAAGGACGTGACGTCGTACCAGTTCTCGTTGCGTCATAAGTTCTGATAGTTTGACTCTCCAGATAAAGGCACATACCTTCGGCACACCCGTGCCGCGATAGCGAAAAATAAAAAGGCCGCGTTGGCAATCGCAACGCGGCTTTTTCTTTTTCAACGTTCCTGTCCTGCATGCAAGAGAGGAGACCGTGCATCGCCCCCGTAAAATACTAATATGAACGACATCATCTACATGCTCGCGGTTAACGCGATTCCACTTTTGACGGCGATCACGTTGCACGAGGCAGCGCACGGCTACGCGGCTCGTGTGTTCGGCGACCACACGGCTGAAATGCTCGGTCGCATCTCGCTAAACCCGATTAAGCACATTGATCCGATTGGCACGCTGGCGGTGCCCGCGTTGACGCTCGCGATTGGCGGCTTCTTCTTCGGTTGGGCGAAACCCGTGCCTGTGAATTTCAATAATCTGCGCAACCCAAAGACCGACATGATCTGGGTTGCTGCGGCTGGCCCCGCGTCCAATCTGGTCATGGCCATCGGCTGGGCGATCATTCTCAAATTCAACGACATCCCCGCCATTGACGCGATTTCGCGCGCGGGCGTGGCGTGGAACGTGGGCCTCATGGTGCTCAATCTGCTGCCGATTTTGCCGCTCGACGGTGGCCGTATCCTCGCCGGACTGTTGCCGGGGCCGCTGTCGTACAAATACTCGCGCCTTGAGCCCTACGGCATGTTCATCGTGCTTGGCCTCGCCGTTGCAGGTGTCCTCGGCTTCATCTTGTCTCCGCTGTATCGAATCACCTATCAGGCGCTCGGCGCGCTGATTGGCGTCTAATAAATGTTTAAAGATCGCGTACTTTCAGGCATGCGCCCGACTGGGTTCATGCACATTGGTCACTATCACGGCGCACTCAAAAACTGGGTCAAACTTCAGTCCGAAATGGAGTGCTTTTTCTTCGTGGCTGACTGGCACGCATTGACCAGTCACTATGACGACCCGAGCGTGATTTCCGGGGCGACCTTTGACATGGTGACTGATTGGCTGGCCGCAGGACTCGACCCGAATCAATCGACGATCTTCCTGCAAAGTCAGGTGCCGCAACATGCGGAGCTATCGCTTTTGCTAGGCATGATCACGCCGCTCGGGTGGTTGGAGCGCGTGCCGACCTACAAAGAGCAACAAGAAAATCTCAAGGAAAAAGACCTGACGACGTACGGCTTTCTCGGCTATCCGCTGATGCAGACGGCGGACATTTGCGTCTACCGCGCCAATCAGGTGCCGGTCGGTGCCGATCAGGTGTCGCACCTCGAAATCAGCCGCGAAATCGCACGTCGCTTCAATCATATTTATGGTCGTGAACCGAAGTTTGAAGAGCGCGCCACGGCGGCAATCAAGAAACTTGGCGGCAAGCCCGCCAAGCTTTATGCGGAGTTGAAAACCGCGTTCAATCAAGACGGAAATACTGAGGCTTTGGCTCAAGCCAAAGCGCTGGTTGCCGCTGCGGCATCGCTCTCTAACGATGAGAAAGAATTGCTGCAAGGATTTCTCACCGGCGCGCGGAAAACGGTGCTGCCGGAGCCGCAAGCGCTC
This sequence comes from Burkholderiales bacterium, assembly GCA_043719085.1. Classification (GTDB taxonomy): domain Bacteria; phylum Pseudomonadota; class Gammaproteobacteria; order Burkholderiales; family Casimicrobiaceae; genus Casimicrobium. Next base: position 5,472 of record JAYSUK010000378.1, on the reverse strand, counting down.
CTGACGCCGACGTCAAAAGTCATCGGCCTCGACGGACGCAAGATGAGCAAGAGCTACAACAACGGCGTTGATCTGCGCGATCCGCCCGCCGTCGTCGAGCAAAAAATCAAGCGCATGCCGACCGACCCGAAACGCGCACGCCGCAATGATCCTGGCAATCCTGAGGACTGCCCGGTGTGGACGCTGCATCAGGTGTATTCGGACGATGCCCGTCGAGCCTGGGTGGTTGAGGGCTGCACCACAGCGGGCATTGGTTGCCTTGAATGCAAGCAGCCTGTCATTGAGGCGATCAATGCGGAATTGGCGCCGATGCAGGCGCGAATCAAGGAGATTGAAGCGAAGCCCCGCTACGTCAAAGAAGTACTGCACGATGGCTGCGCCAAAGCACGTCGGGTGGCGGAGGAGACTATGCTTGATGTGCGCAGTGCGATGGGGCTAGCGCGGGTTTAGCCAAACGCCTTTTTCACTTCATCGCCCCTGCGAAAGCAGGGGCCCCGCGTCTTTACCCCTAAGATGTGTGCAATCGACAATCACTGGATTCCTGCCTTCGCAGGAATGACGAAAATTCACGGAGCAAGCCATGACACCATTCGTTCACCACCTGATCAAATACGCCGCGTATCACCGCGACAAACGCAACATCGCGACGCACTTTATCGGCATTCCGATGATCGTGGCTGCGGTGGTCATTTTGTTGTCGCGACCCACGTTTATGCACATGGATGGTGTCGCTGTTTCTCCTGCACTCGTTGCGGCAGTGATTGCCGCGTTGTTTTATTTGAAGCTGGACATTCGCTTTGGCATTGTGATGACCGTGTTCCTCGCGGCGTGCCTGTGGCTTGGGCAGCTGCTCGCGGTGCAGACGACAGCGATTTGGTTGTCGTGGGGCATTGGCTTGTTTGTAGTCGGTTGGGTATTTCAGTTTGTTGGGCACCACTACGAAGGCAAGAAACCTGCGTTCGTTGACGACCTCATGGGGCTTGCGATTGGGCCGATTTTTGTGGCGGCGGAATTGGCGTTTGAATTGGGCCTGCGCGAAGAGGTGCAAGACGCCGTTGAAGCGCGCGTTGGGCCGACGTTTATTCGGCAGGCAAAAGTTGCGTAAAAAGTCTCCCCTAGTGGCGGTTTGCCGCCACCGGCGTCCTTGCGAATGCATCGATGGGGCGCGGCAAGCCGCTCTCACAAATTAGGTTAGGCATCGATGGAAGTCGCTGTAGAGTCCCCGCCCGAGATCCCCATCGCCGCTGAACATGCGCACGCACTTGCCAAAATTTATGGCCAGCCGATGTCGCAGATGCCGAAGGATTTGTACATTCCGCCTGAGGCGCTGGAGATATTTCTCGACGCGTTTGAAGGCCCGCTCGATCTGCTGCTGTACCTGATTCGCAAAGACAATCTGAATATTCTTGATATTCCGATGGCCGTGCTGACGCGGCAATATCTGGAGTATGTGGAGCGAATGAAATCGTCGCAGCGCTTCGAGCTAGCTGCCGAATATCTGTTGATGGCTGCGATGCTGATCGAGATCAAGTCGCGCATGCTCTTGCCGCGTCCACCGGCTGCCGTCGCGGAAGAGATCGATCCGCGCGCAGCACTGGTCAAGCGCCTGCTCGAATACGAGCAGATGAAGCTTGCCGCGGCCGGGTTGGATGATTTGCCGCAGGCTGAGCGCGACTTCGCGGTGGTTCACGTTATCTTTGAAAAGCAGACGTCGCTACAGATGCCAGACGTCGAGCCGGAGGACTTGCGTCGTGCCTGGGCAAGCATTCTGGCGCGGGCCAAACTCAACAAGACTCACGTCATTACGCGTAACGAACTTTCGGTTCGAGCGCGCATGAGTTACCTGCTGCGCACGCTCAAACCGGGATTGCATGTAGAATTCGCGCAATTGTTCGAGGAAGCGGCGTCCGTGCCACTGGTTGTTGTGACCTTCCTCGCGATCCTTGAGTTAGCGCGTGAACGACTAATAACGGTTGCGCAAACAGAACCCTTTAGCCCCATTTATGTACAGCTCGCCGGTGACGGTGGAGTGATGGTTGCGGCCACCAGTACGAATGCGGCGAACGACGAAGCGGCGTAGCGTTTTCTGCTGTTTTGTAGCGTCGTTTTATCGGATCCCTATTCCCTATTCACCGTAGGCAATGGCGGTAGAGCATTGCATTAATTGAAATAAAGCCTTAATTGGACGAACTTACCCACGCCAAACGTGTACTCGAAGCGGTTTTGATGGCTAGCCACGAACCGCTCCCACTTGATCAAATAGTCAAGGTCTTTGATCCACCCGTGCCCACCGAAACGGTGCGCTTGCTGCTGGCTGACCTCACCAACGAATGGAAAGAACGCGGCTCACTGGAGATCGCTCAGGTCGCCTCGGGCTACCGCTTTCAGACGCGACCCGAGATGCAGATCAACATTGAACGACTGACCCCGGAAAAACCACCAAAGTACTCTCGCGCCGTGATGGAAACGCTGGCGATCATCGCCTACCGACAGCCCGCTACGCGCGGCGAGGTCGAGGCGATTCGCGGCGTAGCGGTTTCGACCAACATCCTGAAAGCGCTTGAAGATCGCGGCTGGGTGGAAGTGATTGGCCACAAAGATACGCCCGGACGCCCCGCATTGTTTGCCACGACCAAAGCCTTTTTGAACGACCTGAGTTTGCGCTCATTGTCCGAGTTGCCGCCGCTCGCCGAACTCGACGCGCATCCCGCGTTGGAGTTGCCCGAAGTGCTGTTTGAGCCGATTTACCCCGAGCAGGGCCGCATTGATACGTCGCCTCGCGATCCCGATGCACATGATGCAGATGATGTCCGTGCAGCCCTGCCGCAAAGCTCTGACGCAGAGCTGTTTGAAATTCCGTCTGGCGACGCAACGACCGCGACGCTGACTCCCACCCCGTTTGTTCCCCCGACGGTTCACTGAAATGAATGACATGCACGATTCGACAAATGGCAATAGCAACGGCGATGGCGGTCTCGACGATCATGAGCCGGGGGACGTCAACGGCAACATTGATCCCGCGTTTGCCAAAGCTCAGCGCCAGCAACGTGCGCCTCGCCAGGGTGGACAGCCTCGGCCCGCAGCAGGTCAAGGTCAGGGCCAACCGCGTCAGGCACGACCGCCGCGCGACCCGAATCAGGCACGCCCAGCGCGACCACCACGCCAGCCTCGTGTGCCGCAAGACCAATCGATGCATGCGGGCGAACCCGGTGCGGTAGCAGCAATGCCAACGATGGATCAGCAAGACGGCAGCGTGCCAAACGTTGATGCGCAAGCGCCCAGACCCGCTCGCGCGCCGCGCCCTCCACGTGAGCCCCGCGCTGCTCGACCACCGCGGCAGCCACGTCCAGAACACACCTCCAGCGAACCGCCTGCGCAAATTACCAATTGGCTGGACGCAGATAGCGGCGCACCGCGTGACGCAATCGCGACACCGAACGCAGAGGGTGCCGTAATCGTGAACACGAACATGGTGGGCCCGAACGGCGGAGAGCAGGATCGCACCCGCGGCCCGCGGCGCAATCGCCGTGGTGGCCGTGGTCGTAATGGCCGAAATGGCGAGCCACGCGAAGGCCAAGGCCCGCGCGGCACGAACCCAAATGCCCAAACTACCGACGGCGCATTCGTACCCAACGATCCTGCGTTTGCTGCTGACGGTGCGCCGTTTGCCGATGGCGAATACCGCCCTGAAAATAATCCGAATCCGGGTGCGTTTGGCGATCCGGGTCGCCCGATGGATCGCGCTGGACGAAGGAATCGCAATCAACGCGATCGTCGCGAACAAGCGCATCCGGTGCGCATCGGTCAGCGCGCCGCCGGCGACTACGCCGCGCCGCGGTTTGATGCTGAAGGCTTGCCAATAGCAATGGCTCCAGCGTCTGACGAACCCGCGATTTCAGGCGTCAATGATGCCGGTGAACGTGATGGCGAACGGCTGCATAAAGTGCTGGCGCAGCAGGGCCTCGGCTCGCGGCGCAACATGGAGGCGATGATCGCGGCGGGCGAGGTACAGGTCAACGGGGCCAAGGCGCGCGTCGGTCAGGTCGTCAATGAGTACGACCGCGTCCACGTCAATCGGCGCAAGGTGACGGTGAAGCTCGGCGACGACAATCCGCGCATCCTGATTTATCACAAGCAGTCCGGCGAAATCGTCAGCCGTGACGACCCCGAGCAGCGTGACACCGTGTTTGATCGCCTGCCTCGCCCTGATCATGGCAAATGGGTCGCGGTCGGTCGTCTCGACTACAACTCGGAAGGCTTGATGTTGTTCACCACCTACGGTGAACTCGCCAACCGCTTCATGCATCCGCGTTATGAAATTCTGCGTGAATATTCGGTGCGCGTGCTGGGCGAGTTGACGCCCGAGCAGGAAGATCAATTGATGGACGGCATCGAGCTGGAAGACGGCCCGGCGCGCGTGCTGTCACTGGATCGCATTGATCGCGACAGCGACGCCGCAAATCATTGGTACAAGATCACGCTAAACGAAGGCCGCAACCGCGAAGTGCGGCGCATGTTCGAGCACCTCGGCTTGACCGTCAGCCGGCTGATTCGTATCAGCTACGGCGTGGTGCAAATGCCGTCATGGTTGAAGCGTGGGCAGTCGAAGTTGCTCGATGAAGCCGAGACCTTCGAAGTGCTCGAATCGGTCGGTTTACGCTCGAAGAAAAAGCTCGAAAAAGCGGCGCGTTTTGGTGGCAAAAATCGCATTCCGCAGCAGCCGCTCGGACCGATGCGTTCCGCGGCTGAACATGAAGCCGCATGGACGGGCTTACCGGCGGATGCGATGGCAGCACCGGGCCGAGGCCGTCGCCAACCCGGCGGCCGTGGCGTGCCGGGCCAGGCCGGGCCGGGCGCTAATGGCCGTCAGGGTGGACGCTTTAACAGTGGCAATGGCGGTGGGCGTGGTCGTAACGGACCTGCAGCGCCGGTCGCATTGCAACAGCAGCAGTTCCCAGGCTTCGGTGGCGCCACTGAAATGCCAGTGGCTGGACGCCGTCAACAACGCACGCCCGGAAACCGCGTTAAGCGCGACAGCAATGGCGAGGTGAATGGCAATGTGGCACCGGGCTATCGCGGCGCGGCGGCGGGTGGCAACGGCGCGAATGGCGGTGGGCGGAACAATCGGCGCAACGCGGGTAATGCGGGCAATGGCGGTAATGCGCATGGTGCCAATGGCAGCGGCGGTGCAGGCAACGGCAACAGCGCGGGTCGGGGTGGACGGCAGCGTCGTGGCGGCCGTGGGCCCAACGCTGGCGGTGGCGGTGGCGCTCGTGCTGAGGGCGTAGCCGCGGGCGCGGCAACGATGCCGGATATTGAGTAACCGTCGATCCGGATTATCCGAGTCAGCTTTCTGGGGAAATGCCTATGCCGTATGGGCTAAGGCGCTAAATATGCAAAAGTCGATATCTGACTATTTACACGCTTAGCCCATATAAATCGGGCGTTTTAGCTAAAAGCTGAGAGGTTCGT
>JAYSUK010000377.1:0-7662 GCA_043719085.1 Burkholderiales bacterium | reverse complement strand
GTGGCGGGTCTCGCCTTTTTTCTCGCCGTCCTTGCCCACACCCATGTCGCCGGTAGCCACGCCGATCACGGCTCCCGCATCATTGAACAGCACTTCTGCCGCTGCGAAACCGGGATAAATTTCAACGCCCAGCTCCTCGGCCTGCTCGCCCATCCACTTGCACACTCGGCCGAGGCTCACGATGTAATTGCCGTGGTTGTTCATGAGTTTCGGCAAGGTCCAGCCCGGCACTTTGGTCGCGCCGGTTTCACTCAACGTCCAGAACTGGTCGTCGGTCACCGGCGTGTGAATCGGCGCGCCTTTTTCTTTCCAGTCCGGAATTAATTCATTCAACGCAAGCGGATCAATCACCGCGCCCGACAAAATGTGCGCGCCGACTTCGCCGCCTTTCTCGAGAATGCAGACGGAGATTTCACGGTTGTTTTCGGTCGCCAACTGCTTCAGGCGAATCGCGGCCGACAAGCCCGCGGGCCCTGCACCCACGATCACTACATCGTATTCCATCGCGTCACGGTCGGCTCTGATGCTGGTCATGTTGGTTTGTCTTCTTTGTTATGAATGTTGATGGCTGTGCAACGTCGACCGTTGCAAAGTCTTGCGCATTTTGTATTTGTAAAACTGGGTGTCGATGGCAAGGAAACCGAAGCGCCGATACAGCCGCAACGCCGGGTTGTCGCGAAACACATTGAGCGTGAGTTCGGTCAACGCGCGCGAACGTGCGAGCGCTTCAATCCACCGCAATGCCGCTGACCCGGCACCGCGATTTTGATACGCGGCTTCCACCTGCACGTCACCAATATGCAGCGCGGGCGGACAATCTGGCTCGGGGCGCACGCTGACAAAACCGACGTGTTTTCCAGTTTCATTGGCGACGTCCACGATCAAATAAAATTCGGCATTTGGCGCGAGTTCACGCCATCGTTGATCACTAAATTGTTCTCCACGACGTTCGAGATATGGGCTCATATTTTGGTGCGCGAGCCGCAGGCAATACTGAATCTGCGGATCGGACGCGGAGATCGGTCGCAGCACAAAAGACCCGCCGTGCTTGGCTGCATAGGATTGCGGGTGTATGTGCAGGCGTACTATGTCAGGAGTGAGGGCATCCATACTCATCGACCGATTATAGTTAGACCTACCCCGCTTAAACTTGAGTATTCAAGTCCGTACAGGTCGATTTGTCGATGCAAAACTCTAATCAAAGCGCTACACAGCTCGCCACGATCACCACCATTGCCGACCTCGTGATGCATGAGGTCAACATGCCGGTGCGCTGGGGCGACATGGATGCGTACCAGCACGTGAACAACACGATGTACTTTCGCTACATGGAGCAGTGCAGGCTGGAATGGTTTGCCAAGTTGGGCTTTGCGACGGTGGGCGTGGACATCGTGCCCATACTGGTTGAGGCGAATTGTCGTTTCATACGAGCCGTGACGCATCCAGCCACGGTGCGCGTGACCATCCGCGTGACGGGCGTGGGGCCGAAAATTGTTGAAACGACGCACGATATGTTCGTCGGCGATGACCTTTACGCCACCGGCATTTGCAAACTGCTGTGGATGAGTCGCAGTGCAAACAAAGGGGTTGCGTTGCCCGATGAAGTTCGCGCGCGGTTGTTGCCCAAGCTCTGACATCCGTGAACGAACCGTTGTGGTCACCTTCGCCTGAACGGATTGCGTCGGCACGCATCACGGCGTTTGCCCAAACGTTGCGCGAAAAATATGCGCAACGCTTTCCCGACTATTGGAGCCTGTGGCGCTGGTCGATTGCTAACAAAGAGGTGTTCTGGCGCGAGCTGTGGGACTTCTGCGGCATTGTCGGGGAAACGGGCGAGCGCACACTGGTTGACGGCCATCTGATGCCCGGCGCGCAGTGGTTTCCCGATGCGCAGCTCAACTTTGCCGAAAACTTGCTCAAAAAGCGCGGCACCGACGATGCGTTGGTGTTCTGGAACGAGCAGGGGGATCGTCGTCGGCTGAGTTATGACGGGTTGTATGACTCGGTCGCACGCGTACAACAAGCATTGCGAGAAAGTGGCGTGGTTGCGGGAGATCGCGTCGCTAGCATCCTTCCAAACATCCCCGAAGCCGCCATTGCGATGCTCGGCACCACGAGTCTCGGCGCAGTCTGGTCGTCGTCGTCACCTGACTTCGGAGTGCAAGGCGTGCTGGATCGCTTCACCCAGATCGCACCGAAAGTGCTGTTCGCCGTGAACGGATATTTTTATAACGGCAAAGTGGTCGACACGCGCGACAAGGTGATGGAGATCGCCGCGCGCTTGCAGAGTGTTGAGCTTGTTGTTTGGGTTGAGTATGTAAGCACCCTCTCCCGCCGCGCGGGAGAGGGTTGGGGTGAGGGCGGCGGATTTGGTGGGAGCGTTGAAACGCAGGGCTCTGCTGGCGAACACCCTCACTCTCCGCCCCCGCGCACACTTGCGCCAGTAGACACAGGCGCAATGCGGGAGAGGGGGCCTGCGCACGTCGCTTGGGATGCTTTCATCGCGACACAAACAGTCAGGCTGACATTCGAGCGATTCCCCTTCAACCATCCGCTCGTCATCGTCTACTCCAGCGGCACCACCGGCCTCCCTAAATGCATGGTTCACGGAGTCGGTGGCACGCTGTTGCAGCACGTCAAAGAGCAGGTGTTGCACTCTGACGTTCGCGACGGTGACCGCATTTTCTATTTTTCCACCACCGGCTGGGTGATGTGGAACTGGCTCATCTCGGGTTTGGCCTCGGGGGCAACTTGCCTGCTTTTTGATGGGTCACCGTTTGCTGATCGCGGTTGCATCTTGTGGGACTTCGCCGAAGCAGAGCGCTGCACCTTGTTCGGCACCAGTGCCAAGTACATCGACGCACTTAAAAAGGCCAACGTCGTGCCGCGTCGCACGCACGAGTTGCCGACCCTACGTGCAGTGCTGTCCACAGGCTCGCCGCTGCTGCCGGAGAGTTTCGACTACGTCTACCAAAGCATCAAAACGGACGTGCATCTGGCATCGATATCCGGTGGCACCGACATCATGGCTTGTTTCGCGCTGGGAAATCCGACGCTGCCGGTCTATCGTGGCGAATTGCAATGCCCTGGACTGGGCATGGCGACCGATGTTTTCGATGACTACGGGCAATCGCTGCGGGGCGAAATGGGTGAGCTGGTCTGCACGCAATCTTTTCCGTCGTTGCCACTTTACTTCATGAACGATGACAGTGGCTCGCGCTACCGCGCGTCGTACTTCGAACGCTTCCCTGGACTGTGGTGTCACGGCGACTGGTGCCAGCTCACTGAGAACGACGGCATGGTGATCGTCGGGCGTTCCGACGCGACGCTCAATCCGGGTGGCGTGCGCATCGGCACCGCTGAAATTTATCGACAGGTAGAGACGCTGGAAGAGGTGACCGAATCGATCGTTATCGGACAAAATTTTCAGGGCGATGCGCGCGTAGTTTTGTTTGTGAAACTTGCCGAAGGCCTCACGCTGGATGTCGCGCTGATCGACAAAATCAAGCAGCGTATCCGCGACAACACTACGCCACGCCACGTGCCCGCGAAGGTGATCCAGGTGCCGGACATTCCGCGCACCAAGAGCAACAAGATCGTCGAGCTTGCTGTGCGCGACGTAGTGCATGCTCGCAGCGTAAAGAATGTGGAATCGCTGGCGAATCCGGAGGCACTGGAGTTTTTTCGAAACCGGGTGGAACTGGCCGATTGACGCCACTGCCATGCTGGGCTGCATGGGCGTCTCAGCGCGGCCCATCTCGCGGACTTGCCGTTGACTTTTCGTTAGCGAGCGCCACGCAACAGCACCAGCACGGCACCGCTACCACCGCCGTTGGGGCGGGGCTCGCAGTAGGCGAGCACCTCGTCTTTTTGTTGCAGCCAACGTCTTACTTTATTGCGAAGAATCGGAATTTTTTGGTGGCTGGACAAGCCCTTGCCGTGAACGATTCGAACGCAGCGCCAGCCCTTGACGCGTGCATTGCGCATGAACTCCATCAGCGCTTCATGTGCTTCGTCCTGGCTGTGTCCGTGAAGGTCGATTTCGGCGTCAATCGTCCACTGACCTCGACGCAGTTTGCGTAGCAAATCGGGGCTGACAGCACCGCGCAGAAAACTTTGCTCGTCTTCGATGTCAGCGCCGATGTCCCAGCTCATGGGGCTGGGGTACATCGCTAGTTGACTAGCCTTCAGCGCGGCCAATTCATCGGCTGCGTGGTGCTTCGCGTGTGGTTTTGGTTTGGGGCGACTGGTGTCAGCGCGGGCGCTTTTTTCTATCGGTGCAGCGTCTTTGACCGCTTCGCGGAAGAGTGTGATGTCGATGTCGTCGGGCGCTTTGTATTCGCTCCACGGCTTGAAAAAATCAGCGAAGCGCAAGGGCTCTGCTGGTGTTGTTTTGTCCGATCGATACTGAGTAAGCTCGGCGTGTGCCTGCGCGCGACGTTCTTTGCGGGCGAGTTTTCTGTCGGTCTTTAACAGAGAAGCGAGGTCAGTGAGATCATTGCTTTTTGCCATGATCATGCTCTCAAACTTTGTAGCGTGGGCAGCCTCTGCCCACCATGGCATTGCATTGCCGAATGCGTTGTTGTGCCAAGGTTTGGTTGGCACGGCGTGCCCACCCTACAAACAGCATCGCAGGCACTGGCGGCGACGGACGAGAGGCAGAAAAATCTACCCGTGCAATGCCTCAAGATACGCCTGCGAATCAAGCGCGGCCATACACCCCGTACCAGCACTGGTCACCGCTTGACGATAGACGTGGTCGGCCACATCGCCGGCGGCGAACACACCGGCAATATTGGTCGAGGTCGCGCCACCTTCCGTGCCGGTTTTGACCTTGACAAAGCCGCCCGCCATGTCGAGCTGGCCTTCAAAAATGCCGCTGTTCGGTGTGTGCCCAATGGCGACGAAGAGCCCGGGGGCCTTGACTTCCTGCGTGCTGCCGTCCTTCATGCTTTTGAGGCGAACGGCGGTCACGCCGGAGTCGTCGCCCAGCACTTCGTCGACATAGTGATCCCAGATCACGCGCATGTTGCCGCCCTCTTTGGTCTTGGCCATCAGGCGGTCAATCAGGATCGCTTCGGCTTTAAATTTGTTACGGCGATGGACGACAGTTACGGTTTTCGCGATGTTCGATAAATACAGCGCTTCTTCTACTGCGGTGTTGCCTCCGCCGACGACAACGACGTCCTGGCCCTTGTAGAAGAAACCGTCGCAGGTGGCGCAGGCGGACACGCCTTTACCGTGGAATTTTTCTTCGCTTGGCAATCCCAGATACTTGGCGGATGCGCCAGTCGCAATGATCAACGCGTCGCAGGTGTATTCGCCACTGTCACCGACCAAACGCTTTGGCGTTTCGTTCAGAAAAGTTGTGTGGATGTGATCAAAGATGATTTCGGTGCCGAAACGCTCAGCGTGCTTCTGAAAGCGTTCCATCAATTCCGGGCCTTGCACCCCATCAGCATCAGCCGGCCAGTTGTCGACCTCGGTGGTGATGGTGAGCTGACCGCCTTGTTGCAGGCCGGTAATCAGCACAGGCTTCAGGTTGGCCCGTGCGGCGTACACGGCGGCGGTGTAACCCGCAGGACCGGATCCGAGGATGAGGAGGGGGCAATGACGGGTGTTTGACATGCTTTACGACTAAATTGCGTAGGAGGTTTGAACGTAGGGCGTGGGCCCTGGCCTTCGCCGGGGTGACTATGGTGTCGCCGTTTTGCTGGGTGATTGCTTAACCACCCGTTAAGGTGACCATCCGAATCAAATGCGCAAGCGATGCCGCTTCCATTTTTTCCATGACGCGTGCACGATGAGCCTCGACGGTTTTAATGCTGATTTCCAGGTCGTAGGCGATGGTTTTATTCATCTTGCCAGTGACCACGGCATCAAGCACCTGCCGCTCGCGATCTGATAGCGATGCGAGCCTGGTCGCAATGCCAGCTACCTGACTTTGTTGAGCTTGCGCTTCGGTGGCGAATGACAGTGCTTCTTCGATGCGTTTTAGCAAGTCGCTTTCAGCAAACGGCTTCTCGATGAAGTCGAACGCACCGCGCTTGATGGTTGCCACTGCGATCGGCACATCGGCGTGTGCGGTTACAAAAATCAGCGGCAACTTAATACCCCGCTCGACCAATGCCTCCTGCGCTTGTGGGCCTGACAGCCCCGGCATGCGCACATCCATCACCGCGCAGCGTGGTGGCCCGCCAACGCCCGGCTTCACTTCCTTAAGAAAGCTTTCAGCATCGGCAAACAGCCGCGCCTGATATCCGTTGGTTTGCAACAGCCACGCGACTGAGTCGCGAAACGCTTCGTCGTCGTCGACAATATAAACAATACCTGGATGAATACTCATGATGATGGAAGGCCCTCGTCGAACGGAAGCGTGAAGCGAAAAATGGTGCCCACAGGTGTATTTTGCTCGAACGTGAGGTTGCCCTCGTGATATTCAATCAGCGAGCGGCAAATATTGAGCCCCATGCCCATGCCGTCTGCTTTGGTGGTGAAAAATGGCGAGAACAGCTGCCCCGCCACCTCCGGCGGTATACCTACGCCAAGATCGGCCACTTCCACCAGCGCGTGACTGGCATCGAGACGGGAGGTGCGGATTTCAGCAATGCGATAAATCGGCGGCAAGTGCTGCATGGCTTCGCGCGCATTGCGTAAAAAATTGACCAGTACCTGCTCAATCATGATGTGATCTGCGAAAACGGGCGGTAAGTCGGTCTGTAGCTGCAAGTCGCAGCGCAGGGCGCGCTCTTCATCGTCGCTTGCCACCAAGGTGACCACGGTTGCGACCAGCCCGTTAATGTCAAGCGCTCGACGCTGCGGCTCGCGGGTTCGCACGAATTCACGCACCCGGCTGATGATGGCACCCGCACGCACCACCTGCGCGTCAGCCTTTTCCATCGCCCCGATCACGGCGGTGTCCACGTTGCCGTTGCCTTTTAATCGACGGATGCAACCGCTGACGTAATTAGCAATCGCGGCGAGCGGCTGATTGATTTCGTGTGCAAGGGTGGAGGCAATTTCGCCGACCGTCATCAGGCGTGACGTGCGCATCAGTTTTTCTTGCTGCGCCTGGCGGATGCGCTCCGCATGCACGCGGTCAGTCACGTCACCCAAGGTGGTCAATCGTGCGAGGCGGCCATCGACCCAACGCACGGCTCGGGTACGAGTGAGAAACCAGCGGTGCGTGGCGCGATGCTCAAGTTCATCCTTGAACACCTCACCTGGCTCCCACTGAGCGGTTAGCAGATTGCCTGCTGGATATTTGTCGCTGGGGCTCTGCACGAAACCGTCCTCAAACTGAGTAGCGTTTTTACCGATTTCGAGGTCAGCAAAGGTCTCGTGGAGGTGAGAGTTGCAGAACAAAAGTTCGTTGGTTTGCAGGTCGCTCACGTAGACCGAGACATCAAGTGAATCAAGTACCGTTTCAAAGCGCTCTTTGGTGTCGCGCAAATTGCTGATGGATTGGGTGACCATATGGTCGCGTTCAACCTCGGCGAGCTTTCGCATACGCTGCTGTTTTCGCAGCCCGATAGAAGTCCACACCATGAGCCCGGTCAAGGCGAGCACCGCTGTGGATAATGTCAGATTGGGCAATACGGTTGAAGGTTTGGCCCCAACCAGCGTTATCTGTAGGTCTCGCCAAGGCAGCGCCAGCGGCAC
>JAYSUK010000376.1:0-7730 GCA_043719085.1 Burkholderiales bacterium | reverse complement strand
CCGCGACCCACGGTTACTACTGGTTAATGCGGTCGCGGCAGAGCCGCTCCTACAGTGCTGCGAATCCATTCGCCAAATCTTCGCGCAAATCGCCCTCGTCTTCAAGGCCAATATTCAGGCGAATCAACGCTCCCTTGTGTGCCCAGTTTGTGCGCGATTTCGTAAGATCGTAAGTGAGTGCTAGCGACCCGATACCTGCCCAGCTTGCGCCGATTCCGAACAGTTCAAGTGCGTCGATAAAGCGCGCGGCTGCATTTGCATCGAATTGATCCTGCAATACGAACGAAAACACGCCGGTTGAGCCCGTGAAGTCACGTTTCCAGATGTCGTGACCAGGGCAGTCTGGCAGGGCAGGATGCAACACCAGTTTCACCTCGGATCGTGTTTTCAACCAGTGCGCAATTTCCAGCGCGACACGTTCTGCGTGCTTGATGCGCATCGGCATCGTCGGCAGTCCTCGCAGCACTAGATACACGTCATCAGGCGCAACGCACTGGCCCGTTTGCAACGCCAATTCCTTGACGCGCTTCCACGTCGATTCATTCTTGGTGGTAATCGAGCCCATCACCAGATCACTGTGACCGGCCGGATACTTGGTGAGCGCATGCACCGAAATGTCCGCACCTTTTTCAAACGCACGCAAGTACCATCCAGCGCTGTACGTGTTGTCGATGGCGACCAGCGCGCCTGCGTCGTGAGCGGCCGCAGCAATGGCGGGAAGGTCACTTAACTCCATGGTGATGGAGCCGGGCGTTTCTACCCACACGAGCTTGGTGTTTGCCTTGATCTGTGCCGAAATGCCAGCGCCAATGGCAGGATCGTAATATTCGACGGTCACGTTCATTTGCTTGAGCAGTCCGTTGGCCAGCGCCTTTACCGGGTCGTACACATTGGATGGAACCAACACATGATCGCCCGGTGCAACAAACGGCAGAAACGCGTACGCCACGGCGGCGAGGCCAGACGGGAACAACACCGAGTTATAGCCGCCTTCCCATTCAGCAATACGATTTTGCAGATCACGCGTGGTGGGCGTGCCGACGGTGCCATACACGTAGTTCGACTCGTCGAGGCCAGAGCGAAGCTTCCACTTGGCCACGCTGTCGAACAGCACCGTCGACGCGCGCTCCGTGCTCGTCACCAACGAGCGAAACCCCGTTGGAACTTCGCGCGACGGATGAATCAGGAGCGTTTCGGGTTTCTTTGAGGTCATGATGTGGTGGCTGGGATTGATTTAAGCGCGCTTCAAGATGCGAGCGTGATGATCGAGATGATCGTTGATGAAGGTCGAGATGAAGTAATAGCCATGATCGTAGCCTGCATGGCGGCGCAGCGTGAGCGGTTGACCCACCGCATGGCAAGCAGCTTCAAACAAATGCGGATGCAATTGCACTTCAATAAATTTGTCGGCTAGACCTTGATCGATCAAGATTCCGTCGAGGTACGGCGCGTTTTTTTGCGCACCCATGAGCGCCGTCGCATCGTGCTGCAACCACTCCTTTTGATCGCCACCGAGATAGCCGGTGAACGCTTTCTGTCCCCATGGGCATTGCGTTGGCGCACAGATCGGTGCAAACGCGGAAAGCGACTTGAACAGACCGGGATGGCGAAGTGCCAATGTCAACGCACCGTGCCCGCCCATCGAGTGGCCGAACAGACCGATGCGTTCCGTATTGATCGGCAGATGCTCGCCGATGGTCGAAACCAGCTCTTCTTTGAGATAAGTCTCCATGCGGTAATGCTTCGACCACGGCTCCTGCGTAGCGTTGAGATAAAAGCTCGCGGCCAACCCGAAATCCCAAGCTTCACTCTCGCCCGCAATACCAGCGCCGCGCGGGCTGGTGTCGGGTGCAATCAGCGCGATACCCAGCTCAGCGGCGTGACGCTGGGCACCCGCTTTGGTCATGAAGGTCTCTTCGTTACAGGTGAGGCCCGCAAGGTAGATCAACGCGGGAACACGGTTGCCCGCCAATGCTTCCTTAGGCAGAAATGCCGAGAAACGCATCGGCAAACCAATACTCGACGATGCATGTTGGTAGAGCCGCTGCACGCCACCGTGGCAGGCGTGCTCGCTCAGCAATTCAAGCGAGTTCATGGAAATTATTTACATCCGTCTGCTCTGCGTACGCAGGAGCCCAGCGTCTTTCGATCTTGCCCGACGCTGGACTGAAAAGCAAAGTCGCTGGGTACCTGCCTACGCAGGAACGACGAAGCGGGAACATAGTGCGTATCGCCATTCTTGGTTAGAACAAAACCACACCACGAATCGACTCGCCGCGCTTCATCAAATCGAAGCCTTTGTTGATGTCTTCCAGCGGCATGGTGTGGGTGATCAGATCGTCAATGTTGATCTTGCCATCCATGTACCAGTCGACAATTTTCGGCACGTCGGTGCGGCCGCGCGCCCCGCCAAATGCCCATTTGCGCCCCGTAACCAGCTGAAACGGGCGCGTGCTGATTTCCGCACCCGCTTCAGCCACGCCAATGATGATGCAGCGGCCCCAGCCTTTATGCGTGCATTCAAGCGCTTGGCGCATTACCGTGGTGTTGCCGATGCATTCAAAACTGTAATCTGCGCCACCGTCAGTCAACTGCACGATGGCATCGACGACGTTCTCGGTCGTCCTCGGATTTATGAAATGCGTCATGCCGAATTTGCGCGCCATCGCTTCGCGAGCAGGGTTCAAATCGACGCCGATGATCTTGTCTGCGCCGACCATCTTCGCGCCCTGAATCACGTTTAGGCCGATGCCTCCGAGACCAAAGACGACGACGTTTGCGCCGGCTTCAACCTTTGCCGTGAATAGCACGGCACCAATGCCAGTGGTCACGCCGCAACCGATGTAGCAGACCTTGTCAAACGGCGCGTCCTTGCGGATTTTCGCAAGCGAAATTTCCGGTGCCACGGTGTAATTGCTAAACGTGGAGGTGCCCATGTAATGAAAAATCGGCTTGCCATCCAACGAAAAACGGCTCGTTGCATCGGGCATCAAACCTTTGCCCTGCGTGCCACGAATAAGTTGACACAGATTGGTCTTGCGCGATAGGCAAAACTTGCAACTGCGACATTCTGGCGTGTACAGCGGAATGACGTGATCGCCCTTTTGCAGGCTGGTTACGCCGGCGCCAACATCAACCACGATGCCCGCGCCCTCATGACCGAGAATGGCTGGAAAGATGCCTTCTGGGTCAGCACCGGAGAGCGTGTAGTAGTCGGTGTGGCAGATCCCGGTGGCTTTGATTTCGACCAGCACTTCACCGGCCTTGGGGCCTTCGAGAGCGACCGTTTCGATGGTCAGCGGCTCACCGGATTTCCAGGCGACGGCTGCTTTCGTTTTCACTCGTAATTCCTTCGAAATTTTGTGTGTGAAGTGTATTCGTTGAGGGCGAATGACGGGGTTTAAGGAACGTGAAACAACTTTTCAGCGAGGGCAGATGCCCCGCGACAGACTTTGTTGTGGGTTAGTTGCGTCAACACCGCCAAGGACTGCGCAGTACAGGCCAATCTATCGGATGGAACCCGGATTCACGGCACTCTCGCTGGTGTGTTCGCGCCAAGCGCTACTGCTGCGCAAACACCGCGCACCCACGTCGCCGCCGGGGCTCGTTGTGGTGGCAATCGATGGCTTGTTTCAAGGACATGATCGCCGAGTTGGTGGCACAGAGAGTGGTGGATACCAGCCGCGTAATTGCGCTGGGCACAGTGCAAACTGGCATCAGCTAGCGCCTATATTGAATTTCAGTCGACTTTTTGCAAAAAGGTGCTGTAGCCCAATATTTACATGGGCTTCGCTGAAAAGGTGATGCTCGACCGTGCGTGACGTGACGGGAGCGGTATGATTGTTTGCTCTCATTTATTGAATGTGTCGCACGGCGCTCATCCTCGCTGATTCGACCGCGACTTGGCTGCCGTGCAACCCGCATGCAGCGGCGCAGACCGCAACATTCACCCAGTCTTCTCGTGAAGTATTTCCTTTCCAAGCCGCGCGCTGCTCCTTTTTTGCTGCTTTTTCCCCCGCTCGCCTGCCCGATGGGCGACCGATGACGCCCGGCAACAGTCACGCCACAACGCCCGCGCTTTCGCCGAATCGCGAGCGCCAGATTCTCATCGTACTCACGCTGATGAGCTTCACCAATATTCTCGATTTCATGATCATGATGCCGCTGGCGTCACATCTGATTCGCGAATTTGGCATCAGTACCGCCCAGTTTGGATTGCTAGTGTCTGCTTATGCCTTTGCGGCGGCGGCATCCTCGTTGTTGATGGCATCTATTGCGGATCGCTTTGATCGCAAACGCGCGCTCTTGTTCGTGTACGTCGGGCTGATTGTCGGCACGCTTGGCTGTGCGCTGGCCCCCACCTACTCCGCGTTGCTAATCGCACGAACCGTGGCCGGACTGTTTGGCGGCGTGCAGGGGTCAATCGCGTTTTCTATCGTTGGCGACATGGTGCCTGATGAGCGTCGCGGACGAGCGATGAGCATGGTCATGCTGTCGTTCTCGTTGTCTGCCGTGCTCGGTGTGCCGCTGTCGATCTATGCCGCCGGCCACGGAGGCTGGCACATTCCGTTCTTCGCGCTTGCCGCTTCGTGCTGCATGCTGTGGGTAGTTGCCGCGCGTCTGGTGCCGTCAATGCGCGGCCACATTCACACGGGCGGGCCGGTGAGTTTGTGGCAGGGCTACGCCGAATTGTTTCGCGTGCCGAATCACTGGTGGGCGTTCGCGACCTCGGCGCTGCTGACGCTCTCAGGCATGATGGTGATTCCGTACATCGCGCCATCGCGGGTGGCCAACGAAGGCATGAGCGAGTTGCAACTGTCGCTGTTTTATCTCGTGGGCGGAGCCATCACGCTGGTCACGCGTCCGCTGTTTGGCAGCATGTCAGATCGTTACCCGCGCGCCAGGGTTTACTACTGGCTGGTGCTGCTGTCGATCATTCCAATGGTGCTCATCACGCACACCCTGAGCGTGAGCCTGCCGATGCAACTTGCGGTTTCTGCGCTGTTCTTCATTTTCGTCAGTGGGCGCTTCATACCGTCCACCGCGCTGGTTTCGTCGGCTAGCACCCCGCAATTGCGTGGTCGACTGATGTCGTTCAATTCGGCTGTGCAGAACCTGGCAACCGGATTCGCGGCGTTGATCGGTGGCGCAATGCTCACAAGCACGGCAAGCGGCTACATTGTCGGCTACGAAGCGGTTGGATATTTGTCGTGCCTGATCGCCGTTGTTTCGCTCTGGGCGGCGTTCAAAGTGCGTGCGGTGTCATGAAACTGGTGGTCGAAAATCTCACGGCAGAACGCGGTGGCCGCGCGGTGTTCGCGGGACTTTCGTTCGCGGTTGAAGCGGGTACTTTGCTGCGGGTGACTGGGGCTAACGGCGCAGGTAAAACGACGTTGCTGCGCGTTCTGGCCGGGCTGGCTGCGGCGGCAGAGGGCCGTGCTGCATGGCACGGCAAGGGCGGCGACGCCTCCTACGCCGAGGCTGCGTGTTTTGTTGGGCATGCCAATGCGTGTAACGATGCGCTTACCGTGCTTGAGAATCTCATCTACGCGGCGGCTTTGACTGACCGCGATACATCACCACGAAACATCAGTGCTGCGCTCGATGCGTTCGGCGTAAAACCCATGATAAATCGCCGCTTCGGCACGTTGTCGCAGGGGCAGCGCAAACGCTGCGCACTGGCGCGACTGCTGCTGGATTCGGGCTCGCGCGGGCAGGGTCGTCGCGCATGGCTTCTCGACGAACCGTTCGTGGCGCTCGATACGCATACGCAAACGCAGCTAGCTGCCGTCATCAGCGCGGAACTGGCAACCGGTGGCCTCGTGGTTTACTCGTCGCATCAAGCGGTCGAAATCAGCGCAGCCAACACGCAGGAGATCGCGCTGTGAGCCTGCGCAGCGCGACCACCGCCGTGTTCCGCCGCGAGTTACATCTTTTCGCGCGACGCAAGAGCGACTGGGTCAATCCGCTGATGTTCTTCCTCATCGTGTGCTCGCTGTTTCCGTTCGCGGTGGGCAGCGAATCGGAGAAGCTCAAATTGATCGGCATCGGTGTAATTTTCGTCGGCGCACTGCTCGCCGCGATGCTGTCACTGCCAAGATTATTTGACGAGGATGCACGCGACGGATCGCTGGAACTCATGCTCACCTCAATCGAACCGCTCGCGGCATTGATCCTCGCGCGCGTCGCCGCGCTCTCGCTCGCGTTGGGCGTTGCACTCGCTGCGGCCACGCCGGTGTTCGCGCTGTTCTATGCGCTGCCGTTTGAAGTGGCCGGGATGCTCGCGTTGAACGTGTTGATGGCGGTACCCACGTTGCTGCTGGTCGGCTCAATTGCGGCGGCTTTGCTCGTGTCGGCACGCGGCGGCGCGATCCTCACTGCGGTGCTGGTGTTGCCGCTGACCATTCCCACGCTGATTTTCGGCGCGGGTGCGGCGCTAAAGGTTTTGTACGGCGAATCACCCGCAGCCGAACTCGCGCTTCAGGCTGCGTTCATGCTGCTTGCACTAGCATTGTGTCCGCTCGCAGCCGCCGCTGCTTTAAAGATCAGCACCGATTAGAAGTAAACATCGTGGCCCGCACCGAATCACAATCGAACGACAAATTCGCTGGACGCTGGTTCTGGCGCTACGCTTCGCCCGCCGCATTCTTTCCGCTTGCGGGCAAGCTTGAAACATGGTGCTGGGTGCTTGCTGTTGTGCTTGCCGTGGCGGGCCTCTACATGGGTTTTTTCGTCGCGCCCGCCGACGCGCAACAAGGCGAGGTGTATCGCATCATCTTCATCCATGTTCCCGCTGCATGGATGACCATGGTGATTTATCTGGCGATGGCGTTCTGGGCCGCCACCGGCCTGGTGCTCGGTACGCGGTTGTCGTTCATGATGAGCCATGCGCTCGCTCCAACCGGCGCGATCATGGCGGTGGTGGCATTGGTCACCGGCGCGTTGTGGGGCCGCCCGACCTGGGGCACGTATTGGGTGTGGGACGCGCGGCTCACCTCCACCTTAATCCTGTTTTTTCTCTATGTCGGCTACATGGCACTAGCAGCATCCTTCGACGACAAAAAGAAGGGCGACCGCGCGTCCGCGCTGATTGCGCTAGTGGGCGCGATCAACGTGCCGATTATTTATTTCAGCGTGAAATGGTGGAACACTCTGCATCAGGGCGCGAGTGTTCGGCCCGGCAGCTCGTCGATGGCGAGCACGATGCTGACCGCCATGCTCGTCATGACCTTCGCGTTCTGGTTCTATTGCATCGCCGCCGCGCTGCATCGGCTGCGCACCGAGATCATCGAGCGCGAGCGCAACGCGGCGTGGCTTAAAGAGGCGGTCTAATGATCTGGGAATCATGGGGTACGTTCTGGAGTATGGGGGGGCGCGGCTTTTTTGTTTGGGGCAGCTATGGTGTGCTAACCATCGCTGTCATCGCGGAACTTGTCACACTCAAGCGCGCTCGAACTAACGCACTCAAAGCACTGCACGATGACCATGACCACTAAGCAAAAGCGTCTCGCACTTATCCTCGGTGGCCTGAGCGTTATTGCGGTGGCCGTCGCTCTGGTGCTCACCGCGTTCAACCAGAATCTCGTGTTCTTTTTCACGCCGTCTCAGATCACGTCGAAGGAAGCGCCCACCGGCCGCACCTTCCGCCTCGGCGGCATGGTTGAAGCCGGCAGCGTGAAGCGCGAAGGCATTAACGTGAGCTTCCGGGTGACGGACACTGCGCAAATTGT
>JAYSUK010000375.1:0-24822 GCA_043719085.1 Burkholderiales bacterium | reverse complement strand
ATGGTGTTTGACAACAAAGGCGCGGCGGACAAATTGATTGGCGTATCGGGAGACGTTGCCAAAGAAATCCAGATTCACAGCATGATCACCGAAGCGGGTGTGATGAAAATGCGCGAGATTAAATCGCTCGATATTCCCGCTAACAGCAAAGCCGAACTGAAGCCGGGCGGTTTTCATGTCATGTTGATCGGCTTGAAGGACGGTCTCAAAGAGGGCGCGAAATTTCCGCTAAAACTGAAATTTGAAAAAGCCGGCGAGGTTACAGTGCTGGTTACCGCCGAGAAGCCGGGCGCACATGACCATGCGCAACATAAGCATTAGCATGCGCTTGCTCGGCGCGTTGCTGCTGGCGCTCCAGCTCAGCGCCTGCGGCGGCGAAAAAAACGACGCTAAATTTGTCGGCACCGACATCAGCGGTGCTGCATTCGGCAAGACACTAGCGCTGAACGATGCGGCCACGCAGCAGCCGCGCACGCTGGAGAGCTTCCAGGGAAAGGCTACGCTGCTGTTTTTCGGCTACATGTTCTGCCCTGATTATTGCCCGAGCACAATGACCACGCTGAACACCGCCCTCAGCAAGATGAAGCCGGAGCACGCGGCCAAGGTGCAAGTGGTGTTTGTCACGGTTGACCCCAAGCGTGATCAGCCGAAAGCGCTTACCGAGTACGTTCGCGCGTTTAACCCGAACTTTGCCGCGCTCTATGGCAGCGATGAGCAAACAGCCGTCGCAGCGAAGGAGTTCAAGATCATCTACCAAAAGGCGCAAGTGAAAGATGACAACACCTACCTCGTAGATCACTCGACGCAGATGTATGCGTTTGACCCGCAGGGCCGAATAAGGCTGATGATCCGCCACGAATCCGGGCCTGACGCGATTGCCGCAGATCTAACGACGTTGGTCAAATCACAATAGCTTTTGACGGAAACGTATGTTGCGCTGGGGCAAGCGGGCATTAATTTCCTAAGTTGACTTTCTAGAAAATAAGCGCTTAGCCCAATTAAAACGGGGCGCTCTTGGTAAAGTTGTTCGGTTCCATGTCGGAAAAACGATCAATTTTCCCTTCCTGACTACGCTAATGGGTCGACTCATTGAGGGCAGCAACGACGACGCGAGGGCATCGAGCTGATTTAGCCGTACTCAGCTCCACACCACTGAA
This sequence comes from Burkholderiales bacterium, assembly GCA_043719085.1. Taxonomy (GTDB): domain Bacteria; phylum Pseudomonadota; class Gammaproteobacteria; order Burkholderiales; family Casimicrobiaceae; genus Casimicrobium. The sequence continues at coordinate 23,665 of JAYSUK010000375.1, read as the reverse complement.
CGCATCGAAATCGACGCGCCCTGAAAGTTGGCGTTGAAAAAGCGCGCGTTGTCTTTTGCGTCCGTTGCCCCAGCGGCATAGAGCAGCGGCAAATAGTGCTCATAGGTCGGGTGGGCGAGCTGCGCGACCTGGCCGAGGGACTGAAAACCGGTGAGCGCAGCGAGTTGTTTTTGCTCAATTTGAAGTGCGATTTTCTGGTCGAACTCCGCCGCCCAACTGTAACTTTGGCCCGGCTCGGCGTCGCGTTTCATGGCGCGCAGGTTGTGCACAATATTGCCGCTGCCCACAATGAGCACGCCATAGTCACGCAACTTCGCTAGCTGTTGACCCAGTGCGGTGTGCTCGCTAGCGGGCCGCGTGTAGTCCATGCTCAGCTGCATCACTGGAATGGTGGCTGCGGGAAACATCGGCTTCAACACCGACCAGGAGCCGTGATCAAGCCCCCATTGGTGCGGATCGAGTGCGATGCCTGGCGAGACAATGCTGAGTGAAATTTCTCGTGCCGTGGCCGGCGCACCCGGCGCAGGATATCGCTGATCGAACAACGCCTGCGGAAATCCGCCGAAATCATGAATCGTTTTCGGCTTCGCCATTGCAGTTAACTGCCATCCTTCCGTCAACCAGTGCGCCGAAATGCACAAAATTAACTGCGGCGTCGGGTACTTTGCACCAAACTCAGCCCCGAGCGCTTGCCAGCTTTGCCGCCATCGGTTGTCCTCAATGGCATTCATGGGGCTGCCATGCCCAACGAAAAGCACTGGCATGCGCGGCGATTTTTTGAGCGATGCGAAAGGTGCCGTGGCGGACGGCGTGGTGATCGAGGCGGCTTGGGAGACGAGTGGCATGATGAAAGGTGCGCTGCCCGATGTCACGGCCAGCTTGAGAAAGACTCTACGTTGCATGAGTAAAGTGCGATTTTGGAAACTCAAAAATTGAAGTGGGCAGAGCGGACGTTTTGCAAATGGTTTGCTGCTGCGCCATTCGCGCCGCGACGCTTACAGAGATTAAAAACAAACGGCGTACCAGTGAAGACCCCAGAGCATCCGAAAAGTTCAGGAATGAACAGGAACGTCCATCGTGTATCCGGGTCTGACAGAATTAACGTGATGAATCTTTGGAATTGCGCATGAAATCAACTGCGGAAACTCGCTCCGATGGCGAAACGGGTGAACGGCCCGCGCGTCCCGATCGTCGGCAAAATATCCTCGACGCTTCACAGCGATTGTTTGCACGCTTTGGCTATCACGCCGTGACCATTCGACAAATTGCTGCTGAAGCAAAGGTGCCATTGGCATTGGTAGGCTATTACTTCGGCCAAAAGCAGGAGCTTTACGACGCCGTTTTTGGTCACTGGAGTGGCGTTGTCGCCCAGCGCAGCCTTGATTTGCAAAACGCCCTGGCCACCTCGACCGGCGACCGGCTGGAGCGGATCGTGGAAGCTATGGTGTCGCCGGTGGTGCGCATGCGTGCCAATCCTGAAGGCGACACCTATGCGTTGTTCGTCGCTCGTGGGCTTACCCAGCAGGGAGCGGAAGAAGATCGCGCGATTCGGCAGTATTTTGACCCGGTCGCTGCTGAGTTTATTCAGGCACTGCGGAGCGAATTGGTGCAGACCTCTCCGGGCTTCACGCAAGCCCACGCAGCATGGGGGTTTCAGTTTGCCCTCGGCGCGCTTTTGCACTATTTGAGCGACCAGCGGGTAGCGCGGTTGTCCGGAGGCGTGAATGTCGCGGGTGACCCGTTGGTCGAGCGCCAGTTAATCGCGTTTATTGTGCACGGCCTGCGCGGCATGGCGCGAGCGTTTTCCGGAGAGGGCAACTGAGGCGGTCCTAGGCGAGCGTTGCACGATGACTTTAGGCGCAGATGCGTTTCTGCCCAATCGCACCCACGCCCTTGAGTGTGCCGCGCGCGTTGATGCCACCCGCTATGCGCTGACGCGCAATTTTCTGGCCGGGGAGGTCACCCGATTGTCGCCCTACATCACGCACGGCATGCTTTCGATTCCGGAACTGCTCGCAAGCATTCACGCGCGTCGCCCGTTGAGTTGGGATGACAAGTTGGCGTTTGAGTTCGGCTGGCGCGAATACTTTCACCACGTCTGGTCCCGTTTGGGTGAGGCCATCTGGCGCGAGCCACACGCGCCGCCCGGCGCAATTTATGCCGACTGTTTGCCGGGCGACATTCGCACCGCTTCCACCGGTGTGGCGATTGTCGACCAGCAGGTGCGCGCCCTGTACCGCACCGGCTACCTGCACAACCATGCGCGAATGTGGATTGCCTCGTACGTCGTGCACATTCGCAACGTGAGCTGGCAAACGGGCGCGCAATGGATGTATGCCCATCTGCTTGATGGCGACCTCGCGTCAAACACGCTGTCGTGGCAGTGGGTTGCCGGCACCTGGACTGGCAAGCCTTATTTGTTTAACGCTGAGAATGTTGCGCGCTATGCGCCGGGTGTGGATTGCAGTGGCAGCGTGATTGACACCACCTACGAGGCGCTCGATCTGATAGCCCGCAGCAGCGGCGCCCGCCCGCCAGAGAGAGTTGACGTCGAACCGGCCACTGAACCGGGCGTGTTGTGTTTACCGCTCGCCTCTCATGCCGACGCAGCTAGTGAGGTCCCGCAAGATGCGGCGTGGCTGATGCATCCATGGTCATTGCACCTGCCCGATGATCGCGTGGCGGTGGGTGTCATCAATACGGACTTCCATGCGCGCTATCCGTGGTCTCCGGCGCGCTGGAAATTTGTGATGGATGCCATGAGATCACGTTGCTCAACCGTGTTAATGGGTAACACAAACCAGCTCTCTGCGATGTTGTCCACGCATCGACTGTCTGCTATCGATACGCTCAATCCGTTCTACAACGAACTGCTTGCGCGCGGCGCACCCGACGCGCAAGCAGCACCGCGCGCTTACGGCAACCCGGTGATGTTGAAACGCTCTTTCACGTCGTTCTGGAATCAGGTGCGCCGCGACAGATTTCCGGTGTGAGCTCCATGGTCAATGTGGTTTGGTTTAAGCGTGATCTGCGGGTCACCGATCATGCGCCGCTCACGCAGGCCTGCGCGCACGGGCCGGTGCTACCGCTCTACGTTTATGAGCCAAGCCTCATTGCACAGCTCGATGTGGCCGCGCAGCATGTCGCGTTCATCAATGAATGTTTGCAAACCCTGCAACTTGACTTGCATACGATGGGCCTGAAGCTCATTACGCGGGTCGGCGAAATCGTCGCTGTACTTTCAGCCATCAAACAGCACACAGGCACATTTAATCTTTGGAGCTTTGAGGAAACCGGTAGCGGCGCGACCTACGCGCGCGACAAAAGCGTGGCCGCATGGTGTCGCGGCAACGGCGTTGTATGGCATGAGTCGCCCAGTGCAGCGGTGGTGCGCAAACTGAAAGACCGCGATCGGTGGTCGGCGCACTGGATGCGGCGCATGAAAAACGCCCCGCTGGCTGTGCCGTTGCAGGTAGGGATGGCAGCACCCGCGCTCGACAGCCATGGCATCGTGCCCGCCACACAATTGCCCGTGAACGGGAAAGATAAAGCAGACCGGCAGCGCGGTGGTCGCCCTGTTGCGCTGAGCGATTTGCACAGTTTCTTTGCTGAGCGTGGGCAGCACTATCGGTTCGAGATGTCAAGCCCACTGTCAGCTGCTAGTGCGTGCTCGCGGATCAGCGCGCACTTGGCCTACGGCACACTGTCGGTGCGCGAGGCGGTGCACGCCGTGTGGCGGCAGCGCGAAAAACTGTTGGCCATGGACGAGAGCCAACGCGCACCGGCAAGGCTCGCCTCACTCAAATCGTTCGAGGGACGCTTGCACTGGCATTGCCACTTCATCCAGAAACTGGAGAGCGACCCGAGTATTGAATTCACCAACATGCACCGCGCGTACGCCGGTTTGCGTGAGGACAATTACAACGCCGCATTGCAAAGCGCATGGGCGCTTGGTGAGACGGGACTGCCCATGATTGACGCATGCATGCGCATGCTGGCTGCGACCGGCTGGATAAATTTCAGAATGCGCGCGATGCTGACCAGTTTTTCAAGCTATCACCTATGGCAACACTGGCGCGAGCCAGCGTTGCATTTGGCGCGCGAATTTCTGGATTACGAGCCGGGCATTCACTACCCGCAAGTGCAGATGCAATCGGGCACCACCGGCATCAACACGGTCCGCATGTATAACCCGATCAAACAGGCCCGCGATCAAGACCCGACCGGAGCATTTGTGCGACGATGGATTCCTGCGCTCTCGCGGGTGCCGACGGACTTTATCTTCGAGCCATGGTTGCTGCCGGACAACTTGCAGCGCGCCTATGGTTGCGTGCTCGATCAAGATTATCCGCGCCCCGTAATCGACGTGGTGGCCGCCGCCCAGCGCGCCCGAAAAGCGATGTGGCTGCCTCGTCAGGGCGCAACATTTCGCAGCGAAGCACAGGCGATTTTTGACGCGCACGGATCACGAAACCCGGCACGGGAAGGCGTCAAATCGCGCAAGCAAACCAGCGTTCGTGGACAGCAGAAAACAGCTAAGGCAGCGCATGACATCCGCCAGGGCTCGCTATTTTGATGCAGCTACTTGCTGCTCGGCGCGCTGGTCACAGCCCTTTCCACAACCCCGTTTCTTTGGCGCAGGCGCGAATCGTCGGAATGTATTCGGTCACAAAGCGTAATGTTTCAGGGTTCAGGCCGATGTCCTTGACGCTATCAATGTCGGCTTCCAGCTTGACGACTTCGACTTTGCTGGTGAGGCATCCGCAAAATTTTTGTGGAATATTCGACTCAGCGGCAATCGGCGACACTGCGTTCAGCATGCTTACCACCCGCTCCTGACATTTACGATCCAGCAGCGTCCGCTTTTGCTCCTGCATCACCGTCGCGCAGCCGTTCAACATGACCAGCGCACAGACCATAAGGGCGGAGGTCTGCGCGGCGCGACTGCAACGAAATCGGGTGATTGTGTTTGCCAAAATAGGTTCTCCATCAGGGGGGCGTTTCGGGGTAGAGCGGCGGCAGTGGCGCGACCGATCTTTCGGGCGCGCGGCTCTTTGATTGACAAGAGCTTAGCGCAAACAATCGCAAAACGCGCCCAGTCTGCGCTGACGGCGAACCGGCAATTCGGTTACGATTCGCGCTCCGTCGTTGTTGCGCGGCTTCGTGCCGCCTGTGAACCCATTATGGTTCGTTTTCTGGTGCTTTTTGTCGTGATTCAAGGTGTGCTATTCGGTGCGCAATTGACGCCGTGGGGCCAGGACTATTTCGTTACGCCCTGGACTAATGGCCTGGCACATTTTTGCGCACAACTGGTGGCGCTTTTCGACAGCGGCGCGGTGGCTACGGGTAAGGTGTTGCGCAGCTCGGCCAACGGCTTTGCAGTGAGTATCGAGGCCGGTTGCAATGGGGTGGAGGCCACATTGGTCTTGGTTGCAGCGATCCTCGCTTTTCCCTCAACGTGGAAGCAAAAGGCGTGGGGCCTTGCATTTGGCTTTGTCGCAGTGCAGGGGTTGAATGTGGTGCGCATCATCAGCTTGTTCTATCTGGGGCAGTGGAGCATGACCGCGTTTGAGTGGGCGCATCTCTACATCTGGCAGGCGCTGATCATGCTCGATGTGTTGATCGTGTGGCTGATCTGGGTGCGCCGAATCAACCGTGCGCCTGTTGGGGGCTTGCCGCCTTCGTCGGGTGATGCGGGTACGGGCACGGCAACCCCGATCGCGGCCTGATCGCGCGGGGTAGATACATGCCCACCACCATAGGTCGTTTTTTTCTGCGCATTCTGCTCTGGGTGCCGCCGGTTTTCGCTGCCTGGTACGTGCTAGTGCCGCTGCTGCACTGGCCGATTCGCTGGTTTTTGTCGGGCATGGCGCTGCTCGGGGTTCCGGAGTTCGTCACCTCGGTGACGCAATCGTTGCATGGCTTTGAGTTTTTGACTTCACTTTCTCCCGGCACAGTGGCGGGGCAGGTTTTTCGCGCTGAGGCGCGCGTTAGTGCTGAAGTTGATGCACGGTTGTATAGCTACGGCACGGCGTTGATGGCCGCGCTGACGCTCGCGGCCTGGCACCCACAACGCTGGCGCAATCTCTGGTTTGGCTGGCTGCTGCTGCTGCCGCTGCAAATGCTGGCGGTGTTTGCGGCGGGCATGAAGCAGATTTTGCTCAGCTCTGGTCCCGCCGTCCGGGATCAAGCGGCGTGGGCTGCGTGGCAGCTTGAGGTGATTGCGTATCTGTATCAATTTTCAACGCTGATCATGCCGCCGGTGACCGCGCTGGTGGTGTGGTTTGTGTTGCACCGACGGTTTGTCGAGAAATTCGTCGGGGCGGACGTCATCGGAATGTTGCGGGCGAGTGAAAAGAAACCAACGCACGTGGTGCAGCCGGAGGCGGCGTCTTTGCCCAAACGGCCTTGATGTCGTAGGGTGGGTAGCCCTATGCCCACCATCACCACAGGTAACCGGATTAGTTTGCTTGGCCACGCTTGGTGGGCGCTGGGTGCCCACCCTACATGGGCCCGATTAACCGCAGCGGGTCGGGGTAGAAGCCCTCTCCTACAGGTCGTGTGGGTCGGGTGGCGGTTGTCGCGTTGTGGGCGCTGCCTTCTTGCCCGCATCCCCCTCAATCACCAAATCAGGAATGTGATTAAACGCAATGGCCATTCGCGCTGTTCTTTGCGCGTTGAATGCGCCGCCCCAAAACAGCGTGTTGTTGCCGAATTTGAGGTTAAGTTGATCAATCACCCGATCGAGTTTTTCCGTGTTCGGCTGCGCGTCGAATAGCGACAGCGATTGGCCTTCGCGCGGTGTGAGGCCCGAGAAGGCCATGCCCACCGCCATCGGCGTCGTGTTCCTGACACTGCGCTCCGTGAGCATCGATTCGTAGAGTGCCTGCACCGTGTCCAGCAGCGTAGTGGTGCGATCGGTCGCGTCAACGCGCTGATGGCGCTTTTGTTTTTCACCGCCCCGCAGTTTTAGGTACAGCGACACATCGGTGGTCACAAACTCCATATCGCGCAGGCGCATTGCGGCCTTCTGCGTGAGGCGCGAGAGCACCGCCTGCGCATGTGTATGCGAGCGATGATCGGGGCCGATAACGTGCGAGTGGCTGATCGAAGACGTTTTCGTTTCTCGCGCCAAGACGTCCTCGCCGCGCAGTTTTTGCCAGAATCGCTCACCCTCAACGCCACCCCAAACAGCGCGCAGTTTCGCCGCGTCCGCCGCGAGTAATTCCGGCGTAGTGGTGATGCCGCTATCGATTAATCGCTGCAACATTTTTTTGCCAATGCCGACAAAATGATTGAGCTTGAGCGGCAACAAGGCGTGCGGCAAATCGGCCAATTCGATGACCACCAGACCATCAGGCTTCACCATGTCGCTCGCGGTTTTGGCGAGGAACGAATTAGGTGCAATGCCGATCGACGAGGTGATGCAAACGCCCAATTGTTTGCGCAATCGATATTTAATTTCGAGTGCCAGTTTTTCGGCCGCTGGCCGCGGCTGATCGCGCCCTGAAAGCGTGATGCACATCTCATCAATCGAGTTCACCGACGCAATCGGCGCAACGCTTTCGACCACTGCTTTGGCGCGATGATGAAACTCAACATACACCGTGGGGCGCGACTCTACGAACACGATTTCGGGGCACAGTCGGCGCGCGTCGGCCACATTGGTCAGCGTTTTTACGCCGAAGCGTTTAGCCTCGATGCTTGCGGCAATGGCACAGGTGGTGTCGGCAATCATGGGCACCACGGCCACCGGACGACCGCGCAACTCGGGTCGCAACTGTTGTTCGACAGACGCAAAATAGCTGTTGAAATCGACGTAAAGGGCGCGGAGCATGAGCGCAATTTTACTGTATAAAAGCGCAGTTTTTGATGGCGTGTTTTAACAGTTAGTCGCAACAGCTTTTTTCTGAAATAACCATTTAATATGGGCTAAGACCTAATTTTGTCAAATAGTCGACTTTATGTGAAATTGCTGGTCAAACCCAATAAAATAGGGCGTTGTAGAATTTAGTTGTATGAAAATTACTCGATGAAAGCGCTCCAGATATTCGCCGGTCAGCGGGCGCTTGCTCATCTGCGAAACAATGGCCTGAATCCTGCGGACGTTCGTGCAATTCCTGCCGCAGCGGGCGGGCCGAAAGGCCTCACCCTGCTGCCGCTGGATCGATTTCTGTTCGGCGTTTGGCTGCCGCAATCCGCACAAACTGTGGACTTGATTGGGGCGTCCATCGGTGCGTGGCGCATGGCGGCTGCCATGTTGAACGACCCAGTCACCGCGCTCGCCGCGCTCGAGCACGCCTACATTCACCAACATTTTGACCTGCCGCCCGGTCGCACATCGCCCAGCAAAGCACATGTCAGCGAGCGCTTTGCTGAGGGCATTCACGCCATGTTCGGCAAGCGTCAAAACGAAGTGCTCACTCATCCGCGGTTCCATTTGCATGTGCTCACCTCGCGGGGGCGGCACTTGTTGCGGCGTGACACGCGCGTGCGCGCACCGCTGGGCTACGCCGGCACCTTTCTTACCAACGTCGTGTCGCGCAAAGCCATGAGCGTCTGGATCGAGCGCGCGGTGTTTTCGTCGCACCCCTCACCGCTACCGTTTGCGACGAACGACTATCGTACGCGCCGCTATGACCTGTCCCCGGTCAACTTCGCCTCGGTCGTGCAAGCGTCATGCTCCATTCCGTTTGTGCTTAACGCCGTGCACGACATTGCGGGCGCAGCAGCTGGTGCGTATTGGGACGGTGGTATCACCGACTATCACCTGCATCTGGACTACCGCTCGATCTGTGAAAGCGAACCCAGGGGCGTCGTGCTTTATCCGCATTTTCAGCGTGCTGCGGTGCCGGGGTGGTTCGACAAATCGCTCACCTGGCGGCACGGCTCAACCCATTTTCTTGACGACGTCATCATGCTTGCGCCGCATCCTGAATGGATCGCCACGTTACCCAATAAAAAGTTGCCCGACCGCACTGATTTCACCCGCTACGGGACGGACCTCAAGGCACGCGTCGCGGTGTGGCAAACCGCGGTTTCCGAAAGTGCGCGACTGAGTGATGAATTTGCAAAATGGCTGGCAGACGGCTGCGATTGCGGCAGCGTTCAGGCACTTTAGCTGCGGCGGTAAAACCAAAGATAGGATAGTTCTCGTATGGGAGACGCACGCGCTATTTTGATGCGCGTCCGTCATCAACCCAAAATGTGGAGCACACCTATGAGTACAACAGTTCGGCCGTCTCAAAGTCGCGCGAGGTGGGGCCGTCCCCTGCTAGGCGCGACCGCCCTCGCCCTGGCGCTTGCCAGTGGACTTACGGCAAACATCGCCTCGGCGTCCAGCCATCGCGAAGCGCCCTTTATCACCCAGCTGCCTAAAGTCGACGGCACTGACTTCTACATGTTCCGCAGCACCGAGCCCGGTCGCTCAGGCTTTGTAACAGTCATCGCCAACTACACGCCGCTGCAGGACGCGTACGGCGGCCCAAACTATTTCCAGATGGATCCGAACGCGCTGTACATGATTCATATCGACAGCAACGGCGACGCCAAACCGGACTGGACGTTTCAATTTTCATTCCAGAACACGCTGGCTGACAATAAGATTTCCGTGGGCGGAAAAATGGTGTCTATTCCGTTGGTCAACAACGGAGCGCGCCCAGTCGATAGCCCGTTCGATGGTGCTTTGAACGTTCGTGAAACTTTCAACATTGCCGCATTTCGTGCGCCGAGCGCCTGGAAAATGGTCACGAACGCAGCCAACGGCGGATCGTTCTTTGACAAACCCGTCGACAACATCGGCAACAAAACCATCCCCGATTACCCCGGCTACGCAGCCAAGCATGTTTACTCGGTCAACATCCCTGAATGTTCTACCCCAGGCCGCGTATTCGTAGGGCAACGTAAAGACCCGTTCGTGGTCAATTTGGGCGAAACGTTTGATCTGATCAACATCAAACTGCCGGCCACTGAATTCGCAGCCAACGCTGAGCGTGCCGCATCGGATTCGCTGGCAATGAAAAACGTCACCACCATCGCCATGGAGCTGCCGATCTCTTGCTTGACTTCCGGCAGTGATCCGGTGATTGGTGGCTGGACCACGGCTGCGATCCGTGAAAACCGCACGCTAATGTCGCCAGTGAGCGGACTCAACGCTAACGCCGTCTACGGTGGCAACTACGTGCAGGTGTCACGCCTTGGCATGCCTTTGGTTAACGAGGTCGTCATTGGCCTCAAAGACAAAGACAAGTTCAACGGCAGCCAACCGGCTGACGACGGGCAGTTTGCCGATTACGTTACCAACCCGACCTTGCCGACGCTGGTTCAAGCGTTATTCGGTGCCGCCGGCGTGAAGGCGCCCACCAACTTCCCGCGCCTTGATCTGGTCACAGCCTTTCTCACCGGTGTGCCCGGTTTGAACAAGCCGGTGAGCGGCGTCGCATCAGAAATGTTGCGCCTGAACACGTCAACACCCGCCGTGCCCAAGGGCTCGCAAAATCGCATGGGCGTGATCGGTGGCGATACCGCAGGCTACCCGAATGGTCGGCGCTTGGGTGACGACGTGGTGGACATCTCGTTGCGGGTGGTGATGGGCAAGCTTTGTACCCTGAGCTTGGGTTGTGCGCCGGCTGATGCACCGTCCGGCGGTCTGGGCTTCACCGATGGCGCGTACGTCGACGACAGCTTCTTTGACGCGGCCTTCCCGTACGTCAAAAATCCGCTGCCAGGTTCGCCAAACGTAGGTGCCAAGCGCGCTGCTGCTCGCTAATTCTTAGCGAAACTTAAGAACCGAAAGCGCCGAAAGCGCCAAACCGAGCAATCGGTTTGGCGCTTTTTTTATTACGCTTCTGGCAGCCAAGCGCGACCCAGTCCCGATACCGTTCCCCCAGAGCGAAGCGAAGGGTTTGATGAGTGGACCAAACCCAGTGCTTCGCTCTGGGTGAGCGGCCCGAGCTGTACAGTATTGGACTAAGTCGTCGCCTACCGACTAGCCACCGGCAGGCGAAAACTTGGCGTGCCCCCGGCCCACTACAACGCCGCCGATTTCGCAACCAATCGCTCGGCCTCAGTCACACAGCGCCGCGCCGCAGCCACTAGCAATGGCACGAACGCATGACCGCTGCGCAGTGCGCTCGACACTACGGCCAAGTCTTCTATGTATTCATGCACCATCTGATTACGCAATTTGCGCGAGGCAAGCCATGTGTCGGCAGACTCAATAAAGCCGAATCTTTCTGCTCGATCAAGGTTTTCTGCGACCGGGCCAACAGGCTCCGCCAGCGCGCTGAGTAATGCCGGAATTAACTTGTCGCCCACTGTATCCTGCAAGCGCCCGAAGCGACTGACAAACGCATCAAGTCGCTCGGCCAGGATCGAGTCGGCGGCAATTTTTTGCGCCACTTCGACGGTGAACAAATCGGCAAAAAGCCGTCGATCCGTGTCTAGCAAATGAGCGTATTCGCGGCTCGCGACTCTCGCCAAAAACTCAAGCCTTGCAATCTGTGCGGCGGGCAGTTTCACAGCCGTACCCCTTCGGCAAGTGCCACGGTGTGAATCGGCAAATGCATGAGATTTGGCGCTTTGATCAGTACGTCAACGCGACGTCCGTCCATGCTGCGCGAAACGCGTGCGGCAAGGTTTGCCGCCAGTTGCGCGGGCTCAGCAACGTCTGCGTCAAGCTCTAGCAGCAGGTCAACGTCGCCGCCGCGCGCGTCGTCGCGCACCCGTGAGCCAAATAGCCAGACACGAGCGTGTTCCCCCGCAAGTTGGGTGCCTAGCTGGCGTATCGCCAATGCGTGGTGGGGTGACAGTCGCATGAACCGATTCTACGACTGCCCGCAATTTAGTTCCGGTAAGCCTTTGGCTTCATCTCACACCGCTTTTCGCCATCTCCGCATCGCGCAGCACCTTGCGTTGCACCTTGCCGGTGGTGGTCATGGGCAGCTCGGTGACGAACTCGAATTCTTTGGGGTATTCGTACGGCGCAAGCCGACCGCGCACATGTTGCGCCAGGCTTTTTTCCAACGCTTCATTGGCCTCGAAACCGGCGGCCAGCACGATGAAGGCTTTCACGATACTGCCGCGCTCGGCATCGGGTTTGCCGATGACGGCGGCCATGAGCACTGCGCTGTGCTGGATCAGGCAGCTTTCAATCTCGGCCGGGCCGATGCGGTAGCCCGCGCTCTTGATCACATCGTCACTTCGGCCTTCGTACCAAAGATAGCCGTCGACATCCATGCGCGCCATGTCACCGGTGCGGCACCAGTCGCCCGAATATTTGGCGCGGGTGCCTGCCTCGTTACCCAGGTAACCCAAAAAAAACACCGGATCGAGATCGCCGTGAATGTCCCGACGGTTCACCGCCACGTCGCCGGTTTCACCCGGTGTAAGCACGCGCCCCAGCGGGTCAACCACGGCCACCTGATGCCCCGGATAGGCGCGACCCATGCTGCCCGGTCGCGCGAGCCACAGCGCTGCACAATTGCCCACGATGTAGTTCAACTCGGTCTGGCCAAACATTTCGTTCAGGGTGACGCCCAGCGCCTGCTCGGTCCATTTGAAGACCGTCTCGCCCACGCTCTCGCCTGCGCTCATGATCGAACGCAGTTTGAGCGCGTAATGGTCGCGCGGAAACGGCACGCTTTTCATCATCAATTTAAGCGCGGTGGGGAACAAGAAGGTGCAGGTGACGCCATGCCGCGCCATCAGCGAAAAGGCGCGCTCCGGGTCGAAGCGGCCGCGATAGCCGACGATGGTGTGGCCAAAATACAGCGTAGGCAATAGCGCGTCCCACAGCCCGCCCGTCCACGCCCAGTCGGCGGGCGACCAAAACACATCACCCGGTTGCGGAAACTGGTTGTGCGAATAAATGAACCCAGACAAATTGCCGAACAACGCGCGATGCGGAATGATGGCGCCCTTCGGCGGGCCGGTGGTGCCGCTGGTGTAGATGATGAGGGCTGCAGCATCGGCGAGCGTTGGTGCAACGGGGTACGCGTCCGTGCCGCGCGCCAACAGTTCGTCCCAGTCCAACGCGGCGGCGTCTCGCGCGCCAGCGCAGGCGACAACGTGGCTGAGACTCGGCACCTGTGCGCGAATCGACATCACGTTTGCGAGCGATGCTGGATCGCAAATCGCGAGCTTGCAAGCGGCGTTGTTCAGCCGAAAAGCAAGCGCGTCAGGTCCAAACAGCACCGTGAGCGGCACCGCTACCGCGCCCAACTGCATGACGGCCAACAGCGCTACCGCCGTTTCAATCCGCTGCGGCAAGCACACGGCGATAGTGTCCCCGGATTTGATGCCCAGACCCGCGAGTGCCGAGGCGAGGCGATTGACCCGACGCGAAAGTTCGGCGTAGCTGATGTGGTCAGAGGCGCCGGACTCGTCCTCCCAGCGGATCGCCACGTCGGCGGCGCGCACCGAATCGGCCGCCCAACGATGTACGCAGCCCTGCGCAACGTTGAACTGGGGCGGCACCTGCCAACGCCATTGGCTGTGGTGCTGCGCGTATTGATCGATTGATTCCATAGAGCGCATTATGCAAAAGCGCCACAAATCGGCGGGCGCTCGTAAAATGAGTGGGTGAAAAATGTTGCTTCAATGGACTGCAAACCGGCTCTGGCTGCGCCGTGGCGCATTGCGCTTTGGGCCCTGGTGCTTGCCGTCTTGTTCGCAACATTTCTGGCTTACGGTCAGGTTGAGCTTTTGATTCAGTGGGTATCGGCGCAGTTGTGCTGACCGCTGGCTCGCCAACGCCTGCCGATGTCGGCGGTTATGTGCTGCATGCGGTGCCCGCTAACGGCGGTGGCGTTGATCGCTACGTGCGAGACATTTGTGCTCATCGAGCGCACGACTGCATTTTGCATATCGTGCGCGAGCAGTGTGTGTTTGAGGCCGTGGCGGCTAATGGCCTGACCCCGATTAATTACGCGGACATGAACGATGCCATCGCCAGCGGTGCGCTGGGTCGTCCTGCGTTGGTACACGCGCATTCGACGCTGGCACCGGTGCGGGATCGGGTCAGGCAGTTGTGTGGGGCGTTGGCCATTGAATACGTTTTGACGTTGCATGACATTGACTTTGCTGCCGCTGCCGTGGATGTGGGTGATGGTGAGCGCGAGGCTCGCCTTGCGTTTGTCAGGCAAGCCTCAGCGCGTGTGGTGCCGAGTCAATTCATTGCAAATCTTTTGTTGGGCGCGTTGGGACCCTCTGCACCGGGGCAGCTGATCGAAAATGGGGTTGACGCGGGTGGTCTCACCGATATGGCATTTGTGACTTTTGACACCACTACGAAAGCGCCGTTTCAAATCGCTGTGATCGGTGCGCTGGGGCCGCACAAGGGCCTGAGCTTTTTGCAGGACGTTGTTGCAGCGCTTCCAGCGGAGCTGCGCGTGGTGATTGTTGGGTATGCGGATGGTCAGGTCACACCCGGTTGGTTGCAGCAGGATCGACTGTGGGTACACGGCGCTTTTGAGGCGCAGCAGCTTACAGCGATTGTGCAGCACTACGGCGTAAAGCTTGCCTTCTTCCCAAATCAGCAGCCAGAAAGTTACTGTTACGCCTTAAGCGACGGATGGTGTGCAGGGCTGCCGGCGGTGGGGCCCGCATTGGGGGCGATTGGGGACAGAATTATGAGCACCGGGGCTGGGTGGACATTTGACCCGGGTAGCTCGCCGAAGGCAGTCGCCAGAAAAATCGTGGGCTGTCTGGCCGCTGTTGGAGAAAAAAAAGTGGCGGTGCCGCGGGCAGTTGAGCGTTTGCTTGCGCCTGCGGTCATGGTCGAACGGTTAGGACACGTTTATGAAAAAAATATGAAAACAACTCACGAACCGCCACAGTTGTCGGCGCTGAGCGCCGTGGCAGCCACGCAATTGAATGGACAGTTTTTTCGCGGCGAACTGCAGCGTCTGAGCGGCGATCTGGCGTTCTCGCAAACGCAGATTGCGCACGTTAACGCATCGCTGCATTCGCTCACCCACGAATTTGACGGGCGCGGCGCGTGGATTGCCACGCTGGAGAAAAACCTCGCGGAGACGCAGGCTGAACTGCGCAGGGTTGAAGCAGTGCGGCAAGCGGAGCATATCGCTGCCGAAGTCGCACGCGAGGATGAACGAGCGCGCAGCAACGCGGCGCGGGATGAGGAGCGCGCAGCGTCCGAGGTGGCGCTGCTTCAGGTTCTGGCCGACGCGGCCGCGGTCCGCGCGAAAGACCGCGCTGAGATCGAAGCCGCGCGCGCGCAGGACCGATCCGATATTGAAGCTGCGCGTGCGCAGGACCGCGCCGATATTGAAGCTGCACGCACGAACGACCGCGCCGAAAATGAAGCTGCGCGTGAAAAGGAGCGGCTGGATTCCGAGGAAGCACGTGCCAGGGATCGGGCGGACTTTGCAGAAGCTCTGGCGCTCGCGCGCTCTGAAAGCGAAGCCGTGCGTGTTGACGAACGCGCCAACGCGGAGGCGTTGCGAGCGCTAGCTGATGCGGCGCACGCCGATGCGCTGGCTCGCGAGCGTGCGTTGCACGAGGCAATGCGCCAGCAAGATCAGGAACAGGCGAACGCCACTCGCATGCGCGAGCACGCGCTGGCCGAAGCAGCGCAAATCAGCGCGCATGCGGCCTATGAGCAGTACGCGGCCAAGCTGCAAAAAGATGTCAACGATACGCTTGCCATAGCTCACCGCTACGAGCGGAAAATTGCTAACTTCGAACACGCCCTGTCTTCGCTTCCAACAGTCGTGCAGCGCTGGATACTCAAACGCGGCCAACGGCTGACCGACACGAAGGATGCACAGTGATTGACGCATTAATAGTGGCCTATCGCCCAGACGCAGCCCAATTGAAGCGGTTGCTGGAGGCGGTGTTGCTTGCGCAGAGTCAGGGCGTTCCGATCGCAGCACGCGTCTGGCATAACGACGGGGACGCGCCGACGTCGGGCGAACTGAGCGACATGTATCGCGGCCTGGAACAGCGTGGGTTGACCCTCAACGTAGGTGGTGGCGAAGGCAATCTTGGCTACGGCTCAGCCATCAATCGCATGGTGCAGGACACGCGGGCGGATTTTGTGCTCGCGCTCAATCAGGACGCGATCCCGGAGGTCGGTGCACTTGCAATCCTGTGGGATACCGTGCAGCACGACGGCCCCAATGTGGCGGCGTGGGAGATGCGCCAGATTCCGTTTGAACATCCCAAGGTGTACAGCGCCGTGGGCCTGGACACTGAATGGGTGAGCGGTGCGGCGGTGTTGCTGCGCACCGCAGCGATGCGCGAAGTAGGCGGCTTCGAGCAGAGAATTTTCATGTACGGTGAAGATGTTGATTTGTCCTGGCGGCTGCGTTGCAAAGGCTATCGCCTGCGCTACGTTGCGCGCGCTGCGGTGGTGCATCACACCTACAAGTACGCCGAGGAGGTGAAGCCGTTGCAGGCGCTGCAAGGCATCTACGTCAACTTGTGTTTGCGCGCCCGGTATGCGGGCCACAAGCAAATCTTTCAGGGCCTGTCGATGGCACTTGCTGAGATGATGATGCCGCAAAGTTTTCCGGGCCGACGCATGGGCATTGCTCACGCCGTTTTGAAGTTCGTGAAAAATTATCGATATTTTTGGAAGAGCCATGCCAGTGGGGCAGGGTTTGAGCCTCGATTCGCAGGCTGGGGTTACGAGGCGCGCCGTGAAGGCGCGTTTCACAATTTTTTGCCGCGCGCGGAGCAACCCCCCGAGTTACCGCTGATCTCGGTGTTAATACGTACCCATAAACGTCCGGGCTTTTTGCGCGAAGCGTTGATCTCAGTGGCTCATCAAACGCATCGCCCGATCGAGGTAGTGGTGGTAGAAGATGGCTCGGATGACGGTCTCGCGGTGTGTGAGGAGTTTAAAGACCGCTTGACGGTGCGTTACTTTCGCATCTCGCCCGGACGCGGACGGTCGGTGGCTGGCAACCGGGCGTTAGCCGAAGCGCGTGGCGAATGGATGTGCTTTCTCGATGATGATGATGCGTTTTTCTCCGATCATCTGGAGGTGCTACTGCAAACTACGCGCGATACCGGCTTAAAGGGCGCGTATTCGCTTGCATGGCGAACCACCACGCAGGTGATTGATGCCACCGTGCCCGCGTATCTTGAAACGCACGTAGAAAACATGCCCGACGAAGCGTTCTCGAGGGTCACGCTGTGGCACCACAATTTCATGCCGATTCAGGCGGTGCTGTTTCACCACAGCCTGTATCAACGCTACGGCGGATTCGCGGAAGACATGGAGCAGCTCGAAGACTGGAATTTGTGGACTCGCTACACCATGCAGGACGACTTTGTGCAGGTGCGGAAAACCACCTCCAAGTATCGCGTGCCGGCCGAGGTGAGTCACACCGCAGAGCGGCAGGGCAAGCTCGACGACGCCTACAAAGATGCCGTCGCTCGGCAGGGCGAAATGAAATTTAGCGCCGATCCGGTGCTGGTGCGACAACTTGCACTCGATTACGTGCGCAGCAATTCGCTGATCAACGTTAGCCGCGATCAAGTGCGGGCGCATATCGCAAGTTCTCCGATGCTTGCGCGAGTGATGGCGATGCGAACCGTGTTGCGCCGACGGTTGGGACGCTCCTAGACGGGGCGGGGCGCACGCTATGGACAGAAGAGCGAATAATTTCGATGCGCTGCGACTGTTCGCCGCGTGGCTGGTGCTGTTCAGTCACAGCTACCCTATCAGCGGGCTAAAAACGGGAGATCCGTTCAGTCGCACGGTGGGCATTGACACTTTTGGCGGTGTCGGTGTCGCGATCTTTTTCGTGCTGAGCGGGTATCTGGTGACCCTGTCGTGGCAACGATCTTCCGGCGTTGGATCGTTTCTGTGGAAGCGGGCGCGGCGTATTTATCCTGGGCTCATCGTGTGCGTGCTCCTCTGCACGCTGCTGTTAGGGCCGTTGCTCACACCGCTTGATTTGCGCGCCTACCTCACCCACTCGCAGACGGCTGACTACCTGCGCACTGCAAGTGCCTGGCGTATTCACTACGCCTTACCCGCCGTGTTTTTGAACAACCCATTGCCGAATGCGATCAATGGGTCGTTGTGGTCGCTGCCTTACGAGATTCGTTGTTACTGCGCATTGGTAGTCATTGGATTGTTGCCCTTCGCCCTGCGCTGGAAAGTGTTGCTCGTCGCCGCCGTGCTGTCAGGCATGATGTTGCTGCGCGACGCCACGCCGCCCGCCAGTCCGTTCGACCACCGTTTTGGGCTTGACTATTACATGACTAGATTGGGGCTGTTTTTTGCCGTGGGCGCGAGTTATGCCTGCTGGTCTGATCATCTCAAACCCGTCTGGTGGGCGGGGCTGATCGCCGCTTGCCTGACCTGGTTGCTGCCCGATTCGGCGCTACGAAACTTACTCTGGGTGGTGTCGTTTTCGACGCTCGCATTGGGTGTGGCGCTCGATTTGCCGTGGTTGCCAAAATTGCCTGAAAAAATGGGTGACTGGTCCTATGGCTTGTATCTTTATGCCTTTCCGTTGCAGCAAGTGCTCGCGCTATTTGCTGTGCAACAAACCTTCGGCTTCATTGGCTACGTCGCTCTAAGCACCATCTTCGGCCTCACGGCGGCAGGACTGTCGTGGTATTTGATAGAACGACCTGCGCTCGCGCTTGAGTGGCCATTCAGGCGCGGCTATCGCTTCGCACGGCGGTAGCCTGTAACCTATTCGCGAGAAAAAACCGAGCGTATCGCCGCTTGTGCAGCCTGCGGCGAAAAGTGCGTCTGCACGTTAATCCGCCCCGCTGCCGAGAGTTGCGCCCACAGAGGTGCGTCCGTGTACAGGCGCGCAATCGCTTGCGCGAAATCGGCTGCGGTATCGGCCACCAACACATCAAGTCCGTCCTGCAATTGCATCGCCTCCACCGCAGAAGACGTTGCAACCACGGGGATGCCGTGGTTCATGGCCTCGCTGATTTTGCCTTTGACGCCTGACCCGTAGCGCAGCGGTGCAATCGATACGCGAGCGGTGCGCAGCAGCGTGGCAGTGTCGGCGACGAAGCCCTTGATCAGCAGGCCGTCGCGTTGAAGTGAGGTGATCTCCGCAGGCATATGACTGCCAACCACGGTGGTGACTACGTTCGGCAGTAGCTCTCGTAGCAGCGGCAAAACGTGTGTGACGTACCACTTGATAGCGTCAACGTTCGGCGGATGGCGAAAGCCACCGATAAAGAGAATGCCCTGACGATGGTCGAGAGCCTCAACGTTTTTCGTCGCCAAACCAACTTGCAAATCGGTGTCCGGTGGATTGATATTGGAAATAATTTCAACGTGAACGTGCGGCAGTAGTTTTGCGAGCAGCGCTTTTTCGACAGCGGAGACCACTACGGTGATGTCACACTTCTCCATCACCGCAAGCTCTTTACTGCGGGTCGATGCGGCTGACCGGTGCATGGCGGCGTCTCCGGTCAATGTGGCTTCGCGCTCTTCACGCAAAAAATGTAGATCAACCGTGTCGAACACAATGCGCGCGTGGGGGACCAATGTGCGAACCGTGCTCACATATTGGGTGGCAATGTAATAGCGGCAAAACACGATGGTGTCGAGATATGCGCCGCGTTGCCGCAATACATTCTTCACACTGCCCGCGAATCGTCCGTGCAGTACCTCGACTCCCATTGCGGTGAGCGCTGCCGCGTATTTGGCATCACCATCCAGATTGTCCGCAACGATGGTGATGTGATGCCCGTCGATGAGCAACAAGCGCATGAGATTGAGCATTCGCACCGAGCCTGAATCCTGATCGGGCGTGATCATGCACGCCTCGACGATCAGAATGTTGCTGCGGTTAATGCGATGAATCTCGCGCTCGGGCTGCATCGCGTTGTCGCCGTGCGCGAGTAGCGTTTGCTGCCAGCGCACATAAAACTTTTTGGCGTTTACCGCTTGATAAGCCTTGATGCCTGATGATTCATCGCGGCCGTGGCTCACGCCCTCGAAATGAAAGATTTCAGCAGCGGGTTGGTAGACCACTCGCAGTCCCTTGTCGCGCACGCGAAAGGCGAGGTCGGTGTCTTCGTAGTACGCGGGCGCGTAGTGTGAATCAAACCCTCCGAGCTCGCTGAACAGTTCGCGCCTAATCGCCAGCGCAGCACCAGAGCAGTAGTCGGCGTCGCGCACGTAGTTGACGCGGGGGTCGTCGCGATCAAAGCCCCGGCCCCAATTCCACGCGCTCGCGTCGCGCCAGACGATGCCGCCAGCCTCTTGCACTGAGCCGTCCACGTTTAATAATTTGGCGCCAACCAGGCCGACGTTTTGATGCGCATCGAAGGTGTCGAGCAGGGCGTCAAGCGCACCTTCGCGGAGCACGGTGTCGTTGTTGAGAATGATCAACCACGCGCCTGTGGCCGCGTTGGCCGCTGCGTTGACGTTACCGATGAACCCCAGATTGCGTTCGTTACGGATGATGCGAATACCGTTGACGACGGCCAAAGCCTCGGCGGCGGGCGCGGGCGAGCAGTCATCCATCACCACGATCTCGAAGGCGCGACGCGTTGGGTGCGCATGAATGCTTTTAAGGCACGCAAACGTGGTTTCATGCTGACCGTACACCGGGATCAGTATCGATACGATGGGGTTGTGTGCGGTGGTGTTGAATGTAAGCGCGCTGATCGGTGTCAACGCGGTGTCGGGAAGCACCACTGTGGCGGCCATTGCCACGGGGTGAAATTCGAGCAGCATACGGTCTCGCAGGCTTTGCCAGCCACCACGACGGTAGCGCTCCATTGCACGTCCTGACAGCGCCGATATGCGCGGAATCAGCTTGATTGTTGTAACAACGATGTGCCGCACGCGGCGCATAGCGCTGGCGATTTTTCGTAGCGGAAGTGTGATGCGCAGGGACCAACTGCTGAGCAGTACGTCGCGCTCCGCTTGCAGTTTGAGTTGATGCGCTTTCTGCTGTTGCACAGCGTGTTCAAGATGCGCGATTTGGGCGCGGGCAGCACTGGCCTGCTGCACAGCGAGGTCAGCCGCAGCTTGTTGGCGAAGATTTTGCTCGACATTGGCGGTGAACTCATGGCGCAGAACGTGCAACGCTCGCGTAGCTGTATCGCGTTCGTCAGCGAGCGATTCATATTGCGTCCGACCAACCACCTGCGTCTCCCCCGCAGGGAGCGACGCTAGCGCTCGCTCGACGCCCTGCAACGATTCCCGGTGCCCCGCGTAAATCCCCATTCTCAGTGCGTCGAGGATATCCAGTGCAGCCGTCCTTGGTGAATCAGTATGGTTGGCTTGAATCGAGTGCACTTGCAATTGCAGAATGGGGGCCACCGTAGCCGACTCCCCGACCGCCGGTAGCACGGCCAGATAGTGCTCGACGTACGCCGCCGCGTGAGCTGACCGCTGTTTCCGAAGCGATGGCGGCGCAGCGGTTTCGTCCGCCTTGACCGTGCCCCGCCACTGCGGTGAGCGCGCCGCCGCAGCCAGAAGCGCATCGTGCCACTCCGCAGGAGACGACGTGGGTAAAAGCAACGTTGCATTTACGTTTCCGCGCAAGCGTTCCGGCAGCGCGCCGATATTTGATGCAACAATCGGGATGCTGCTGTCTATGGCCGCAGTCAATGTATACGAGAAAGTTTCCGGCACTTGGGATGGCAGCCAGATCACGTCAGGACGCTCTGCTGCAATCAGCGTAGGTAGTTCGGCCGATGCATACGAGCCAGCTGCATCAAAGGGCAACGTAGACGGCAGCGGCTCAGAGGCGTGGCCGAGCAGGCGTAGCAACACGGGAGAGGCCACAACCTGCGCGTGTGTTGCCACGTCTATTGCCACCGCGAGCCCTTTGGCTCGGCTCAAGGCTCCGAGCAGGGCGACTTTGATCACTCGGGGCGCCGGGAAAGCGACCTCGGGCGGCGTAACGGTTGTGATCACGGCATCGGGAAAGTATCGCCCGATCGTGCGTGCCACACTCTCGCTTGGGGCAAACACCCGATCTGCCCGGCGTAGCAGCGCTGCGAAATCGACGCGCCATTGCTTGATAGGTTTGTGCCACGCGTGCGGGCGCTTGGCGATGCATCGATTGCATCCTGCATCGTCGGGCTCACCACAATAGCGGCCTTCAGCATCAACTAAATGGTTTTGCGGACAGACGCTGACATAGTCATGCAGCGTGAAATCCAGCGGCACGCCCAGAGCCAAATCAATATCAGCGACGCTCGGTGGCAACCCTTGAATGTGATGAATATGAACACGAGAAAAATTGAGCGCCTGCAAAGCGGTAGCTAATGTTTGCCAGGGATCACTCGCCACCCGAAAACGTATATTTTCCGGAAGCTCCAGCTCGACGCAATGTTGGTTAACGGGTCGCATCACCATCACCCGGGCACGATCAGCCACCATCGATGCCAACAGTGCCACATGCTCTTCGATGCCACCACCCCACGCATGCGTCACCAACAACAAGCGCGGCAAGCCCGCCGTAGCAAAAGACCGCAATGCAGCGGGAACGCGCTCAGCAGGGTCAGTGGCCGCCACGTCGGGCCAGTTCAACGCACTCTGCTGCTTCGTTGTGTTCACCGCACCAATATCGGTTCGGGTGGCACTGGCATCAATGCATCGCTCGTCAAACGTTGCGCAAGGAGAGCAAGTTCCGCCCTCAAGCGCGCGACCTCAGCGGCCAGCATCGCGTTGTCGCGGTAGGTGCGCGACCATTCGGAGTACACAGAAAGTTCGCGATCAGTCACCAGACTCAATTGTGGTGCAACTGCGGCAGCGAAAGAGGCTTCGCGTGCGCAAAACACCAGAAAATACACCTCTGCCGGAAAGCCCGATTGGCCATCAACGGTAAGCGCGACGGCAGTGGTGGCCACAGCATCCACAGGCCACACCATCGAGTGAAACGCAGCACGTTGTGCAAACCAGCGTTGCGTCGGAAAATGTGGATCGAGTAGTGTTTTCAGTTCTGAGCGATCAAGCTCCTTCACGTGAAACTCATTTTTGTAACCCGTACGATCGCTGTATTCAGGGCGGTTCGGCGAGGAGATAATGAACAGGCCCCCTGGAGCGAGCAGCCGATCAACCTCGCGAAGAAACGCCTCGTGCTCGGTGATGTGTTCAATGGTCTCGAACGACACGATCACATCAAAGCTGGCATCAGGCTCGGGAATTTGCACGCAGCTCGCGGCAACGTAGGTGAGATTGCCAGCCGGGTATCGAGACGCCGCATGCACCACCGCATCGGCAGACACGTCAACCCCGACAACGCTTGCTGCGTGAACTGACAACAAGTGCGAGCCATAGCCCTCGCCACTGGCTACGTCCAGCACGCGCAGGCCCTTCACATACTGTTGCGCAATCAGGTAGCGATGCCAGTGCTCATAAACCATTTCACCTGCGCACTCAGGCAGGAATCGCTCGCCGGTAAAAGTTAGGCTCATGAGGGATCACGCATTTGAAAATTTTTTGAAAACAGGTCCGCCAATCGACGGCGATCCTGCTTGGTAGGTCGACCGCGCATCATCGGTTGCCCCCCTTGATTATCCGCTGCCACACGCGCTGTAGCGCGATCATTTCGTGCAGCAATGCTCGCATCAGTTTCGCTGAACAGCAATGTAGCGACGGCAGCGGAGCCGCGTCGGTCAGAAATCGCTGTGACCGCAATTTCTTGCACGTTGTCGCCGCGCTGAATCGAGAAGCAGTCGCCCACCTTCACTA
>JAYSUK010000374.1:0-24872 GCA_043719085.1 Burkholderiales bacterium | reverse complement strand
TCGCAACCAGCGCGCTGCGCCCGACGACGCTCACGCAGAAGGCGACGATGACATTGCTGTCGAAGATGATTTGCGATTTGATTCCGCCGACGGCAGCGTAGCGACCGCGTCAAGCGAAATGCGTCAATGAGCACTCGGAGCGACGGTTTCGCAGCATACGCGTCGATGGCTTTACGCTGGAAATGCCGTCTTCATTGGGCTCAAAGGTGTAAATCGTCAATTATCGATAAATAGACTTTTATAGCGTTAAGCCCAGGTAAACAGGACTTTTCGACAAAAAGCTGTTGGAGTTTTGAGTAACCAGCATCTAGCTTGTGGCACGCGGAAACGGGTAGACGTCCGCAATTACCGCTGCGTAATTCGCATTGAGCTGCGGTTGCAGCAAGATGAGCGCAGCGATTCGGCGGGCGATGTTTTGTACCTCGATCAGCTCTTCCGGTTTGACCGCGCGACCGAGCACCCGATGTTCGCGATAGCTGAGCCACTTCTTGATGACTTGATAGCCGCCCATCGTGAACTCCCACACCGGCAGCGGAATGTTTCGCCAGTAAGCAACTTCGTTCAGATAAATATCGACCGTTTGCCACGCTGCTTTTCCCGCAGCCACGCCGTCATTCCGTTCTCCCTGAGCGGAGCGAAGGGTTTGATGGAACCCTGAGTCCGCATCCGTTTCCAGCAAAGCCCGCAGCTCGATCCTGCCGCGCCCCGGCATCGTCGCGCCATCCTTGCCAAAAATGCCCCAGCCCGCCGTCACCTTGAATTCGTCGGGCTGAAGGCCACCGCCGCCCAACCGTGACGGCATGCCGATGGTTTTCAACTCGGCGCGAATGCTGCCCGTGGTGACGCCGTTCACCGGGGTTTCCGTGTCGAGCAATGCTGCGATTTCGCGACCGAGTTCAGCGGAGGCGAGCAGGGCTTCGCGTGAGGTCGGTAGCGGAATGTGCGGCCAATCCAAACGTAAACCACCGACATTGGAGCTGCGATATAGAGGGGTGTTTACGATCGAGAGCGCGTGGTAGAAGATAAGTTCGTGATTCGCGGTGCCATCAACACATCCAAGATAAGCCACTGCCTCCTTGCTGACATTTGGCCGAAAGTCTGCTGCCGAACCAGCAACTGATTCACCATAAAAGAGCGGGAAAAACTGCGAAAAACCATTCCCAAGATTGTCAGCGAGCGTCTGAGTAAACGAGCCTCGGTCAAAGTCATCCTGAAGCTGCCTTTGTCTTGCCTCTATGAAGCAATTGTTCGGCCCCACCAGAGGAAAAAAACTTGGACTCTTCTCTCCAAGCAGTTTGGTAGCGGGTTCCCAGTAAATCCAGCGAGTATCAAAGGGGCGATACAAGTAACGTACGAAATTGCTAGCTATCAATCCCCGTTGAACTAGCGCTTTTCGGATGTCTTTATAGTCGAATCGATTCGAGTTTTTCATCAGCGACGGCGCAACGATTCGCACTTCGTCTTCACTCGCAGTCGAATCGAAATATTTGGAAATTCGTGCGACGAGCGCTGGCTTTTCGATATCAATTAGATCGCCGTCTCGTTTCGTTTGCACGCCAGACACCGACAGCGGCATCAACTCCGGTAGCGACGGCCATGTCACGTAATCATCACGCACGACTAGCGGCACAAACGGACGCCCAAACTCCAACCACTGGCGCACCGGCACGTAAGGCTCGCCCACCTGCTCCGCACACGCCGCCAGCTTTGCCAGCTTGTCCGCGCCCCAAAAGGAACGCGTTTCGACCACCGCATCTGCACTGATCGGAGCCGGTCGACGCACCAGCGTTGCGATGGCGGTGCCCGGCTGGATGCCTTCCTTGTTCCACGTTGTCGAAAACGCGCTGGGGTCAGGTTCGCCGCTCGGTGTAGTCTTGCCCGTTGCGAATTTGTCGCCATGCAGGCTGTCGATGCGCACGCTGTGAAACGCTTCGAGAAAGCGCTCGCGCATGGCAGGATGGCTCAGGCCCTCCAGCCACGAATAATTGCTGATGAACGAGATGACACCGCGTCCAGACCGCTCGGCAATTTGTCGTTCAGCCATGCGAAAAAAACGAACATACGGATCGTTCAAACCCTGACCCTGCGGTTGCGGGCCGGTCTTGGCCACTTTGTAGGCGGTGGACAATCCGCGCTCTTCGTCGACGGAAACGCCCGCGTAGCCGCTGTAGGGCGGATTGCCGACGATGACCAAAATGGTGGCCGATTGTTTGACCTTGTTGGCGGCGTCGCGCTCTTTAGCGATCTCCGGGAAGCCTTCAATCTGTTCCTTCGGTGAGCCCGGTTGCGTGGGCTCCCACCCGGTCAACGCGTTGGTCAGATACACGGCAGCGCGCTCATCGTCGACGAGCGCTGCGCCTCGTTTGCGAAGCAGCAAGCCAAGCTGTAAGTGGGCGACCACATACGGCGCGGGCAGTAATTCAAACCCGAACAGGCGGGTGGTCGCCGCGCGCTTGAGATGGGTCGGTGTCAGCGCTTCGCCGAATTTAGCCTTGAGCGTTTCGTCGATAACACGCAGCACTTCCACCAGATACGCACCCGTGCCGCAGCACGGGTCGAGCACCACCACGCTCGCGTCGGCTAGGCCATCAGGCACGCCCAGCTCTTCACGCAGCACGCGGTCAACCTTAGCAACCTGATAGCGCACGATCTCGTCCGGGGTGTACCAAACGCCCAGTTTCTTGCGCAGCTCGGCATCGAACGCTTCAAGAAAGGGCTCGTAAAAGTATTGCACTGCGCGGCCGGATTCAAACTTGGTGAAGAACGCAGTTTGATCAACGCGATTCAAGGCATCGGTCGTCCAGTCGAGCACTTCCGCGATGTTCAGTCCCTTCAATTTGCTCGGCATAGTGAGCTGCTCGAAGAGGCCTGCAACCATCGGCACATGCAAATCGTGCGCCGCTTTCTGCCAGTCGAACGCGGATGTGTCGCCGCGCTCGTGGCGCAGCACCCACGCTGCGAACAGGCCATAAAAGAGTGTTTGCACCAGCGTGGAACGAAAGAAATTGAGTCCGTCTTCTTCGTCAAATTTGACGCCAAGCGCGGCTTCCAAACTCTTCTTCACCGATGCCAGTGGACTTGCGCCCACGCTACCGGCAAGCTCGATGCGGTGGCGCGCCTCGCGGGCGTAACTGGCTAGAAGCGCGGCTACGTCCTTTGGATCGGAGAGCGGCGCGTTGTGCGTTAGCACTCGCGAGAGAAAGTCAGCGAATGCTTCGCCGTGCGATTCCTGCGCTTTTTGCGGATGTGCCGCGAACTCCCAAAAATCGGCCTCAGACGCAGCCAGAACGTAGCGTTCCAGCTGCACGCGCTGACCGTTGCGCTCGCCGATCAACAGCCAGTCGCGTAAGTTGGTAACAAGTACGAGTTTGTAGCGCGCCCAGTATTTGTCGACCTGCTTTGATGCCGCCGTGTCGTCAACCGCTTCGGCGGGCGCTTTGACTTCGATGACGCCGCGTGAGGGGGTAAGCGGGTTTTTCACCGCGTTGGTTTTGCGGTCGAATTGATCTGGCGTAAACAAGCCTCCGTCGGGGTTGCCCGCGCCAAGATTTTTAAGTTGCATGATGCAACGCACTTTTGGCTTGAGCGCCGCGCCGATTCCGCCGAGCAGGTTGTCGATGGCCGTGTAATACGACGTTTCTTTGGTGCCGCCCTGTGTGTTGTGAACGCTGCGGACAGCAACCAAGAACGCTTCAAGTTGAGTGGGCTTATTCATTCGACCTTAGTTCGAGAGCCCGTGAGCGGCGGTCGTTGAGTCTGACGGCGGTCGAATCAAATTTTCCGCAGGAATACCCAAGCCTTGATGCAGCTTCCAGATCATTGGCAGCGTCAGCGGGCGTTTCCGATTGAGCACTTCGTAGACGCGGTTTAGGCGACCGATCATGGGTTGTAAATCCTTTGCCGTGAGACCGGATTGCTCCATGCGAAATTTGATGGCTTCGACGGGGTCAGGCAGGTCAATCGGAAAGTGTTTTGACTCGTACGATTCAACGAGCGTGAGCAATACTTCGAAGCGGTCACCTTCGGGCGTGCCGGGTTCGGGTTCGTTGTCGAAGAAAGCGCTCAGTTCACGTAGGGCGGCGTTATGGTCGTCATCCGTGCGGATCGGGCGCAATGGTGGATAAATTTGTGCTTTCAAGGTCATTGCTCCAGTTCTATCGTTTCCGCATCGACGGCATCGTACTGCGCGTGGGTGCCTATGAATTTGATGTAGATCGCGCCGAACTTGTAGGCAACCGATACGACGAGCCGATAGTCGTTACCTTTGATGTTGAAAACGACGCGACGGTTCTTGAGGATGCTCGCACTGCGAAATTGCGCTTTGACATCGGCGGGCTGCATCCACGTGGCGTGTTTGACTTCGTCCGCCCATGACTTAAGCGGCTGCTCGGCATCCGGGTAGCGCCCCAGAACTCGCGCAGATTTTTGCTGGCTATTAATTTCACTGTGCTGCGGATGTTAGTCCCAATTTGGGACTACGGCAAGTGGGCGCACCGAGGCGCGGCCCACATGCGCTACAAGTTGAGTTTTGAGCCGAACCCGAACGGAGTAAACGTGACATCAACTAACCCGCAGTATTTCGTCGCTCAAACGGCGAAGTACGCCGTACGCATCGCCGCGTTGACCGTCGTTAGCGCCCTTTTGTTTACGAGTCTGCCCAGCGCGGCGCAACCGTACCCGTACCCGAGCAAACCGATCCGCATCGTCGTGCCGTTTACGCCCGGCGGCTCAACCGACATCCTCGCACGCACCATTGGTCAGAAGCTCACCGAAGCGTGGGGTCAGCCTGTGATCGTTGAAAATGTGCCTGGCGCTGGCGGCTCGATTGGTGCGGACAAAGTTGCGAAGGCTCCGGCTGATGGCTATACCTTGTTGATGGGTCACATCGGCACACTCGCGTTAAATCCGTCGATTTATCCAAACTTGAGTTACGACCCGGTCAAGAGTTTTTCGCCCGTGGCATGGGTCGCCAAAGTGCCTAATGTGCTGGTGGTGCATCCCTCGGTTGTGGCGAAAAACGTGGCTGAACTGGTGGCACTCGCTAAAGCTGCACCGGGTAAGCTTAATTACGGCTCGGGCGGCAATGGCAGCGCAGCACACGTCACTGCTGAATATCTGAAACTCAAAAGCGGAACGCAGCTGGTGCATGTGCCTTACAAGGGCACCGCGCCCGGCGTAACGGATCTGGTTGCCGGGCAAATTCAGGTGATGTTCACCGGTGCGCCAGCCGTCATGCAATTCGTGAAATCAGGACAATTGCGGGCGCTCGCTGTATCCAGCAATGGGCGGCTGGACGCGCTCCCCGATCTGCCGACCGTAGCCGAGAGCGGCCTAAAAGAATTCACCGGATTCGAAGCCGATCAGTGGTACGGCGTGGTCGCTCCGGTTGGCACGCCCGCAGCGGTCATCGATAGGATCAATGCCCAGATCAATCGAGCGCTTGCTTCCACCGAGATGAAGGCGCGGTTGCTAAGCGAGGGTGCGGTGGCCACACCTGCCAGTTCAGAGGCGTTTGGCCGATTGATCGCGAGCGAAATCGAGCGCTGGCGTCCGGTGGTGAAGGCCGGAAATATTCAACCCAATTGAGCCCTATCAAAGCGCCTGGGGAGAAACTCGCGTGACCACTTCCGTTTTGTGCGAACGAATCCCGATGCATCCAGATTTTTTGCCGCTAGGCGGTATCAACAATCTGCGCGTTGAGCTTCGATACGCAAGTGTCGACAACTTTATGCGGCGGGATGTGTATTCGCCGCTTGACTGCGCCTGGGCGCACAAAGACGCCGTTGCCGGGCTCAGGCTTGCGGTTACATGGCTCAATCAGCGTGCCCCCGAATTGCGTCTGTGTGTGCTTGATGCGCTGCGCCCACAGCGGGTGCAGGAGGCAATGTGGGCAGCGCTGGAAGGCACCGCTTTGACCGAGTATCTTGCCTCACCCGAACTCGGCTCCATTCATTCGTTCGGTATGGCTATCGACGCCACGCTGGTCGACGCTGACGGGCACGAATGCGACATGGGCACGCCGTTTGACGACATGACGAGGCTTTCGCACCCAAAGCTTGAAGCCGGCTTTTTGGAGTCTGGGGCGCTACAGGTCGTGCACGCAGACAATCGTCAACTTTTGCGCGATGCAATGGGTTGCGGCGGCTTTAACGGTATTGGCACAGAGTGGTGGCATTTCGATTGCGGTGATCGAACAGTGGTGCGAGCGACGTACGCGCGAGTGTTGTAGCGCCACTCGCTGCGAGTTCATTTTTTGATCGGAAGCGCTCGCGAATCAACTTGAGTCACCCATTCGAGTACGGCGTCCACGATCGGTTTGCCTACCGCGCTTTTTGCATCATCGTGATTGAGCATCGCCACCACGATACACCGCTCGCCGTTCACATCCGGCATGTAGCCTGCCACTGAGACCACATTGCGCAGACCGCCGGTTTTAATGCGACCCACGCCCGCTGCCGCGCCGTCAGACAGCCGCCTTCGCATGCCGCCGTCTACGCCCACAATCGGCAGCGCCGCCAAAAATTCGGGAGCCCAGCGGCTATCGTTTGCAGCCCGCAACACGGCCGCTAAAGTTGTCGCTGAAATGCGCTCGGTGCGCGATAAACCAGAGCCGTTGTCGAGCACGAGGCCGGTAGCGTCGATCTTTTTGTCAGCAAGCCATTGACGAACGACCTGCTCTCCACGCGCATGGGTCGTTAACGATTCCGCAGCGGCAGGCGCCGCCGTTTTGCGCTCTGCGCCCAACGATAGATACATCAGCCGCGTGATGGGATTGTCGGAACGCTTCAAAATATCCCGATTGAATTCGGCGAGCGTTCTTGATTGATGGACGGCCAACACGCGCGCGTCAGTCGCACCCGTGCCGTCGCGGGCAACGCCCGACCACGTGCCGCCTAAACTTGTCCACAGCGAGCGAAACAAGCGGTCAGCAAAGTCCACCCGGTCAAGCACGCTGATGGCCGTATTCACAGGACAATTGCGCGGAAACTCACCTTTTAGGGTGATTCGAATGCGTCCGTCCTCGGTTTTTTTGACCTCCGGCAACATCCATAAATCTTCCCAGTCGGCACACGGTTTCTCGACAATTTTCAGGGTAGATTCGATGAACACGCGATCAAGCGCCGGGGTCATACCCACGCGCGCGCTTCCCCCGTCGGAGACGATCTCAAGGTGCAGCAAATTGCTGTTCAGCAGCAATGCATCCGGGACCACGTTGTAGCGAAACTCGGGGGACTCGTCGAACGGCAGTGCACCGAGATCAGGCCTTGATGGCTGAAAGTAGCTGCGATCAAGCAAGGCGTCACCCGCAATGACGCGAACACCGCTGAAGCGCAGCGACTGCAACATGCCCTGCAGCGCACGCCAATCAAAGTCGGGGTTGCCTAGCCCGCGCAGCACCACATCCCCGTGCAGCACCTCGCCTCTGAGCTCAGCTGCGGTGAGCAACTCCGTGCGCCCGCGATGTGTTGGCCCCAAGCGCTCCAGGGAGACGATCGAGGTCAGCGCCTTAAGCGTCGACGCAGGCTGCATCGGGCGATCAGCAAAATGTGCGAGCAGCACCGCGCCGTCGGAGGCGCGCACTACCAGCGCGCCGAGCGCTTCTGGCGGCAAATTTGCGTTGTTCAGCTGGCTGACGACACGATCCGGCAGCGCTGAGTGAGCGGGCAACGGGGCGATCTGCGGCGTTTGCGGCGTTTGCGCCCCGGCGGAGCCAGCAAACAAAAGAACGCAAACAAGAAAAAGTCGAAACAAATTCAATGAGCACCTTAAAGGAGGGGTTGCCATGGACGTAGCCGCACCGGGCCGGATTCGTCGCAATTTTGACAAAGTGGCCGCTGCCGTTTCGAAAATTCAGTCACATTATTGACACATTGGTAGGGTGGCCGGTAATAATGACCATTGGTTTACGGCGCGGTAGTTGGCTGTGTATGCGGCGGCACGCAATACCCCTTAACCTTTTTCGCGAAGATCACTTAATTAAAAGCGTCACACAAAAAGAGCATTTCATGAAATTAAAAAAACTCGCCTATTGCATGTCAGTGGTGCTGATTGCCACCCCGGTACTCGCACAAACTGCGCCACCCGTGCCGCAAAAAGTCGAACGCGTCGAAATCACCGGCTCGAACGTTAAACGTGCGGCCGACGAGGCTTCGCTGCCGGTGCAGATCATTACTCGCGAAGAGTTAACTCGGTCGGGCATCACCAGCGCCGAGCAGTTGTTGTCGAGCATCGCGGCTAACGGCACGGGCACCGACAATCTCGCGTCTAATGTGGGCATTCAGCTCGGCACCACCGATCGTAATAACAACGGTAACTCCAGCGCCAACCTGCGCGGGCTCGGCGCGTCAAGCACACTGGTGCTGCTCAATGGTCGTCGCGTTTCTACCCACGGCGCTAAAGGCAATGCGGTTGATTTGAATTCGATCCCGCTGGCGGCGGTTGAGCGCGTTGAGATTCTTAAAGACGGCGCATCAGCGATTTACGGCACGGACGCCATTGGCGGCGTGGTTAACTTCATCTTGCGCAAGAACTATCAAGGCGCTGAGATCACCGGCTTTGCCAATTTAACCAACGACGGTGGCGGCAATATTTTCCGCGGATCGTTGCTCGGCGGCTGGGGTGATTTGGTCGCCGACGGTTACAACGTGCTGGCCAGCCTCACGGTCGATAAGCAAGAGATGCTCTCCGCCAGTAAGCGGCCCTTCTCTAACGGCAATCAGCCAAGCCGCGGACTGTCCACTGACACCACGGGCACGCCGTTTGCCACGCAGACCGGCAACGCGGGCTCGGCCATTGGCTCAAGTTTCAGAGTGTCGGGCGACACCACCTCGTACACCCGAGCCAACTTACTCAGTTTTCAGGGCAAGTGCAACACCGTACCCGGTATGGCCCAGTATGAATATGTGTTGAACGACACGCTCTCTGCCCGCTACGGTTGCACCTATGACACGGGCAGCACCGCGATCTTGATGCAGCCCAATGAGCGGCTCAATTTCGTCTCTCGCGGCACGTTTAAGCTCAACTCAGAAACCACGGCCTTCGTAGAAGCGGTGGCCTCGCGCTCGGTTGCAAAGAAGCAGTTCGAACCACTGCAACTCACCACCACGGGCGCACTGCTGGCGGCGCGCTACCCGGTTGGTGGCGCCTACTACCAAAATCTGTCCGCGTACATTCCTGCGTTTGACGCGACCAAGCCTATCGCCTACCGCTGGCGTTGCGAGGTCTGCGGTCCGCGAGAAATTGAGACCACGTCTGACAGTTATCGACTGCTCGCTGGCCTCGATGGCACGTTGGCCGGTAAGTGGGACTACAAGTTAGGCGTGTCCACCGCCGGCAGCAAAGCCGACTCCGTGCTGGGCAATGGGTTTCTGTACACCGCGCCCCTGATTGCGGCGCTGGGCAGTGGCAAAGTCAACCCGTTCTTGCTGCCTGGGCAAACCCAAACCGCTGAGGCGATTGCTCTGATGGAAGCCGCCAAAGCGCGCGGTGCGAAGCTGTTTGGCGGTGAGGCCACGCTGTTGCAGGCCGATGGCTCGGTGACTGGCGAGGTGTGGCAGCTGCCCGCCGGTGCGGTCAGCATGGCCGTGGGTTTTGATCTGCGCCGCGAAAGCTACAAGTTTGCAGATGGTTCGAAAGGTTCCCAGCCTATCTTCAACGTGCCGTTTGACGCAGAGTTTCCGAAGGTGTCGCGCAATGTTGCAGCCGCGTATGCGGAGGTGCTGGTGCCGATTATCAAGGGCCTTGAGGTAACCGGCGCGGTTCGCCATGACCGCTACAGCGACTTTGGCGGCACCACCAATCCGAAAGTGTCTTTCCGTTGGAACCCGGTGGAGCAAGTGCTGTTACGCGGCTCCTACAACACCGGCTTCCGCGCGCCAAGTTTCTTCCAGGTGTACGGTGCCACCGGTGACTCGCAAATCCCGGGCAATATCAAAGACCCGGTGCTGTGCGGGCCGGGTGTGACCGACCCGTCGGTGTGCGCTATTCGACCCAATGCACGGCAAGGTGGCAACCCCGACCTGCGGCCCGAAACCTCGAAGCAGTGGACACTCGGCGCTGTGTTCTCACCCACCAAATGGCTGAGCACGTCAATCGACCTGTGGGAAATTAAGCGCTCTAACCGTATTTATGAGCTCACCCCACAACAGGTAATCGCTAACTACACCACCTTCCCGGACAATCTGGTGCGTGGTACCGACGGTCGGCTCGATGGCCCCGGCGGCTACATTCGCGCCGGTTTTGTGAACGCCGACGGCGACATCACGCGCGGTATCGACGTGTCGGTGCGTGCCTCCACGCAGGCAGCGGGTGCCAAGTGGACCGCAAGCCTCGATGGCACCTATATCGACAGCTTCCGGTCGCGCGTTTTCTCCAACACGCCGTACACCGAGTACGCTGGCCAGTGGACGACACGCGATCTCTACGTGCGTTGGAAGCACGCCGCACAGGTCAGCTACGAGCGTGGCTCTTGGACAGGCACGGTGGGGCAGCAATTTACCGCAGGCTATAAAGACGAGCGTCCATACGGCCCGCTCCCGGCTGATTACAACCCCAACGTCAAAGCCTACGTGATCTACAACCTGTCGGCCAGCTACTCGGGCTTGCGCAACACGGTGATCACCGCAGGTGTGAAGAACGTGTTCAACACCGATCCTCCCTTCACGGCGCATAACTACGACTTCGTCGGCGGCGCCGGTTGGGATCCACGGGTAGCCGACCCGCGCGGTCGCGCCTACACGTTGAACGTTAACTACAAGTTCAAGTAGTCGCCATAGCCAGGTAAAAACGGGCGCGAACATCGCGCCCGTTTTCATTTCCAAAATAGCATTCAGACAACCATTGCCATTGTGACCGACCCGCAGCGACGACGTTTCGTGTCAATACTAGGCGCAGGTGCTGCGGCGGCCTCTGTGTTGCCGCTTGCGCTGACCGCAGCTTGGGCACGCGCCGCCACCCCACGGCGGCCACGTGCGGCGATTCGGCCTCCACGTCTCAAACGCGGCGACTTGGTTGCACTGTTCAACCCCAGCGGCTTCGCCGACGACGCGCTTATTCAACGCGCCACCAACAATCTTGAAAAGCTCGGCTTTCGGGTGATGCAGGCGAAGCATCTGCGTGCATCACGCGGCAACACCGCTGGCACCATTGGCCAACGTCTGACAGACCTGCACACCCTGTTTGCGCATCGCGAAGTGCGTGCGCTATGGGCTGCTCGCGGCGGCTCCGGAACGGCGCAGCTGTTGCCCTACATTGACTACAACTTGGTGGCGCGCAATCCAAAAATTGTGATCGGATACTCAGATCTCACCTCGTTGCTGCTCGCGTTGTACGCCAAGAGCGGACTAGTCACATTTCACGGCCCCGTCGCCTCCTCCGGCTTCACCCCGTTCACCGTTTCGCATCTCGATGCGGTCCTGATTGAAGGACGTGCCACGCACGTCATGAGCACGGCGGATGAACATGCGAAACGCGCAATCGATGAACCGAATTTTGTGCAACGCGTGCTCAACGGCGGCAGCGCTGAAGGCACGTTGCTCGGTGGCAATTTATCGGTGCTCGCGTCGATGATCGGCACGCCGTATCTGCCGAATCTGCGAGATTCATTGCTTTTTTTGGAAGAAATTAGCGAGGCACCGTATCGTATTGATCGGATGTTGACGCAGCTCGAACACAGTGCTGCGCTAGCGCAAGTGCGTGCCGTGATGCTCGGCGTATTCGTCAAATGCGAGCCTAAGGCCGACGAGGCATCACTCGTGTTGTCGCAGGCGTTAACCGATCATTTTTCGTCGCGACCGATACCTAGCGCTTATGGATTGTCGTTCGGGCATATTGCGTCGCAGTGGGTGCTGCCGATCGGTGCCCGAGCGCGCTTCGATGCTGACGCACGAGCGTTGACGCTGCTGGAACCAGCCGTATCGTAGGAGTGGCGAAAGCCGCGATCGGTTGCACAAACAATCGCGGCTTTCGCCGCTCCTACGATGCACAATGGCCGCATTCATTAGGTCGATCGCCGATAACAACTTTATGCTGAATGCCCCGTTTAATCAGGGCTTACAGCTGATTTATCAAAATTTCGACTTTCTAACAAATAGCGGCTTAGCCCAATTAAAATAAGGCACTAAGCGAAAAGCTGTATCCAAATCTTACCGCAATGACTGTCGCAAGCCATCCTCATAAAGGGCATTCAAAATCCGCTCTTCATAGCGATGTAGCGCCGAGTATTTTCCCGGCGTAGTGTCAGGATCAAAACCCGGGCCGCCGCTCAAAAAAATCATGCCATTTTTTCGCTTCGGGTCGAACGCAAAAGCTGAGGTCAAGCCCCACGCATCCCCCAAGTGTCCCACCGCTTTGAAACCGCCGGCGGCCACCAATCTGTCGCCAAGCGCTGCGCCGCTGATGTCTAAAAAGTGCTGCACCCCTAAACCCCACGCATTCATGAGCTGCTTGCCACCGCCGGAATTCACGTCGCCGTTTTTGCCCGATGCATCGGAGCGCCACTGCTCGCTGAGCATTTCACGCACCGATGCCACCTTGAGCACAGCCTTGCCCTCGTGCATACCCTCGTTCATCAGCATCAGCATCACCCGGCCCAAGTCCGCAGCGGACAATCTGCACGCACCTTGCGGGCCAAACAGCGTGCCGTTGCTGCCCACAATATAGTTCGGCCCCGCGCGCGGCACCGGCGGCGATTGGCGGTAGTCATCCACCTGGGGGATCCACGGCCCGCGTGAATTCCAGATTTCTTTGCCGTCCACCTCGGTGCGTTTACGGTACAAGGTGGCGATGCGAGCCACGTCTTGGACGCTCATCTCCGCCGGATTGAAGCCACCGCGAATATCGAGCGGATCAAACAAAACGCGCCGCATCAAGCGGTCAAATCGCTCGCCACTCGCGCGCTCCATCACCGTGCCGATCACGCCCCAGTTCAAATTGCCGTACTGAAAATATTCGCCCGGCCTGGCTCGCTTTGACCACATGTCGCCTTTGCCGTAACGAGCGCCGCCCGGTGTAAACACGTCCTTCAAATTCACGTTAAGACCGTCTTCCCAGTAGTAGCCCGCATCATCCGTGATTGAAGCTCGATGCGTGAGCAGCATACGCAGGGTGATCGGTGCATCAGGGAAATTTGGGTTGCGCAGTGACCACCCGAGATAGCCGTTCACATCGACGTCGAGCGCCAACTTGCCCTCTTCCACCAGGCGCATCACGCCCAGCGTGGTGATGAGCTTGGAGATTGAGGCGATGCGGTACATCGTGTCCCGGTTCGCGGCAACGCTTTTCTGAGGCGCGACGTTATCGATGAATGTGTGCCCAAACTGCCCTTCAAACACCACCCGGCCGTCGCGAATGACAAGTGTTGACAGGCTTGCAAGCGGATGATCGGAATCCTGCGCAATCGAGCGAAGTTCAGACTGGAGCAACAAGTGAGCGGGCGCGGGTGTGGGTGCGGGTGCGGGTGTGGGTGTGGGTGCGTTGGGCATGGTGGTGCAGGCGCTAGCCGCCAGCGCGAAGGTCAACACGAAGGCGCGTTGCAGTCGCGCGTAGAGTTGCTTTTTCATTGTTCACCGTTCTCAATGCTGATGTTCGTCGAGCGTATCAGCCTGCACTTTGACTGGTGCAGCGGCGGTGGGTAAAGGCATCGAAGTAATCACCTCCAATATCGCTGCGGTTTCCGCGTCTGGCAAACCGTCAAAACGTGCGGGTCGATACTTTTGCTGAAAGGCAGACATCACCTCGGTGGTGAGCTTGTCCTGCTCGCCGGTTACGGGCAGCGTGAAGCCGTGTTTGACTAATTTTTCCTGAAACCAGCTAACGCTCGGCATAGCCATTTCATAGGCGGCTTTGCGTTCGGCCACGGCGCTAGTCTCAGGCCACACAATCAAGCCTGCATCGGCCAGTCGTTTCCAGGGGAATTTTGGGCCGGGATCATTCTTACGAGTAGGTGCAATGTCGCTGTGGCCCAGAATGCGGTCGGGCTTGATTTGGTGGCGCACGACGATATCGCGAACCAGCTCAACTACGCGATCAATCTGCTCGGGCTCGAAGTCGGCAAAGACTAAGCCGTTAGGCCCGCGCCGCCCGCCAGGATTGACAATCTCGATGCCGATTGAACTAGCGTTAAGTGCGGTGGCGCCCTTCCACGAGCTAACACCCGCATGAAACGCGCGGCGGTTCTCGTCGACCAATTGGTACACCTTGGCGGGCGTATTGCCCTCGCGTTCGCTCACCAGATAATGACTGCTCACTGGGCCTTGCGTGAGCACTTGCAGCGAGCGTGGAAAGTCCACGGTCGTGAAATGAATAATCAGATACTGCACGCGACTGTCCTGACTGATCGCGGTGTACGTCGAATCGATCTTTGAGACGGTGGCGCAACCTCCCAGCAGCAATGCCGCCAACAACAATGCGCATGCGGCGCTTCGCTTCATGTTCACAATATGTCTCCTGCCAATTCGATCACTTCAAATCCTTTCGCCTTCGTTGTACGTGTAGAGCGGCTCCGCCGCGAACTTCGTGTTGCACCGGATCGGGTCGCGGCAGAGCCGCTCCTACAAAGGCTTTGCAGCCATTTGTGCCGCCACAATGTGCGCTTGTACTAGTCGAAACTCCAGCACCGAATCCGGAGGCATCGCTCGCCGCATCGCGGCTTCAATCAGGGGATGCAATTGTGCCGCGCGCCCCGCCACCACGACTCTGCGCTTGCCGTAACGATGCGCCAACGCGTTGGCGAGCCGCGCCAGCTCAACGCCCGCGTCATTCAAAATCTCCGCCGCCAGCGCGTCCGCAGCTGCGTGCCGAGCGACCAGCAGCGCCAGCATCCCGATCTCACCGCGCGCCTTGTCCATCAGGTAACGTGCGGCAAAAATTGAGGTATCGCCGCCCACAATGGCGAACAAGGCACGTGCCATCGGGGACCCCTGCCACGCGCCGGGCTGCTCGTCTTCGCGCCGCCAGATCCGCCGCAGCGCCTCGCGCGCGATCCAGTAGCCACCGCCCGCATCGTCGAGCACCACGCCTCGACCGCCCGCTCGATGCAGCACACCGGAGGCGTCAACAAAGGCCGCGATTGAGCCGGTGCCTGCGTAGATCAGATACCCCTCGCCGGGGGTGAGCACTGCATGAAATGTAAGCTCCGCATCGCTCGTCACGGTCACTTGATGGGGCGCGAGTTGAAACGCTTGGGCGAGCATGTCTCCCAGTCGTTGCCCTTCTGCGCCGACACCTGTAACACCGGCATGCAATGCGAAAACACGTGGAATTTTTAGAGTACCAAGCACCGCTTCTGTAAGGGCACTCAACCGAGCACACACAATTTCTCGCTCGTTTACCAGCGCCAACCCAGCGCCAGAAAATCCATCGGTCGTGCCCTCTGTTATGAGCTCACCCGCCGCCGTTGCCAATGCCCACCGCGTCTGGGTTCCGCCTACATCGAGCCCCAGAAAACACGGCTCTGTCGATGATTCTCGTTGCGCGTTGGTGGCGATGCTCATGGGCGTTTGAGCGTGCTTCGCGCGCTTTCAACGCCATAACGATCAACGCGCGAAATCACAACTTGCCGCAACGCGTGACCCGCTGATTGCTCTAGCAAAAAAGTGCTGCTGTTGGTGGCGACCGAAAACTGCCACTGCGTGCCATATTTTGCCCAAACCGCCCACACAAGACCGTCCACTGTTTTCGTACCACTTACATCAAGTCGACACGAAGCAGGTATGGCACTAGCATCGCAACGAAGCGTTGCATCGGGCGCGGGCAAAGGGCCAACGTTGCTCGACCGTAACCACGGCGTCGCCGGTATGAGCGCGTCGGTCGCATACGTTTCTTGAGACAGCGCGTCCGCAATGCCGCGCCGATTTTGTAGAAGCGCTGCCGCGCTGAAATGAATGTGTCCGCTGCTGCCCGCATCACTTCGCTGAATAGTGATTTGTCTTTTGATTTCCTCGGGAGGCCACGACGCAGCAGAGTCGTCAATCTTGCTGGTGAACAAGCCGGGCCACAAGTGCCGCTTTTTCGCATTGGTACGCGACCAGTAGTCGAGCAACACTGGAAACGACTGCGCAGTTTGCGCGATGGGCCAATACAGTTGCGGGGCCAGATAATCAAGCCAGCCTTCGTGCCACCACAGCTCAACATCGGCGTAGAGTTTGTCGTATTGACTAAACCCGGTGATGCCCACAGGTCGCCGATCGGCGCGTGGCAGCCCAAACGGACTAATGCCAAACTTAACCCACGCCTTCTCGGCATGGACGGCAGCATTTATCGATTGCACCAAACGATTTACGTTGTCGCGTCGCCAGTCGGCGCGCGTGAGCTTGCCACCGGAAGCAACGTATCGCCGCCACGAGGGCTCGTCGGGGAAATCTACGTCCGCTTGATCGGCTGCCGCTTTGATCGGGTACGGGTAAAAGTAATCGTCGATGTGGACGCCATCCACATCGTAGCGACGCACCACGTCACGCACCACATCACTCAACCGTTTAGCAGCGTCGGCCTCGCCTGGGTCGATCCAGCGTTGGTCGCCGTATGCCTTCACCAAATCGGGTCGCGAGGTGATGAGATGGTTTGCAGCGGGCAATGACTTCGCGGCCGAATGCCGCGCGCGATAAGGGTTGAACCATGCGTGCAACTCAAGGCCATTGGCGTGTGCCTCGCTGATCCACAGCGTAAGCGGGTCGTAGAAAGGTTGCGGTGCCTGCCCCTGCACGCCCGAAAGGTATTCAGTCCAGGGCTCCAGCGTTGACGCGTACAGCGCGTCAGCAGCGGGCCGAACCTGAAGAATCAGCGCATTCATTTTGAGTCGCTTGGCAGTGGCGACGATTCTTTTAATCTCGTGCTGCTGCTCGGCAGTAGACAGCCCGGTGCGACTAGGCCAATCGATGTTGGCGACGGTGGCGACCCACATCGCACGAAACTCGCGCGGGGCGGCTGGGGGCAGCGCTGAATCGCTGTTCATCGACACGGGACCGAGCGAGGCACACGACGCTAAAAGCATTGCAACCCACGCAAAACACGCCCGCGTAAAAATCAACATCAGTGTTCGCGTCATCAAACTACCACTACACTTTCACAAAAATATTGTTGCGCCACAACACCCATGCCAGCAGCAACATCAGCGCGTTGAATAGCACCGCAAACAATAGCGACGCGTCGACCGGCGACAGGGGCAATGGGCCCAACCCTGCGAACAGCCACGATTTGACAGAAACCGTAGTGGCCGCGTCAGTTTGCATTTTGAGGTGGCCCAAGAGCCGCGCGATCAATCCAGAAAACGCGAAAATGAAAAGCGCGTTCACACCAAAGATTTCAAGCGGCTTGGAAAACCAAACGAACCACGCACGAATGCGGTCGACATCACACGCATCAATCAGCCAGTAACACAGCGCAAACAACAGCAACGCCCAACCGGTCATGAATACGGTGTACGACGGCGTCCACAACGATTTGTTGATGGGCATCAGCGCAGAGTCGAGCACCACGCCCATCAACAACGCAGTCAGTCCTGCAGCCATCATCCACACCGTTTTTGCCGCAGGGAGCGTCGTTGATTGAAACCATAGGCCAGTGATGGCTCCGAACAGCACACCGCTCACGGCGGGCAACGTGCCGAGCAGTCCTTCAGGGTCCCATGTTTTTGCCTGCGCCCATAAGTGACCGCTCATCAGCAAACGATCAACAAACGCGCCCACATCGCGACCGGGCTCAAAGCGGGCGCTACCGATAACGCCGTTCACATCCGGCACCGGCACGAGCAACATCACCGCCGCGTAGATCGCCATGAGCGCGACCGCCCAAACGCCTTGTCCGCGCGCACGACACCACAACACTATCGGCGCAGCAATCAC
Source organism: Burkholderiales bacterium (assembly GCA_043719085.1). Lineage (GTDB taxonomy): Bacteria > Pseudomonadota > Gammaproteobacteria > Burkholderiales > Casimicrobiaceae > Casimicrobium. The sequence goes on along the minus strand of JAYSUK010000374.1, from coordinate 7,032 downwards.
AATACACAAACCAATTCTCTGCAACACGCCGGGATAGCGTAGTGTCTCGAAGCTGAACGACGGAATGAAGTTGAGCGCCAAGCCAATCAAAATGATGATGAGCGCTCGCCGCCACAATTGCAGAAGGATAGTCTGCCTTTTCGCACCGGCGTTGACTGAACGCGTGGTCGACAACGTGAGTGAGACGCCAACAATGAACAGGAAGAACGGAAATATCCAATCGGTAAACGTCCAGCCGTGCCACGCCGCATGGCGCAGCGGCGGGTAGATGTGCGCCCAGTCGCCAGGGTTGTTGACCAGCACCATGCTGGCGATGGTGAAGCCGCGGAATACGTCGAGCGAGCGCAGGCGTTGCGATGAAAATGCAGCATTCATGCAAGGCTCACGATTCGTAGAAGCGACGCAAGCAGCGATCGGTTTTGCGCGTTGCGCTTATTGTGGCTCGCGCCGCGTCTACGGTGCAGTAACGCGTTACCCATCGAGCAGCGCCGCACGAACGTCCCCGTCACTCGCGTCGATTCGCTGCTGAGCGGTGCTTGCGTCAATCTGTTTCATGAGCATCACGATGGCGACTTTCACCCGAAAGCGACAGGCTTTCAACACCGCTTCCGCAGCAGCGTCATCCGCGCCTGTTGCCAGCGCCGTCAAACGGATCGCACGCGTCAAAAGCTTGGCGTTGGTCGGCACCAAATCAACCATCAAGTTGCCATACACCTTGTGCAGGCGCACCATGATGGCGGTCGACAGCGTGTTCAGCGCAATCTTCTGCGCAGTGCCTGCTTTCAGCCGCGTGCTGCCGGAGACCAGCTCGGATCCGGTATCCAGCGTGATGCCAATCTCTGCCTGCCCGATCACAGGCGCGTCAGGATTGTTGGCAATACCGATGGTCAGCGCGTTCGCAGCGCGTGCGGCGCGCATCGCGCCCAGTACGTACGGCGTAGTGCCCGAGGCCGCGAGCAAGATCACAACGTCGTCGCGCATCACCAATAGTTTTCCGATATCTGCAACGCCTTGTGGGTCGTTGTCCTCCGCGCCTTCCACCGCACGATAAATCGCGCCCGCACCACCTGCAAGCAGCGCTACCGCCCGCTCGGACGGCCATGCAAAGGTGGGATACAGCTCCACACTATCGAGCAACCCCAAGCGCCCCGAGGTGCCAGCACCCACGTAAATCAATCGCCCTCCGCGTTTGATTCGAGGCACAGCCGCCTCAACCGCCCGCGCAATATCGCCGCTGGCACGCGCCACCGCAGTGGCCGCGTTAGCCTGATCGGCAACCAGCGCGTTCACCAGCTCATTGACTGAATAAACGTCTAACTGCGTGTGCAGCAAACTCGGACGCTCGGTGGTGAGCACGCTCTTTTTCAAAGTGCGCGGCCCTCGACCCACACCGCGTCAATGGCGAGCGTTGGCGTCAGCACCGCTACGTCCGCGTAGCAGCCCACAGCAAGTCGCCCGCGATCGGTTTGTCGCACATAACTTGCCGCCAACGACGAGGTTCGCCGAGATGCCTCGGCCAGGCTCAAACCCATCACCTCAACCAGATTTCTATAGGCTTGATCCATCGTGAGCACTGAGCCCGCGAGCGTGCCATCCGCGAGCCGCACACCGCCCATGCACCGCGTCACAGGCTGCCGACCGAGGCGATATTGACCATCTGGCATGCCCGCGGCCGCAGTGGAATCAGTCACACAGTACAGCCCCGCAATGGAGCGCAGCGCGGCGCGGATCGCGCCCGGATGCGAGTGCAGCAAATCAGGGATGATCTCTGCGTGGTGCGCACGAGCCAGAGCCGCGCCAACCATGCCGGGGGCGCGATGATGAAAGCCGCTCATCGCGTTGTACAGATGCGTGAAGCCGTGCGCGCCTGCATCAAGCGCGGCGCAGGTCTGCTCGTAGGTCGCCTCGGAATGGCCTAGATTGATCACATATCCCGCCGCAGTCAGCGCCGGAATCATTTCAAGATTGCCAGCAACTTCCGGCGCAATCGTGATCAGATGAATCGGGTTGACTGCATGCAGCGCGTTAAGCTCAGCAAGCTGCAAACGCCGCGCAAAGTCCGGTTGCGCGCCAAGACGCTTAGCGCTGATGAAGGGCCCTTCAAGATGCACCCCCAGGATACTCGCGCCACGATTTTGTGCGCCTTTTCGCACCGATGCGAGACCAGCAAATGCATCCAGTAAATCGCGGTGGGGCGCGGTCATCGTGGTCGCCAGCATTGAGGTGGTGCCAAACTGCGCGTGGGTCTGCGCTACCGTCACTGCCGCGTCTCCTCCATCCATGATGTCACGACCGCCGCCGCCGTGCACGTGTAGGTCGACAAAGCCGGGAATGATGATGGGCAACCCGCCATCACGCACCGCGACCTCGGGAACCGGAGCACCCGCTACCGAATGAATGCGGCCTGCGACAAACTCGATGCGTCCGTTCAAAAATCCGTCAGGCGTTAGGATGTAGCCTTCAAGGTAGCTCATGTACTATTTTTATCATCGACGTACTCTTGCCGCGCAGCCAATGCAACATTATGGTTTCGTTCGTAACGGTCCAGAATCGTCGATGAATCAAAATCACGCGCACTTATCGGTGTTCGACTCAAGCCATATCGGGGATAACTAAAAAACTATGACACTCACCTACATCTGGGCCGGTTTTTTTCTGGTGGGTTTTGCTGCTGCGTTGGTGCAATGGCTCGGCTTTGGCGATGTCACGGTGTTCAAACGCATTATCGATGGTACCTTCGATTCGGCCAAAGTTGCGGTGATGGATATTGCGCTGCCGTTGGCGGGGGTAATGACCTTGTGGCTGGGCATTTTGAGCATTGGCGAGCGGGCAGGGGCCATCGCATTCGTGTCAAAACTGATCGCGCCATTTTTCTCGCGCATCTTTCCGCAAGTGCCGAAAGATCACCCGGCAACCGGCCACATGGTGATGAACTTTTCAGCCAATTTTTTGGGGCTGGACAACGCCGCCACGCCGTTCGGTTTAAAAGCGATGGAGAGTCTGCAATCGCTCAACCCTAAAAAAGATGAAGCGTCCGACGCGCAAATCATGTTTTTGGTGCTACACGCGTCGGGGCTCACCTTGATTCCGCTATCGATCATGGCGCAGCGCGCGGTGCTCGGCGCACGCGACCCGTCGGACATTTTTATTCCGTGCATGATTGCGACCTATGTCGCCACCCTCACGGGTTTGCTCATCGTGGCGCTCAAGCAGCGCATCAATCTGTGGGATCGCGTGATCGTGAGCTGGCTCGGTGGCATGACAGCAGCCATCGTGGGCATGGTCTGGTACTTGAGCCAGTGCTTGACCAAAGACGAAATTTCGCTTGTATCGAAAGTGGTGAGCAACCTGCTTTTGCTGTCAATCATCGTCATCTTCATCTGCGCCGGATTACGAAAAAAAATCAATGTGTACGAAGCATTCATCGATGGCGCGAAAGGCGGCATTCAAACGTCCCTGATGATCATTCCGTATCTGGTGGGCATGCTGGTGGCTATTAGTGTGCTGCGCAATTCAGGCGTGCTCGAGTTCGTAGTGCGCGGCTTTACCTGGGTGTTTTCGCAGATGGGCCTGAACACCGATTTCACGCCGGCGCTGCCCACCGCGTTGATGAAGCCGATCAGCGGTAGCGGCTCACGCGCAATGATGATTGATGCGATGAAAACCTATGGCGTGGATTCTTTTGTGGGGCGGCTCGCCTGCATTTTTCAGGGCTCAGCCGACACCACGTTCTACATCGTCGCGCTCTACTTCGGCTCGGTCGGCATCGCCAAAGTTCGCTATGCCATCGGCTATGGCTTGATCGCTGAATTTTCGGGCGTGATCGCTGCGGTGGCCGTCGCGTACTTGTTCTTCCACTAGCAGCATGTTCGCGCCGCGTTCATCCGCGCTGTTGGTGACGCTGGCGCTCACATCCAGCGCACAAGCGATGGAATTCAAGCGCATTGGTGCCACGTTGATCCTCTCCGGCGAAGTCGTGGCGCGCGATCTTGACCGCGTCAAAGCGGAATTCAAAGCGACACCTGCCATCACGCACGTCGTGCTGCGCAACTCGATGGGAGGCAACAGCTGGACGGGTTATCGGCTCGGTGAATTGTTTCGGGAAAAGGGCGTGACCACGGCCGTGTCCGGGCATTGCATTTCGTCCTGTTCGCGGCTGTTTCTTGGCGGAAAAGTGCGCCTTTTTTCTGACGACTATCCGGCAAGTTTGACCTTCGTCGGACTTCACGGACATTACGATTTCGGCAAGCTCAATCAACACGCGGTCGAAAAGAATGAGCTTGCGCGCTGGACCGTCAAACACACCGACGGTAAGGTCGACCCGAAGCTTTTGCAGCGCTGGATGCAAATTCAGCGCCGCGCGGGCGATGCGCGTTTTTATCCTGCATCGGTCACCGCGCTTTGGAATGATGCAAGTTTTTTGTGCGAGGGCACGGAATCCGCAAGACCGACGCAGTGCGAGCGGCTCGGCACCAACGCGCTAGTGCAGGGCATTGTGACCAACACCCATTTGTTTTCAAGCGCAGATGCTAGCGACTTGCCGTTCAAAAAACGCGAGACAAAACACCCCACCACTGCGTATGCCGCGCTCACCGACACCCGCAAGCTGCCCGGTACGTCGGCAGCGTTGCGCAATGACTACGCGCAATTCATCCGCAGCGCCCTGCCGCGCGCGTTCGCAGTGTCTAAAAACGGCAGGCAGTGGGCATGGAACGCAAACGACGCGCAGTCGGCTGAACGCGCGCTGACGCGCTGCCAGGCAAAAAATCAGGCGGGTTGCCAGCTCTACGCGGTGGATGAGCGGGTGGTGTTTCGCACGCCCTGAACCGCGCGGTTTCAAGCAATAGCTTTTGGCCGAAACGCTCTATTTACGGGGGCTGATCGCCGTTTTTTCAGTCTATCAACTTTATGCAAAAACGGGCTGTGCTCCAAGCAATAGTTGGCTTGCGTCAAAAAGCTATGCTCACACGCGGGCGTCAAAGTTCAATCCGGCCCACCTAGCGCAGGTTGCCCAAAACCCTCTGCGGCTCGCCAACCGGGCGACTTGAAAAATAAATTGGTAACCATGCCACCGGGATCGTAATTGGGTCGCGGTTTACCGTGTCGGCGCTCATATTCAGCGGAAAGTTGCGCGCCACTGCGGTACCACGGCACCTTGCTTGCAAACGCCAGGAGCGACGCCTGCCGCCAGCCCAAGGCCGCAATCATGGGCCATTCGCGATCAGCATGGACGATATTTTCGTCGCGTTGCAGCAGCCACATTTCGCGCCCCAGCACGTCGCCAAAGATAAACAACCGATGGTTGTGAATCACAAATTCCGTCGGGTCGCTGCCGAGCTTGATGCGATACGGCGCGCCGTTACTGCAAAAGCCACCATACTGCGGCTCATACTTTTGCGGCTCGGCGTCAAACGCACGCTTGTTTTCAGTAGACGCGAAGTAATACGTGCGCCCCGCAAGCGCGCTGGTGATGTCGCGCTTGCCACGCGTCGGCTTGCCTTCGGTGAAATACGCCACCGGGTCGTACCCGAGCAGCATCACCTCTTCGCCACGCGGATTTTGCATGGTGGCGTAATGCGTGCCGCAGCCGGCAAGGCCGAGCGCCAGGAAGGGGCCGGCCAAGATCAGGAAGATTTGCTTAACCATGTTGTGCTCCTGCGCGTGCGGTTGGAGTGGATTTGTTGGCTTCGCGCGCGCAACCGCATTGTAAGAGCGGCTATGCGGCGACCCGCCGTCGCAGGACGAACACAGGTTACGGCAGAGCCGCTCCAGCAAAAATCCGGCCACACCTACAATTCACAGCATGGAAAAAACACGCGTTCTCGTTCTCGCTGGAGGTCAATCCGGCGAACATGAAGTTTCGATCAACAGTGCGAGAAGCGTGTTGCACGCGCTGCCGAAGGATCGCTTTGACGTAACCAGCATCGTCATTTCGCGCGAAGGCCGCTGGCTTGCTGGCCCCGAGTCGCTGCGCGCGCTGGAGCGCGGCAGCGCGCCATCAGGAGGCGCGTTGATGCTGCATCAAGCACACGCGGCCGAGGGCTTTGATGTCGTATTCCCCATCCTGCACGGCCCGAACGGCGAAGATGGCACCGTGCAAGGCATGTTGAAGCTGGCGGGCATTCCGTGCGTGGGCTCAAGCGTGCTCGGCAGTGCGGTATGCATGGACAAAGTGATGGCCAAAGCAGTGCTGGCCTCGCACGGCATTCCGCAGGTGGCCTATCAATTGGTCACGCGCGCCGAGTTCGCCCGCACGCCTGAAGACGCGATCAAACGCGTCAATGCGCTCGGGTTTCCGGTGTTCGTCAAGCCTGCGAATCTAGGCTCTAGCGTCGGCATTTCAAAAGCAAAAAACGATGCCGAATTGCATGCCGCGCTACGCCTTGCGTTCGAGCTGGATCGGCGCGTGATTGTGGAGGCTGCAACCTCCGAAAAGCCGCGCGAAATCGAGGTTGGCATTCTCGGTAACGATGACCCGCAAGCCAGCCCCGTGGGTGAGCTGACCTTCGACAGCGAGTTCTACGATTACGAGACGAAGTATTCGGTTGGCAAGGCCGAGATGCACATTCCGGCAAATCTGCCGCCCGCCATCGCAGGCCGCGCCCGAGCGATGGCCGTTGAGGCGTTCAAGGCGCTCGATTGTGCGGGTTTAGCGCGAGTGGATTTTTTCTACATCGACAGCACCGGCGAAATATTTTTGAACGAAGTGAACACCATGCCCGGTTTCACCAAAACGTCAATGTATCCAGCGCTATGGGGCGCGGCGGGCGTGAGCTACGCGGACTTGGTTTCACGGTTGGTGGAGTTGGCGCAAGAGCGTCGGTAGCGCCCCGCGCCAGCAGTTCATCGCCTCTGATAATCCTGCGTCGTCTGCCAGGCTACCGTCTGCAAAAACTTCGCAGTCGCTGCGTCCAGTCCGGCGCTGTAATTCCATTTCTAGTTCAATAGGAGACTAGGCGCGACGACGCAGACAGTGCGTGAGCACGGCAAGGAGGAGCAACAACGTATCGTATTGAACTAGAAATGGAATAA
>JAYSUK010000373.1:0-7764 GCA_043719085.1 Burkholderiales bacterium | reverse complement strand
GCGAGCTAGGATTCGCCGTCTGGCGTACCGTCACTGTGCGCCAGCATCATCGTCAATCTTACTTTTAGCGCCGCCCCGATATGCTGACGTGCGCAGCGCTCGGCGGCCCCCGCGTCGCGCTGTTCCAACGCTGCCAGCATCTCGCTGTGCTCGCGCCGCGATGCTTCGGCGCGCCCTGTGGCGGCTAGCGTGGTTTGGCCGAGCAGCAGCATCGCTTCGTGAATAGAGCGCAGCATGCGCAGCAAATAGCGATTGTGCGCTGAGCGATACAGTGTGGTGTGAAACAGCCGGTTGTTTTCCGCGAGCGCGGCGGGATCAGTCAGCGCTGCATCACGTTCAATGATTTCGCGCAAGATTGAAATTTCGACATCAGAGGCATGCCGCGCGGCGAGCCGCGCCGCCGTGCCTTCCAGCACCTCGCGCATCGCGTACAGCTCACACACCGCGCCTTGATCTAGCCCGGCAACCATGAGGCCGCGCGCACCTGCGTTAACCACCAGTCCCTGCTCTTCGAGCCTTGCCAGCGCAGCGCGCACAGGCGTGCGTGACAAGCCGATGCGTTGAACCAGATCGTTCTCGCGCAACCGCGCACCGCTCCTGAGTTCACCGCGACTGATGGCACGAATCAGTGTTTGGTAGGCGCGCTCGCCACCGGGCAGATCGACAAGATCGTCGTCGACTGATGGTGCAGACGCGGGCGTCGTCATTCGGATTTGAGTTGCAGGTTGGTGGGTTGCCGCCGCTCAATGGCGTACTTGAGCAATGCCGCGCATCGATAAACACCGTGTGCGAATTTGCCATAAGGCATGGTCGCAAAAAACGCCATCACGCAGCCCAGGTGCACTGCCAATAACAGCGGCATCGCACTGGTGCCCTTTGCGAGCATAAGCGCGAGGCCGGTGCTGCTGACCAAAAAAAGCAACGCGATAAAGCCTCGATCCATCGGCTTCTGCGCACTATCGCCATGGTGCGGGTCGCGCTTCAGATTCAGCCACAACAAACCGGCCGGGCCAATTAAAAGACCGATCCCGCCTGTGATGCCGAGAAATTTCGGCAGGCTCGCGTAGCCGTACGGCGCGACCCAACCGAAGCCGTAGTGATACAGCGTCGCCACTGAGGTTGCCGCAAAGCAGAGCAGGAATCCATAAAACGTCAGATGATGAAATCGTCGGCGTGACAACGTGAATGCATCGTCGTCATTGTTGCAACCGTCACCGTGACCACCGCCAAGATACTTGAGTTTCAACGTCGCGCTCGTCGCCTCGGTGACCGCAGCAAGTGTCGCGTCACCCGGTGAAACATTGCGCCAGAATCGCGCGACGCCAACGCCCAAGGCGAGCACGGCAAACAGAAAGATCGGCGCAAACATCCACACCATCAGTCCGTGTGGAAATACCGAATAGAAATTGCCGGAGAGTGGCACATTGCCAAGCCCGCCGGTCAACGCAATGGCCAACACCAAAAACAGCGCGAGCCCTGCGGCCAGTGCCACCGAGAGCGTCAACCCATTGCGTTGGTAGAGCGAACCAAGGGCTGCGGGCCATGCGTAATCGGCGTAGGTTTGCACCCGCACCTGCGCCATCGATTTCGGCACATTCACTGCAAATTCGTGAGGCGGCGCGTATTGGCAGGCATGCAAGCAGGCGCCGCAGTTGTGACACAAATTCGCCAGATAGTGAATGTCCGCCTTGCCGAATTCAAGCCGTCGCGTCATCGCCGGGAACACCGCGCAGAAGCCTTCGCAGTAGCGGCACGCATTGCAGATTTGCATCTGCCGCGCCACTTCGGTTTCGGTTGCGGTGAGCAATTTAATGGGAATAATCTTCATGCGCTTTTCGTGGCCGCCAGAGCCGCCTTCGCCGCCTGGGTTCCAGCAATGCGACCGTAGGCGGTGCCGATCGACATACCGACGCCTGCGGTGTAGCCTTTGCCCAGCACGTTGCCTGCCATCATTTCACCGGCGACAAAAATATTCGGGCTCGGCACGTTATTAAAGTGCGCAGCGGCTTGCTCGTTGATCTTCAAACTCAAGTAAGTGAACGTCACACCCGGTTTGAGCGCATAGCCATAGAACGGGGCGGTGTCGATGGCGCGCGCCCAGTGCGTCTTCGCGGGTGTTATGCCAACGGTGGCGCAATCGTCGAGCGTGGTGTGATCAAACGTACCGCCCGCACACGCCGCGTTGTAGCGTTCAATCGTCTGCACGAACGCCGCTTCATTGAGCCCCAGCATGCGCGCCAATTCAGGCAGCGTGTCCGCCTTGCAACCAGGAAACACCGGCGGCATGAAGCGACCGACTGCCTTGGCGTCGATGATCGAGAACCCCACCTGCCCGGGCTGTTGCGCCACCAGACGGCCCCAAATCGCATAGCGCTTAGGCCAAAAATCTTCGCCCTCGTCGTAGAAACGCGCAGCATGTTTATTGACGACTACGCCGAGCGACACACAGTCAATGCGCGTCACAATGCCGCCGTCGTACAACGGCGCGCGCGCATCAACGGCGACGCAATGCGATTGACTCGGATCGCCAATTTTGTCGGCTCCCGCGTCGATCATGAACTTGAGCAGCGTGCCCTGATTGAAGCGTGTGCCGCGTATCGCGAAATTGTCTGCGGGCCATTCACCCGCTTCGTTCTGACCCCACGCCTCGCGCAGCCATTCTCGATTGGATTCAAAGCCGCCGGCAGCGAGCACCACGCTGCGCGCCTCGATTCGTTCAGCACCGATGCGCGCTGCGACGAAGCGATCAGCGGCTAGCTCAAGTGCATCTACCCCCGCGTCGTAGCGAATCTGTACGCCGAGTTTTTCAGCGCTGCGGTAGTAGGCGTTCACCAGTGCTTTGCCGCCGCCCATGAAGAACGCATTGGTGCGTGACAGATGCAACGTGCCCGACAACGACGGTTGAAATCGCACGCCGTGTGCGCGCATCCAGTCGCGGCAGTTTGACGAATCGCGAATGGCGCGCCGCGCTAACGCCTCATTGGTTTGGCCGCCGGTGACCTTGAGCAAATCCTGCCAGAACTCCTCCTCACTGTACGCATCGGTCAACACATTTTGCGGCGCGTCGTGCATGCAGCGCAGGTTTCGCGTGTGGACAGAGTTGCCGCCTCGCCATTCGCGCGGTGCGGCCTCCAGCATGAGCACCGACGCACCGGCTTCGCGCGCCATGAGTGCGGCGCACAGGGCCGCGTTGCCGCCGCCGATGACCAGAACATCAACCACCGAGGAGATCAGTCCGCCTTGATGTTGGCGCGCTTGACGATGTCGCTCCAGATTTTTTGTTCACTCGCGATGAAGCTGGCGAATTCGGAGGAGGGGCCACCGCCTCCGACCGCGCTATCGCTGGCAAAGCGCTCGGTCACACTGTTTGACTTGAGCGCCTTGAGCGACTCTTCCTGCAAACGCTTCACGATTGCTGGTGGCGTGCCCGCGGGCACGAGCATGCCGTACCACTGTGAGGTTTCAAAATCTTTGAAGCCCATTTCAGAAACGGTCGGCACATCCGGCAATTGTGCGAGTCGCTGCTGCGCGCCGACGGCGATGGCGCGCAGCTTGCCACTCTTGATGTGTGCCGAAAGCGCTGGCAGGCCCGCCGAGGCCGCCTGGGTGCGTCCAGCCAGCAGGTCCACCAGTTGCGGGCCGGTGCCTTTGTAGGCAATGTGTTGCATGTCCATACCGGTGACCAGTTTCAGATATTCCATGGCAAGGTGACCGGCGCTGGCATTGCCTGCCGAACCGTAGTTCGCCTTTCCCGGATTTTTCTTTACGTAGTCAACGAATTCCCGAAAATTTTTCGCTGGCACGTCGGGATGAATCACAAACATGTTGGGCACTTTGGCCAGCAACGTAACCGGCATGAAATCCTTATTTACGTCGTACGGCTGATTAGCCAACATGTACGGATTGACCGCGAGCGTGCCAACGTGACCGAGGATCACGGTGTAGCCATCGGCGGCGGACTTCGCGACCTCCTGCATCGCCACCACACCCGCACCGCCCGGCTTGTTCTCAACGTAAACAGTTTGCCCCAGCTGCTTGGTCAGCTCTGCGGCAACGGTGCGCGCCACGATTTCGGAGGTGCCTCCGGGTGCAAACGGCACCACGAAGCGAATGGATTTTGCGGGCCACGCGGCTTGCCCAAAAGCAGGTAGGGCGAGGCTGACAGACGAGGCGATGGATGCCTGTAGGAAGATGCGGCGATTAACGGAACTAGCCATATTGGAGCCTCTGGTTTTTTTGGCCTCTTCTGTTGGAATGGCCGGTGTGAAAAGGGTATTGTGATCGAAAAGATCTCGCTCGTTGGGCGAAGCACGCGGTGAACTTCATGGCCCGCCAACCAGTCGGGAGCGGCGATTCGAGCAGATTCGAGCGATCAAAACTGATATTTGCGCAGTCCGCCATCGACCGGAATCACCGCCCCGGTGATGTATCCGGCCAGTGGCGACGCCAGAAATGTCACCAGGTTGGCCATGTCTTCCGGTTCGCCGTAGCGACCCACCGGAATTTCGTTTTCGCATTGCCACTGCCGATACTCTGGCGTGTAATTGCGCAGAATTTGTTCCGAATGAATGCGTCCGGGCGGCACACAATTAACGGTGATGCCATGCTTGCCCACCATGCGTGACAAGCCCTTGGCCCAGCTATGGATGCCCGCTTTGGCGCAGAACGCGCCGTTGGTGTGTTCTGGCTCGCTCTTGCCGGTGATATTGATAATGCGGCCCCATTTGTTTGCAATCATTTGATCGATCAGCGCGTCGGCCACTTGCCGCGGCCGATGAAAGTTGAGCGTCATGGCTTCTTGCCACTGCTCCTCACTCACGTGCAGATCCTTGAACGATCGCGAACCGCCGGCGTTATTCACCAAAATATCGACCCGTCCTAGCCCGGCCATGGCCGCTGCGGCAAGTTTTTTCGCGGCGTCTTCCTCGTACAGATCAGACGCAATAACCACCGGACGGTGGCCACCTTTCGCCACAATTTCGGCGGCAAGCGCGTCGAGTTTGTCTACCCGCCGGGCCGAAACTGCGATGCGCACGCCTTCTGCCGCGAGTGAGAGCGCGATGCCCCGCCCAATCCCAACACTGGCCCCGGTAATGAGTGCGGTTTTGTCGTCAAGTTGTAAGTGCATGGCGTTCTCTCGGCGGTTCCTACGTTGACACAGCCCACGAAAGCGGGTCATACGCAGCTTGCGCCCAAAGTATACATTGGTATACAAAGCTGCGATTTCGACGGTGACCTTGATGCGACAGCGTTCCGCACAATTGGGAAAGTGGTCACTGTGCAGGGTTGCGCCGCGATTGACCGCAGCGCGCACGACGGGCTAGAGCCGCGTACTGACAATCGCTTTGGCGGCCCCCTCGGCCCCCCGCGCCTCTCGCTCAAACGGGTTATCCCAGTAATAGGCCGACCAGCGCCGGGCACGCCAAGCCGTATGCAGGCCCGCCACCACGTACGCCAGCGGGAACACAGCGCCCCAGCGCTCACACTGCTGTACATGCACATGTTCATGCACGCGGCAATGGTTCATACACGCAGCGTCTCGCGCCACAATAACGTGACCGATGGTGGCCGCAGCGAAGCCCGGGCCACCCGACATCGCGCGAAACCAGGGGCCACGCAAAAACCACGACAGCGCCGGACTTGATATTTCAAGCACGCCGCCGGTAATCCGCCAATGGGCGCGCCACAACGCCAGCGGTAACAAGGGCAGCGCAAATAAACTCACGGGTAGCACCCACAGCACACGTAAAACGCGAACCGCCGTGGAAAACACGTCGACTTTGGATGACATAGGCGCAAAGTTAACGTAAATTCCGTTTACGCAAGTAGCCCTGCCTTTGTTTCGGAGAACTGATCATGTCGAACCGCCTTTCAATTTTGTTCAACACGATGTTGCTGGCAGGGTTGACCACGCCCCTCTATGCCGGAACGCTAGTCGTGCAAATCAAGGACAAAAATGGTGGCCCGGTCATGAATGCGGTGGTCTACGCATTGCCAGTGGGCAGCAAAGCGCCCGCCGCTCCGGTCAATGCCAGCGCGATGGTTGAGCAGTCTTATTACAAGTTTGAGCCGTACGTGAGCGTGGTGCAATCGGGCACCAAAATGCGCTTTCCAAATCGTGACCGAAACGAGCATCACATCAAAGTGCTCTCCGGGCCGAGTGCGTTTGAGGCCAAGGTCTACACCCGCAAGGAACCCGACGCAGTGCTGTTCGACAAGCTCGGGCAGATCACCCTGCAATGCCTGCTTCACGACTGGATGAACGCGCACATCTACGTGGTCGATTCGCCGTGGTTTGGCAAGACCAGCAAGTCGGGCTCAGCGATGGTCGAAAATGTTCCGGCTGGTGAATACGACGTGTACGTTACCCATCCGAGCTTGCTGATTCCGGGGCAGATTACGCCTGCTATGCCGCGCCGCGTCAAGTTTGATTCGAGCAGCGTGCAAGTGCTCGAGGCGCGGTTTGATCTGGTGCCCAAGGCGGAGCCGTCGCGTCGTTCTCCGCCTGCAGAGTATCAATAAATCCGCGAACGCGGCGTTATGCCGTGGTGTCTTTCGCCACCGGTCTCGCGGCGTCACTGCACCATTCGCTCCAGCTCCCTGCATACAGCGCGCTGCAGCGTAAGCCTGCGTGCTCCATCGCGATCATGTTGGCAAGGGCCGACACACCGCTGCCGCATTGATGAATCAATTGTTCGGGGGAACGCCCGGCGAGAATAGCCTCAAATTCGCGCTTCAATTCATCAGCAGGCTTGAACATGCCGTCGCGCAAATTGTTGGGAAACGCGCGATTAAATGCACCGGGTATGTGGCCTGCTACTGGGTCAACCGGCTCCACTTCACCGCGATAGCGTTCATCGGCGCGCGCATCGAGAATGCGCCGCGTGGGGTCAGTGAGAGATGCCAGCGTTTGCGCCGCAGTTAAACGCATTTGCTCGCGAGGTGAGGCGCTGAAAGTGGTTGGCGTGCGCACGTTGACGACGGTTTCAACAGCACGACCCTCCTTTTGCCATTGCGCCATGCCGCCATCGAGCACAAACACGTTGTCGTGGCCCAGCCAGCGCAGCATCCACCACAGCCGACCCACAAACATCGCGCTGCCCTGATCGTAGACGACAACCAAGCTTTGATTGCTGATGCCTTTCTCGCCAAGCGTTGCAGCGAACGCATGGGGTTCTGGCAACGGATGACGACCATTTTTCCCCGTCTTCACGCCCGATAAATCGTCATCAATCGACAGATAAATTGCGCCGGGAATGTGCGCTGCGGCGTAGGCATCGCGACCGATCAAAGGGTTCATCAAGTCGTGTCGGGTGTCGACGATGACCAGGCGAGGATCGTTGGCGATTGCGGTGAGTTCGGAGGTGGAGATGAGGGGCGATGGCATGATGCGGATAGCGAGAGAATTTTTTTTGCGAAAACAGATTTTGCTACGAGAAATTATTTTTCGTCGCCCCTGCGAAGGCAAGGGCCCAGCGTCTTTCGATCACACACGGCGCTGCCAAGTTTGCCAACTCTGCGATCAACAACCGAAGTCCTTGGTTCCTGCCTTCGCAAGAACGACGAGATCCGGGTTCGTCATGCGATCAAAACGGCGCATCGTGATGATCCTGCGGCCCAGCGGGCTTACTGTTGCCGAAATCAAACGGGATATCGTCTTCGTTAGTGGCAAAAAAATCGGCATCACCGGACGCGTCTTGGTGATCGCCAAAGGGGCTATCGACGTGGTTCTTCGTGGGCGAGGGTGGGGCTGCCTTGGCTGGC
>JAYSUK010000372.1:0-2794 GCA_043719085.1 Burkholderiales bacterium | reverse complement strand
AACAAGACCCGGCGGTCGAGCTCGACCTCGTGCCCAACACGGCGCGTCAGGCCAAAGTGGACGTGGTGATGTCCAACAGTTTTGGCTTCGGCGGTACTAATTCGACGCTGGTTTTTAAGCGCATTTAGCGTCTAACTTTGATCCGTCGCCCAGAGCCATAGGCGAAGGGTTTGACCAGTCCTCTACGAAATCAGACCCTTCGCTACGCTCAGGGCGAACGGTGCGAGAAAATCATGTCCCTAGTCGTTCACAAATATGGCGGCACCTCAATGGGCTCAGTCGAGCGCATCAAAAGTGTCGCCAAGCGCGTCGCCAAATGGCACCGTGCGGGTTATCAGATGGTGGTGGTGCCATCCGCGATGTCGGGTGAAACCAATCGCCTGCTGGCACTGGCCAGAGAAGTCGACCCGAATCCGAGCCCGCGCGAACTTGACATGATCGCCTCCACCGGCGAGCAGGTCTCTGTTGGCTTGCTCGCTATCGCTTTACAGGCGGAAGGCATTGAGGCGGTAAGCTATTGCGGCTGGCAGGTGCCGATTCGCACCGACGATTCGTACACCAAGGCGCGCATCACCAGCATCGATGATGTGCGGGTTCGGGCCGATCTTGAACTTGGCAAGGTGGTCGTTATCACCGGCTTTCAGGGCATCACCGATGATGGCCACATCACTACGCTGGGCCGTGGCGGATCGGACACGCAGGCGGTTGCAGTTGCCGCTGCGATGAAGGCCAGCGAGTGCCTGATCTACACCGATGTTGATGCGATTTACACCACCGATCCGCGCGTCGAGCCTGACGCGCGACCGCTGAAAACGGTGACCTTTGAGGAGATGCTAGAAATGGCTTCTCTCGGATCGAAAATTCTGCAAATTCGCTCGGTCGAATTTGCCGGTAAGTACAAAGTCCCAACACGCGTGCTATCCAGCTTCACCGATCCGATGATTCCGATCGCCGAAGAGGCCAATTCAGGAACGCTAATCAGTTTTGAGGAAGAAGAAAACGTGGAACAAGCCATCATCTCCGGCATTGCCTTCAACCGCGACGAAGCGAAGGTGTCAGTGCTCGGCGTGCCCGATAAACCGGGAATCGCGTTTGCCATCTTGGGCCCCGTGGCCAAGGCCAACATCGACGTCGACATGATTATTCAGAACGCCGGTGTGGGCGGAACCACCGATTTTTCATTCACCGTGCATCGCAACGAGTTGCAAAAAACGCTCAACGTTTTGAAGCACGAAGTGCAGGACGTCATTCACGCAAAAGAAGTCATTGGCGACGCCAAATGCGCCAAAGTTTCAGTTGTCGGCATTGGCATGCGCTCGCATGTGGGAATCGCGGCACTGATGTTCGAAACGCTGTCAAAAGAAAGCATCAACATCCAGATGATCTCCACCAGCGAAATCAAAATCTCGGTGGTGATCGACGATAAATACATGGAACTTGCGGTGCGCGCGCTGCACAAGGCGTTTGAACTGGACAAGCAGACCGCAGTGTAGCGACACCGCCCACGCTCCACGGGTGCGGGAAGGCAGCCTTCAGCGCAGAACGTCGTCGGGAGGACCCTACATAGACGACTGATTCACGTCCATGTACTTGAGCGGGTTCCACGCCACATTCACGGTTTGCAGTGCATCGAAAAACGATGACGCATGGTCACGGAAATAGCCCAGTCGGCCCGCAAAATCAAAAGCAAAGCCTTGCGCGTCGGCCGCGTCCACACTACGAATCACGCCCAGCCCGTGATCCTTGCGTCGCACCTTCGCCCCCATCGCCGAGCCGTACATGTTTTGCACCAGCACGCTCACAAAATCGGTGCCGTCAAACTCGTAACCTGCTGGCTCGTTGAACGACGCATTGGCGTCTTCCCACGTCCCCGTCGCGGTGAGGATGATGCGGTGTGTCATCTCGTGTGCAAGCGTGCCGCCCGAACCGCCGCCGGCCACCTCGTGCAGATGATCCTGGGCCGTGAACGAAATGCCCGCATCCGCATTGGGAAACGAGGTGTCAATATAAGGCGTGATGATGATGCGGCTCTTTGCCGCATGCGCAATCACCACGCGGCCCACTGCATTGCTGCTGATGGCGCGCAGGGTGTGTTCAATGGCTGCCCGCCAGGATGCCTCTGGCATCGGCGGGAAACGTTGCATGCTGCCCCGCGCGAGCAGCTTGATGCCTGGCACCACGGTGGACGGCGTGGCGTCATTCCAGCTAAATGCGCGGCGACCGGTCACCGGGAGCGCAGCGGTGACGTTAGCCCCACCGTCGACCGCAGTGAGCGTGCAGCCGTCAACCAGACCGCGAATAAAAAATTTTCGACAACCATTTTGCAGCACACGGGTATCGGCAACGATGATATTGATACCGTTCTGCCCACCCCCGACCGGCTCTCGCGCGACCACGGCAACGTTAGCCGTAACGCCCCATACCCCGATGGTTAACGACTCGTTCACGCTTGCCAAACGTACCCCTGTTGATCGATCACGCACCGGATCCATTGGACGACCCAGAGGAACGTTAACAAAATGAGCCATTGCAGTTTCCTTTGAAAAATCGCGGACGATTGAATCAAGTGTTGCGCGATGCGCATCAGTACATCGCTGCATAACACGAAGCGTTCACTGAGACGGACGGAATGTTCACGGCAATTGCGCCAGCTCAGCGCGAAATCTCGGCTGACTCAAACCAGCTACAATCGATGGTTAACGGAGACGTGACCGAGTGGCCGAAGGTGCTCCCCTGCTAAGGGAGTATACGGTGATGAGCTGTATCAAGGGTTCGAATCCCTTCGTCTCCGCCA
>JAYSUK010000371.1:0-2799 GCA_043719085.1 Burkholderiales bacterium | reverse complement strand
TTCGTGGCTCGCGTGCAAGGGGTTCATGCCACTGCAACGCGTCTCGCAGCTCGTCCACGCTTTGAAATCGCTCGTCCGGGCGCACGGCCAGTGCCTTCACCACCGCTTCGATGAACGGCGGCGGCACGCTCACCTTGATGGCAGCGGCCAGCGCCTTGCGCAAGGGGTCGGTAATCATGCGGGCCACTGCCTGCGGCGGTGGGCCACCGGTCAGTAAAAAATACAGCACTGCTCCGAGTCCGTACACGTCAGTCCACGGTCCCTGGCGCATGGTGCCATCGTCGACGTATTGCTCGATCGGCGCGTAACCGGGTTTGAGAATCGTGGTCAGCGCCTGAGTCATGCCGCCGATCACCAGTCGCGCCGCGCCTAAATCGAGCAACACCGGCGCGCCGTTACCGCGCATCAAGATGTTGTCCGGCGACACGTCACGATGAATCACGTTTTGCGCGTGCAGCAGAGACACCGCGTCAAAAATCGGCTCCATCACCCGGCGAATGTCGAGCTCGTCAAAGGTTTGTTCGGCCTGCCGCAACTCGCGCAGCGTCTTGCCATCGTAAAAACGCATCGCCATATAGGCGGTGGAGTTTTGCTCCCACACCCGATGCACCTCCACCATCGCCGGGTGCGAAAAACGGGCCAGCAGCTGCGCCTCACGCAAAAAGTTTTTCAAACCTGATGCGTAGGCGTTGCTATTGGCATGCGAGCGCACCATCACTGATCGATTGCCGGTGCGTCCAGCAATCGACGAGGGCAAGTATTCCTTGATCGCCACCACCCGATCCAGAGTGGATTCGTGCGCCAGATAAACAATACCAAAGCCGCCCTCACCGACGATGCCGGTGATCGTAAAGTCCCCCAGCACGGTGCCGAGCGGCAATTGATTAAAGTTTTGTGGGGACGTGTTATCCATCAGGGCTTGGTCAGCAGGGAGGCACCGCACACTATCGCGGAAACCATCCAATTATGGCGCGTATGCGATTAATCGGAAAGACGCATCGGACGTGCAAAGTGCGACTTGGGTGCCCGTTGATGCTGTTTTGCGTTTTTTTCCACACGACGGCGCGCGGGCTGGCCGCGAAAGCGGCACCATTGGCGACAATCGGCGACGCGGGTGCAGTAGTATTTCTGCCATGACTAACGTCGATGCGCTTGCCACCGGCACCGAGATCACCGGCTACGTGATCACCGGCCTCATTGGACAGGGCGGATTTGGTGTCGTTTACGTCGCACGCGACACCGCCACCGGCCGCACTGTGGCCATTAAGGAATATTTACCGTCGGCGATTGCCGGCCGCATCGCCACTGGCAACGTCGCCCCGCGCAACAAAGACATGGTGGTGGCCTACGCCACCGGCCTCAAAGGGTTTCTGCGCGAGGCGCAACTGCTCTCAGAGCTTGGCCACCCGGCGCTGGTAGCGGTGCATCGTGCGTGGGAGCAAAACGGCACCGCCTACATGGCCATGAACTATTACCCCGGCAAGACGCTGCGCGACGTGCGTCTGGCGCTACCCGAATCGATGAGCGAGGCGCACATCAAAGCGCTGATGATGCCAGTGTTTGAGGCCGTTGCCGAACTGCACGCGCACCGCGTGATCCATCGCGATATTTCGCCCGATAATATTTTGGTGATGGCCAACGGTGCCACCGTGCTGCTCGATCTCGGTGCAGCACGACAAGTGCTCGGCGGCATGACACAAGCCCTGACCACCATCCTGAAACCCGGCTTCGCTCCCATCGAACAATACGTCGAAGACGGCAGCATGGAGCAGGGCCGCTGGACGGACGTCTACGGCCTCGGCGCAGTCATGTACTTTCTCGCCAGGGGTCAGCCGCCGACACCCGCCACCACCCGCATCGTGCGCGACACCTTGCCCGCGATTGCCACGCTCAGCAACGGTGTGCGCTACTCGCCCATGCTGGTCAATGCAGTGGGTAAGGCGCTCGCCGTGCGCGCCATGGGCCGTTACAAAAGTGTGGCTGAGTTTCGTGAGGCGCTGGGGTGGGCTGTCGCGCCCGTGATCCTGCGCGGCGACGCTCCTGGTGCGCCGCCGCCGGAAACAACAACTCCGGCCACTGTCGCCTTGTCCGCCGAAGCCATCAGACGCTTGACCGCGCCCATGGACGAAGCATTGGTTACCCCCGCAACAGCCGCGCAAACTCTCGCGCAACTTGCGCCGCTCACCAAAGTTCGTGGCGACGCCACGAACAAAACGTACCAACCCGCTAAGCGGCCCATGGGATGGCTGATCGCGTGCGGCGTCGGGGCATTGTTTCTACTTGCAGCGTGGTGGTATTTACGCCGCAGTTGACGTACCCAAGCCCACCGATCCAGACATTTGGCAAAACCCGGATGCGCGTGTGAACGGACGAAACGCAGTTTAAGCACACCGTCCGCACAGCGTAAATACAAGTTGCACGCACTGAGATTTTATTGGTGCCGGTGAGATGAATCGAACACCCGACCTTCGCATTACGAATGCGCTGCTCTACCAACTGAGCTACACCGGCTATGGTTTGCAGCGCTGAGAATTGATGCTTCGAAGCGTGCTTTGGTGAGACGCAGTGTCAAGAACCGCTGCGTAGCCCATAATTATGCCATGGCTAAATTTTTCTTTCATCTGAGATGAAACTCGCTCGCATCATGGGCTTTCATGCCGTCAACGCGCGATTGGAGCGACGCCCTGAAACAGTCGTTGAGATATTTGTTTCATCTTCGCGTCGCGATGATCGCGTGGCACAGCTGCAAAGCTTGGCCGATTCGCTGAATATCGAGCTTCAATCGGTGGACGCCGGTCG
>JAYSUK010000038.1:0-6306 GCA_043719085.1 Burkholderiales bacterium | reverse complement strand
AGCTAGCTCGGGTGTCCCCTGATTTTGTAGACTCTGCAGCATTTCATCAGCGGCGGTAACCGTAGCGCTGAACGCCAATCTAAGCCATTCATTGCTCCTGTTCGTGAGCGCATGATATCGAGCAAACGTCGACCTAATTGTTTTGCTGATTTGTGTCCACGACGCCCCGTTAATCTCGCAATCTTTCCACAAAGACTCGATCTCCGTCCTTGACGACTCAAACGCATTTAGACCAATCTCCATCGACTGACGGCTGGAAATCGCATTGATTACGCAAAGAAGGAACATGGACGACATGCACGCCACAGGAACGCGAATCGACCGAGCACCAGTGATAGTCAACGCTGCCGCCGTGGCGCTCACAGTTGAGTCGAGCACCGCTGGGTACTCCATCTCCAACCCGCCACCTACAATCGCGCGATTGCTGGAAAGATAACCAGACGGAGAGCAACGTTCGTCGCCATGACGTTCGCGTAACCAAGGGTAAATCACAGGGTGTAGGACATACCATGAGCTTTCTGGAAGCGTGCGGTCGCGGCTGGACAATTCAGAACCCGTCAGAAATATTGAAAGCGCTCTGCCGCCAACGGTACGAGCACCGACCCAACCAATCAATCCTTGCAAAAACAGAAATTCAAATGGACAGCCCGCCCCACAATTCATTTGCCAAGATTTTCAAAACGGCAAAAAAATTGCAGTGATCGTATCCATTCGCCAAGCGTGGTTTTATGATGGCCAGTGGCATTATTTTGGGGTTCTTTAGGCGGGCCTTCAAACACGACTAGACGAACTTCCAGTCGGCGGGTCACGCTGAGCTGTCAGATGTGGTGGTTGTGGCACTGGAGCGAGTCGCGACGGCTCGCGTTGCCCTAGCTCACGCCTTCACAAACTCCGCCCGGTTCTTGATCCAGCGATCTAGAAAGGCCGTTTTGTTGAACGCGCCGTCGTGCTCCAATCGGGTTGCGGCATTGCGTGCAGCTTCGACGAGTTCGATGTCTTCTTCGATATTGGCATAACGCAAAGACGGCAATCCCGATTGTCGTGGGCCTAGCAGTTCTCCAGGCCCACGAATGCGTAGATCTTCACGGGCGATCACGAAGCCATCAGTGTTTTTGTAGATAACTTTCAGGCGAAGCTTTGCGGTGTCCGACAGTTTGTCCGCGAACAGCAGAATGCAAGTGGATGCTGCCGCGCCGCGACCGATGCGGCCACGCAATTGATGCAGTTGCGCGAGGCCAAAGCGCTCTGCGTGTTCGATGACCATCCAGCTTGCGTTGGGCACGTCCACGCCGACCTCGATGACGGTGGTTGCGACCAAAACCTGCACACGGTTGGCCGCGAAGTCGGCCATGATCGCGGCTTTTTCGTCGGTCTTCATGCGCCCGTGCAGCAGTGCCACCTTGACATTTGGCATGATGAGAACGAGGTCGGCGTACAGCGCGGTGGCGTTTTGCAACTCCACTTCCATCAGTTCGCTTTCGTCAATCAACGGGCACACCCAATAGGCCTGCGCGCCCAGTTGCACGGCCTCGTAAATTCGACTGGCAATTTCTCCACGTCGTGCTTCGCTTACGAGTTTGGTGGTGATCGGTTGTCGGCCTTGCGGCAGCTCGTCAATGACAGAGACGTCCAGATCGGCGTAGTAACTCATAGCGAGTGAGCGGGGGATGGGGGTGGCGCTCATCATGAGCGTGTGCGGCGCGAGGGTTCTGCTCCCTCCCCCCGGGGGGGAGGGTTGGGGAGAGGGAGGTTCGGTTCTCGTCAGCTTGGCGTGGGAATCCATCTCCCTCTCCCCAAGCCCCTCCCCCCCGGGGGCAGGGGCGCTATTGCCACGCTGCCGCAGTTGCAGGCGCTGCTCAACGCCAAAACGATGCTGCTCATCGACCACAATCAAGCCCAGTTTTGCAAACGACACTTTCTTTTGAAACAGCGCGTGCGTGCCAATCGCAATGTGCGTCACGCCCTTTTTGCACGCGGCTTGCGCGGCTTTTTGTTCGGCTGCGGGCAGGCTCCCGGTGAGCCAGGTGATGGTGATGGGCAGATCGGCCAGCCAATGCCGCAGCTTGTTGAAATGTTGTTCGGCGAGCAACTCGGTGGGGGCCATAAATGCGACTTGATAGCCCGCCTCAATCGCTGCGAGTGCGGCTAACGCCGCGACGACTGTTTTGCCACTGCCGACATCTCCCTGTAGCAGCCGGGTCATGGGCGCAGTGCGTGCCAGATCCACGAGAATTTCGCTGAGGGATCGCTCCTGCGGGACAGTGAGTTTGAACGGCAGGCGTTGCCGCAATTGCTCGCCGATGTGGCCTGCGGGGGCGATGACGGGTGCGCTCTCCCCTTCGCGCAACAGCTTGGCGTCGCGCAGTGCCATTTGCTGGGCGAGCAATTCGTCAAACTTGATGCGCTGCCAAGCAGGATGGGCGCGCGTCTCAAGCGCTGCGGGGGACTCGCTTTGCGCGGGCTCGTGCAGCACGCGCACGGCTTGGCTCCAGGCAGGGAGCTTAAGCGCCTCCGTCATGGTGCGCGGCAGAAAGTCGACCTGCCACTCAGCTACTTTCAACGCCTTGGCAGCGAGCGTGCGCAGCGCTGCTTGCGGCACACCGCCCGCGCTTGGGTACACGGGCGTCAGCTTGCCGCAACTAACCCCGGCGGCTTCTGCGTCGGCCTTTTTGAATACGGGATGCGCCATCTCCAACCCGTAACGCCCGTCGCGAACTTCGCCAAACACACGGGCGGTTGCGCCGACTTTTAGCGCCTGCACCAATGCGGGATAAAAGTTGAAGTAGCGCAGCGTCAGTCGCGGCGCAAAATTGCTGCTGCCCGCGTCGCCCGCCTCACGAAGCAAGGCGACAAACATGCGGCGAGGTTTGAACAAAGTCTCCGCGTGTTCGACGACGCCCTCCACCACCACCGCTTCGCCCGCCACCAACTCGTTGATCGGCCGCACTTGCGTCTGGTCTTCGTAGCGCATCGGAAAGTGCAGCAGCATGTCGCGCAAATGCTGCACGCCCAATTTTGCGAGCTTGGGTCGCAAAGCGGGGGGCAAATACGTCTGCTCTTCGGCTGGAGTTGTCACTCGACAAGTTTATCGGTTGCCATTTCGCCGCCGCGTCGCATTGCTATTGCGCAGTTTGGAATGGCAAGGTAGAACCCTAGCTTCGTCGCCCCTGCGCAGGCGGGGGCGGGGACTGCATCCGGCACTGCCGCACCGTGACGAAAGACGCTGGGTTCCTGCCTGCGCAGGAACGACGAAGAATAGTAGTAGACGCCAAATTATTCAGACCCTGCACGCTCAAGGACTCTATGTCTCGCACGTTTCTAGCCTCGCTTTTTGCTGCATCAGCGCTACTGTCAATTGGCACACCTGCCGCCGACCTACCCGCACTCGCCGAGTCACGCCCAGCGCATGAGGCTGTCGACATTGACGAGCAGCAGGTGTTTCTCACGCGAGCCAAAGGGCCGGTGGACGCGAAAACGTTCATCGCCCACGTGTTCTGTGAGGTGGAGGGCGTGCGCTCGGTGGACACGGTGCGGGTGGTGGGCGGCGCCCGGAAGTCGGAGCTGCTGAAGGCCGCAGGCGTCACCAACACCGAGAACTGGATCGCCTTCCGGTGCACGCAAAATTTTCCAAGCGGGGCGAACGTCATCATTCGCTGGGATTCGCCGACGGCTGCCACCAAACAGGCGGTCGACACGTTGCGGTTCAAGGTGCGCTCGGGCGACTGGCTGGAGCTGACGTGCAGTCGTGAAAACAAGGATGCGGGCTGTAACCCGCTGAGCAATGTTTATGTAGGTTTCAAGCGCGCCATTGATCCGAAAGACGCCGCGCGATTCAGGCTGCGCGACGACGCGGGCAAGCTGTATCCGCCCAAAGCCGATAGCGAAGATAGCGAAGGCATCAATTTTTCCAAACTCCCGCCCGAGACGAAATTCACACTGATCGTGCCACCGAATTTGAAAGAGTCGGGCACCACTACGCCGCTGACACTCAAGCGCGCGTACACCATGCGCACCAGCGCCTATCCACCACTGGTGAAGTTCCCGCGCAGCTTCGGCATTCTGGAGCGGCAGGCTGATCCGGCGCTGCCAATCACGGTGCGTAATCTGGAACCTGGCACTGCAGGTACAGGCACGGCCGCAACTGTACGCAAGCTGCGCGTCACCAGCGAGCAAGAAATGATTCGCTGGTATGCGCGGACGCTTGGCTTTCAGCAAAGTGATCGCTCAATGGACGATGAGGAATCAGACTACACAGACTTTGGTCAGCGTCCAAAAGGCGACGACGATGTGCGTGCTCGCTCCCCGCTGAAAGGTGTTGCGCAAGTGCAGTCGCTTCCACTACCAAAGCCCGGTGGACCGAAGGAGTTTGAGGTCGTTGGCCTGCCGCTTGCGGAGCCGGGACTGCATATCGTCGAGGCTGAATCCACCGCACTCGGCGCGTCGCTGCTGGAGAAAAAAGGTTCGATGTACGTGCGCACGATTGCGCTGGTGACGAACCTCGCTGTGCATTCCAAAACCGGTACTGGCGGTGCGCTAGTGTGGGTCACGCGGCTGAACGATGCGGGCGTTGTAGCTGACGCTAACGTGCGTATTCGCGACTGCAAAGGCGCAGAGCTGGCTGTTGGCAAAACGGACAAAGATGGCATCGCACGGCTGACGCCCAAAGCGCAGAAGAAGGGCGAATCCTGCCCGATGTTCATCTTCGCGCAGAGCGGCGACGACACGGCGTTCACCCGCAGCGATTGGACGCGCGGCATTGAGCAATGGCGCTTCAACTTGCCGTGGGACTACGAGCACGATGGTGATAGCAGTGCGAGCAAACAGGCGTTCCACACAATCCTCGCGCGCAATCTGCTGCGCCCCGGCGAGACGGTTCACATGAAGCATTACGCACGTGAATTGAAGCGCTACGGCACCGGCGCGCCCGAGGTGGGCAAGTTACCGAAGACGGTCTCCATCATCAACGAAGGCAACAACCAGCGCAGCACCATGGAGTTTGCATGGAGCGCACGCGGCAATGCGATCACCGAACTCAAGATGCCGACCAACGCCAAGCGCGGCCAATACCGCGTGGAGATTAGTGGACGCACTACGGGACGCTTCACCGTCGCGGATTTCCGTTTGCCGGTCTACAAATCCGAGATCAGCATTGCGGAGGCGAACGTGGTGGGTGGCGACAAGGCGAATGTGGATGTGCGCCTGTCGTTCCTGTCGGGCGGGCCCGCGAGTGGCGACGTGGTGACCGTGCGCTCACGTTTTGATGCGCGCACCTGGTCGGGCTTTGAGGCGTTGCCGGACTACAGTTTCAGCGTCCCCGAATACGATGAAGACGGCTCGACGCGTTTGAGCCGGCGAGGCAGTAAACAGCCCGATGGCGAAGATCAATCGCTCGCGCTCTCGACCGCGGGCAGCGCTCGTGTGCCAATGGCGACGCCTAAAGTTGATCGCCCGCACTCGCTCGTGGCCGATATGGAATACAAAGATCCAAACGGCGAGATCTACACCGCGCAGGCGCGCACCACCGTGTGGCCCTCAGCAGTACTGGTGGGCATAAAGACGGCCGACTGGGCGATGGCACGCGACAAGCTCGGCTACGACATAGTCACCATCGATGTGACCGGCAAACCAGTCGGTGGCGTCAAGTTCAAGGTGAGTGGGCGCAACCGCACCTGGGATTCGTACCGCAAGCGCAATATCGGCGGCTTTTACAGTTACGAATCGACCGAACGCAAGAGCGAGCTCGGCGTGCTCTGCGAAGGCACGTCAGACCGCAGCGGAAAATACACCTGCATCAGCAGCGTGAGTGCGTCCGGCGAGATTCAGCTCACCGTTGAGGTCGTTGACGCAGGTGGTCGACCAGCAAGCGCGGGTACGTCGGTGTGGGCATCGAACGGCGACGACTGGATGTTCCGCGCCGAAAGCTCGGATCGCATTGATCTGCTGCCCGAGAAAAAGCGCTACGAACCGAACGAGAAGGCGCGCTTTCAGGTGCGCATGCCGTTTCGCGAAGCGACCGTATTGGTGACAGTTGAGCGCGAAGGCGCGGTGCTTTCGAGCTTCGTCACCAAACTCTCGGGCAAGTCGGCGGTCATCGAAGTGCCGGTGAAAGAGGAGTGGGCACCCAACGCTTACGTGTCCGCACTGCTCGTCCGTGGCCGCGTTGGCGCGCCCTCACCAACCGCTTTGGTCGATCTAGCAAAACCCGCGTTCAAGCTCGGCATCGCCAACATTGATGTGAACTGGCAGCGCTACAGCCTCAACGTGACGGTGACGCCGGACAAGGCGGAATACCAGACGCGCGAAAAG
>JAYSUK010000370.1:0-24996 GCA_043719085.1 Burkholderiales bacterium | reverse complement strand
CTGCCCGCGCCGACGTCCAACTATGGGAGACGGCCCTTGGCGATCGGCGCGTGATGAACGACATTTTGGCCGCGCAAGGCCGCTCGCAAGACACCCTGCGTGCTGAAGCGCCCCCATCAAAGTCCAGCCCCATGAATGTGCGCGACGACGGCCTGGCAGCGCTCGCCCCGTGGGCGCAGCTCACCCGGTACTACTAGTCAGGCCGAAGTCCCCGGCTTACGAAGGCCCGCGACTGCGGGCGTTTTCGTTTCTGGGAACGGCGCGAGTGCAGCGCATAGAGCTCTTCTGTACACGCCCGTCGGCGGCATGATGCGACACTTGCTGCACTTGAAGGCTGAATCACCATGCAAATCCGTGCTGCAACACCTGAAGATTTCACGCAGATACTGGCCCTCAATGCTGCAACGGTGCAAGTGCTTAGCCCGCTTGACCTAGCGCGGCTGGAAACACTCCATGCTCAGGCCGCCTACCACCGGGTCATGGCAACCCAGAATACAGTACACGCATTTCTGCTCGCGCTGCGCGAAGGTGCCGCCTACAACAGCGTCAACTATCAGTGGTTTGCCAGCCGCCTGCCCCGGTTTCTCTACGTTGATCGGGTGGTGGTGTCAGCCTTTGCGCAAGGTCAAGGCATCGGCAAACGGCTGTATCAAGACCTGATTGCCTACGCCACGGAGTCCGCAATCAGTCCAATCACTTGCGAGTTTGACATTGAGCCGTTGAACGCCGCGTCACAACGCCTGCACCGCAGCGTTGGATTTTCTGAAATCGGCTCGCAAACACTCGCAGATGCTGGCAAGCGTGTGTCGATGCAGGCTTTGTCGCGTTAGCAGCGAGCCGTAAAAGGCATACAGCTTTTCACGGTAACCGTTTATTTACTGGGGCTACAAGCATTTTTATCAAGATATTGACTTTGTCGATTAGCTTGACGTAGCCCAATATGCGCAGGCATTTCAACCAAAAGCTATCGCGGCATCAACGCCACTGGATCTAGAGGTCGGCCTTGACGACGCACTTCGAAGTGCATTTTGTTGCCCGCGCCTTCGGCAACCTCGGCAAGCTTTTGACCGAGCAGCACGCGTTGCTGCTCTTTCACTTGCACTTTGTCAGTGTGAAAGTACACACTAACGGTTTCTTTGGCGTGATTAACCACGATCATCTGCCCGTAGCCGCGCGGCTCTTTGCCGACGTAGATCACCTTGCCGGTCGCTGCGGCAACCACGGCGGTACCGGCGTTGGCGTTAATGTCAATGCCCTTCATCGGCGCTTTCTCGTTGAACTTGCTCGACACTTTGCCCGACGTCGGCCACGTCCACGCGATGCCGTCGCGCTCCACGCCGTTGCCGGGCTTAATTTCGGCATCGACTGCTCCGGCTGAGGTAGCAACGGGTGCTGAGGCTGGTGCGGACACGGTGGGCGCGGGCGAAGCCGCGCGGCTGTCGCCCGCCATCGGTGCTGCCGCGCCATCACCACGCTGCAGGCTGGCAAATGCTGCGTCGCTGTACGGCAAGCGTTGTGCCTTCGGCTCACGTTTCAGCGGCGCGTCAACCGGCGTTACGGTGGTTGCAGTCGGTCCGGTGATAGGTGACAGCGACGAATTAGGCGCGCCCGCTGCGGGCAGCGGAGCCCCCGCTGCCAACGGCTGCCCTTGAATCAAACCGGTCGACGGAAGGGTGGTGATTGTGGTGCCAGGCGCAGTGACAACCGCTGCCTGGCTGAGCGATGGAGAGAGGCGTAACACTTGTCCCTCACGCAAGGTTTGACCGGCCACAATGTTGTTCCACGCCGAGAGCGCATTGACATCGATATTGTTCACGCGAGCGATGCCGTACAGCGTTTCGCCACGCTGTACCACGTAAAACTGCGACCCTGGCGTGTTGCCCGGAAGGTTCGGATTCAGTGGCGTCACAGCCACCGGCGGTGCCGCCGGCGCTTGCGGCGGAGGCGCGACCGGACGCACGTTGCGATCCACGACAGGCGCAGGAATGCTGGTGGTGCAGGCCGCCGTGACGGCAAGCGTCACAGCCGTTAGTACCAGCAAAATAGTGCGTGTGTGCATGCGCGAAATCTCTCTAATTACTCTTGACCCGATTTGAGAGGTACAAAGACCACCTCATCAAAAGCCTGTTGCTGAAAATTGTCCCCCGTGCGTGTGACCAGTGTGAGGCGCTGATGTTCAGCCGTACCCAGCGGAATCACCATGCGTCCGCCGTCGGCGAGCAAGCCCAGCAAATTGGGCGGCACGATGGCGCCCCCTGCGGCGACCAGAATCGCATCAAACTGCACCACGTTAGACGCAGCCTCGCGACCGTCAGCGTTGCGCACCTTGACGTTGCCCACGCCGATGCTCGACAGCGTTTGCCGAGCTTTGGCGGCTAGTGCGCCAATGCGCTCGATGGTGTACACCTCGCGCGCCAGTCGCGCCAGCACCGCGGCCTGATAACCACAGCCCCCGCCAATTTCCAGCGCTAAATCGATGCGCATGCCGCCCGCTTTTCCGCTACGAACCAGCTCACAGGAGCGGGCAACCGCAAACGGCTGCGAAATGGTCTGGCCAAAACCTATGGGCAGCGCCGTGTCTTCATACGCTCGACTGGCAAACGCTTCTTCCACGAACAAATGACGCGGCACCTGCGACATGGCCGTAAGCACAGTTTCATCGCGAATGCCTTGCTCGCGCAGCCGCGCCACCATGCGCAAGCGGGTGCGCTCGGAGGCCATGCCGATGCCAGCGGCCGCGCGCTCGAACGTGGAACTCAAACGAGCCACGCTTTCACTAAATGCAGTGCGTCAAATTTGGTGAGGTCGATGGAGAGCGGCGTGACGGATGCGTAACCTTCGGCAATGGTGCCGAAATCAGTGTCAGGCCCGGCGTCGGCGGCTTTGCCGACCGGGCCAACGCGATATTCGGTGACACCCTGCGCGTTCACAGACTTCACCACCGGTTCCGCCTGATGGCGTTTGCCGAGACGCACCGTGCGCACGCCTTTGAGCTCAGAAAACGGCACATCAGGCACGTTCACATTGAGCAACCACGGCGCGCTCGGCTTGGTGATTTGAAAACGCTTCACCAGGTCCAGCGCCACCTGCGCAGCGGTGGCAAAGTGCGTCACCGGACGGGCGGCGAGTGACACCGCAATCGACGGAATGCCAAGCAGATAGCCCTCCATCGCCGCGGCCACGGTGCCGGAGTAAATGGTGTCGTCACCGAGGTTGGAACCATCATTGATGCCAGACACGACAAGGTCAGGGCGAAAGTCGAGCAGCCCGGTTACCGCCAGATGCACGCAATCGGCAGGCGTGCCGTCATCAACATAAAAATAGCCGTTGTCCGCACGCTCCACACGAAGCGCGCGATCCACAGTGATCGAGTTGGACGTGGCGCTGCGGTTGCGGCTAGGCGCCACCACCGTGATTTCGGCAACCGTGGACAACGCCTGCGCCAAAGCAATGATGCCGGGCGCGTTATAACCATCGTCGTTAGAAACTAGAATCTTCACCAGGCAAATTATAGAGAGCACGCCTTGTTCAGGGGAAACGCTAAACACCTCAAATTGTTTGCCAAACCGGCGAAGGCCCGTATCCACGCGCGCGCACCGAGCAACGGGTTGCGTGGGGTGCTCGTCGCGCCGGTTCAAGGGGCTACGACTTATCAAGCCTAACAACCGGCCCCTTACGATTGCCGCATATACGTTGCTGCTCCTCGCGGTAGCGCTGCCGTTTGTCACACTCATTGCGCAAATGTTTGCTGCCGACGCGAGCGGCCTATGGCTGCATTACGCGGCGACGGTACTGCCTGCGTACGTCGGTAATTCGATTGTGCTGGGAGCCTCGGTCGCGTTAATCGCGAGCATCATCGGTGTTGCCTGCGCATGGCAGATTGAGCGATATCGCTTTCCGTTGCGCAACTTTTTGTCGTGGGCGCTGTTGTTGCCGATGGCGATGCCCGCATATGTCGCGGCGTATGCACTCACTGATTTCTTCCAGTTCAGCGGCCCGATGCAAACATGGTTGCGTGCCACGTTGGGTTGGGTGAAGGGAGACTATTGGTTTCCTGAACTGGTGTCGCTGCCCGGCGCGATCACGGTATTCAGTTTGACCCTGTATCCGTATGTGTATTTGCTCGCGCGCACCGCGTTTGCCGAGCGCGGTTCTGAGCTTTTTGAGGCGGCGCGCACGCTGGGCCTCAACGCGCGTGCAGCGTGGTGGCGCGCGGCGCTACCGGTGGCGCGACCGGCCATCGCTGGCGGCGCGTTGCTGGTGTTGATGGAAACGCTAGCCGACTTTGGCACCGTGAGCTATTTCGGCGTTGAAACGCTGACTACGGGCATATATCGCGCCTGGCAAAACATGGGCGATTTGGTCGCAGCGGCGCAGTTGGCGGCTCTGTTACTGACAACCGTGGTCATTTTGGTGTGGCTTGAACGCCGCAACCGTCGCCGTGCGCGCTATGCCAACACGCGCGCCCGCCACCTTTCGGCGGCGCGAGTCGGGCAGCCGTTGTCAGATACAGAGGCGTGGTCGCGAACTGTGTTGTGCATGTTGCCGCTCGTGGTCGGATTTGTGCTGCCGGCGACTTTGTTGCTACGTTTGCTGGAACGTGAATGGGTCGCCGTGTCGATGGCGGCCGTGGTGAAGTGGACGGGTAATTCGTTGCTGATTGGAGTGCTCGCCGCGCTGGTGGTGGTGAGCTTGTCGCTGTTGCTTCATGCCCGAGCGCGTTTGTTACGCGAGCGTTGGGCCTTGCGCATCGAGCGTCTGCTGTCGTTTGGTTACGCTGTACCCGGCGCAGTTTTAGCGATTGGCGTGTTGCTGCCGCTGGCATGGCTGGACAACCAAATGATCGACATGAGCAAGCGGCTGTGGGGCGTCAATCCGGGATTACTCTTGACTGGCAGCGTATTGGCGCTGGTTTACGCATCGAGCATTCGGTTTTATGGCGTGGCATCTAGCAGCATTTCGGCGGCTTACTCGCGTCTGCCGCTGCATCTGGACGACAGCGCGCGCGTGCTCGGCGTGAGCGGCTGGAACGCGTTCACACGCGTGCATTGGCCTGCGCTCAAGCGCAGCACGATTGCCGCGACGTTGCTGGTGTTCATCGACACGCTGAAAGAACTGCCCGCGACGCTCACCCTTCGTCCGTTTAACTTCGATACGCTCGCCACGCAAACCTACAATTTAGTCAAAGATGAACGCTTGGGCGAAGCCGCGTTGCCGTCCCTACTCATTGTTCTTGCCAGCTTGCCAGCCGTTGCGTTGCTGGCGCGCGTAAATCATCATAAAAATAATCAGGGCCACCCATGACTGCTGCTGAACATACCCTTTTAGGAGGTCTAGCACCCCGCGACTTCATGACCAGGCATTGGCAAAAGCAGTGGCGCTTGATGCGCGGCGCGATGCCTGCGTTTGAAGAATTGATCGACAGCAAAGCGCTATTCGCGCTTGCCTGCTCGGAAGACGCGGAGTCACGCCTGATCCTGCGCGAGGGCAAAGCGTGGACGCTGGAGAACGGCCCGTTTACCAAAAAACGTCTCGCCGCCCTGCCCGCACGCGACTGGACGTTGCTGGTTCAGGGCTTGAACCTGCACCTACCCGCAGCTGACGCGCTGCTGCGGCGCTTCAACTTCTTGCCGTACGCGCGGCTCGACGACGTGATGATTTCGCTGGCTGCACCCGGTGGCGGCGTCGGCCCGCACTTTGATTCGTACGACGTGTTTTTGCTGCAAGGCATTGGCGCGCGTCAATGGAAAATCTCCGAGCAGACCGATCTCGAACTCGATCCTGATGCGCCGCTCAAAATCCTCAAAAAACTTAAAGCCAGCGAGACGTTTGATGTGGCTGCGGGTGACATGCTGTATCTACCGCCGCATGTGGCGCATGATGGCGTAGCAACGCAAGCAGAAGGTTTTTGCACCACTTATTCCATTGGCTTTCGCGCGCCGACGCATCAAGAGATTGCCGATGGTTTCCTTGACTGGATCGGCGCGACCAGTGAATTAGACGGTCGTCTTGAAGATTCCGATCTGACCGCCACGACCACCCCTGCCCGGGTGCCAAAAATTTATCAACGCGAAATTTTTGCCGCCATCGAAAAGCTGCAAATGGATCGCAGCGCGATCAAGCAGTTTGCGGGGTGCTTCGCCACCGACCTCAAACCGCAGATCGTGTTTGTTGCCCCAGACGCGCCAATGCTGCGCGCTGCGTTCGGCAAGGCAGCGGTGAGTAAAGGCGTCAAGTTCGCAGCCGCGACAATGTGTTTGTACGACGATGAATTTCTGTTCATCAACGGCGAGGCGTTTGTGATCAAAGGCGACGCTGTGTTCTGGCGTGCGCTGGCCGACCAGCGGCACACGAGCGTCTCAGCGAAGCAAGCGAGCGAGACGGTTGATGCGCTTTACGCGTGGTACTGCGACGGTTGGCTTCGCTTAAATTAGCGTTTTGCCCAAGCTTGGCGCCGGTGCAGTATTGACGGATGGAAGGTGGCAACGACACACCCAATGCCAATCAGCGTGCCCTACTTTCGTGGCGCGATGTGTCGGCGGCGCTCGATGAGTTAATCGCAAAAGCAGAGCGCACGATCGACGTTTTTGATCAATCTCTAGCGCAGCAAGATTGGGGAAGCATCGCGCGCTTTGAAGCATTGAAAGTTGCGATGCTTGCGCGTCGGGTGCGGGTTCGCGTGGTTCTGGTTGATACGCAGGTTGTGACTGCCGAGCTGCCTCGATTGATGCAATTGCTCAAAACTATGGGCCACCAAATGGCGATCATCGCGGCCCCAGAAGGGTCATTTCGGGCCTCAAACTTCGTTGTTGCAGACCAGCAACACCTTCTTTTTCGCCCCAAATCGGTGCAGCCTACCGGTTCGCTGAATTTTAGCAATTCATATAAATCAATGGCTTACAGTAATACATTTGAAGTGATTTGGCAGCACGGCGGGCGACGCGTCTTCCCGGAAGTATTCGGACTGTAATTTCCAGCAATTCCAGTGTCCGGGTTTTCGATATACTTTCGATCCTCACTCAGTTTCTATCCCGGTTTCGCTCATCGGGTGGTCTCCACTGAGGGAGATTCTCCTTAAGGCACACACATTCGTTAACGATTCACGTTGTAAGGAACACAAAATGAAAAAGACCCTCCTGGTTGCAGCACTTGCTGCACTTAGCCTTGTCGCTTGCGGCAAAAAAGAAGAGCCAAAAGCGGCTGCGCCGGCTCCTGCCGCTGCTCCCGCTGCGGCTCCTGCCGCTGCTGCACCCGCTCCAATGGATGCAGCCAAAGACGCAGCCGCTAAATCGGTTGAAGCAGCTAAAGATGCAGCCGGCAAAACTGTCGATGCAGCTAAAGATGCAGCCGGCAAAGCAGTCGACGCCACCAAAGACGCAGCAGCCAAATCGGTTGATGCAGCTAAGGATGCCGCCGGCAAAGCTGTAGAAGCCGCCAAAGACGCAGCCAAGGAT
Organism: Burkholderiales bacterium; assembly: GCA_043719085.1. Taxonomy (GTDB): domain Bacteria; phylum Pseudomonadota; class Gammaproteobacteria; order Burkholderiales; family Casimicrobiaceae; genus Casimicrobium. The sequence continues at coordinate 17,542 of JAYSUK010000370.1, read as the reverse complement.
GCCGTGAAGAAACCATAACTGGTTTCAGTTAACGCACCATCAAAAGCCGGTCGATTCTTCGCCCGGCTTTTTTTCGCCCGCTGGTTTTGAAATTCTGCAAAATTTGGGTGGTTATCACCGGCTCTGCCACGACTTCGCCCCAACTGACCTGGGTCGCGATTTCGCCGCCCTTACGATTCTGTCGATTAATCGTGAACGGCAACCCAGCGACAAACCTCATGCAATGAGGCCACCGTCTCCACACCATGCGGCAGCTCATGATTTGCGATGTCAGCCAGATCGGGCACCCAGTGCGTCCGCGCACCGGACAACACGGCTGCCGTAAGCCCAGGGAGAGAATCTTCAAACGCCCAGCAACGCGTTGCCGAAACGCCCAACTGGTTCGCCGCATGCAGATACAAATCCGGTGCCGGCTTGCCATGCGACACCGAGTCACGACCGACGACGACTGCAAAATGAGCGAGCAAACCCGCCTGTTGTAGCTTATAGCGCGCAAACTCGGTGTGGGTGGACGTCGCAACTGCGCAGGGCAATCCGGCAGCGGCCAGTGCTGCCAGCGCCTCCGATACGCCCGCTTTGATCGGCACACCTTGGGCAATGCGTGCGTGGTAGCGCGACTCCCATTCGGCCTGAAATCTATGGAACGGGAAGTTAGCGCCCAATTCGTCGACCAGCATGCGTTCGAGCGCATCGCGACCGAGCCCGATCATCCGCATGGCAACGCGATCAGGCAACTCAAACTCTATATGCAGCGCCGCCTCGCGGGTAACCTCCTGCGCAATGCGTTCGCTGTCGATCAGCAAACCGTCCATATCGAACAACACGGCGGCGGGGTGGTCACGTCTCATCGATTTTGGATATAGCTTTTTGCAGAGATTTCGTATTTACGAGGCTTCAGCTAGATTTATAGCGTATGTCGACTATTGAGCAAATCGTCCGCTAAGCCCATATGAGTAAACGGTTTCACTAAAAAGTTGTGGCCCGTAGGAGCGGTAAAGTGGCGAGAAGGGTTCTCGCTCAACACAAGTCGCGACCCTTCGACAGCGCTCGGCAAGCCTTTCGCCACGCCTACCCAACATGTTTAAGCCAACGCCACCCAGCCAATACCGTCATCTTGCGAAGCAATGAAAATATCGGCTGACTCACCGCCTAAAGCCGCCGCGAAGGCCACTTGCGCCAGCTCGGCGCGATTGTTCTGCCGACTCAAATGCGCGGCAACCACCCGTTGCAGTCGATCACCCGCAATTCGGGCCAGCAAATCGGCGGATGCCCGGTTCGATAGATGCCCAAAGCGCCCGGCAATTCGCACTTTGAGGCTGGGCGGATAACTTGACTGCCAGAGCATATCTTCGCAATGATTTGCCTCAAGAAATAATGCATCACAATCGGCAAGCGAAGCTTCGATGTGCGCCGTGGTCTCGCCCACGTCCGTGAGCACGCCGAGCTTGCGCGTGCCGTCGTTTACGGTCATCTGCGCGGGCTCGCGCGCATCATGCGGCACCGGGAACGGCTGCACTTCGAGGTCACCCACCAAGAACGCATCATGCGAGTCAAAGCCGCGTAGCGTGCAGCCGTCCCAGCGCGATTCGGTGGCGGACAACGTGCCAAAGGTGAGCCAAACCGGAATGTCGAATCGGCGGGCAAAGCGCGGCGCCCCACCCACGTGATCGCTGTGTTCGTGAGTGATGACGATGGCATCAATGGACGCAGGTTCCACGCCCAGTCGCGCACAACGACGCAGGGTTTCTTTGAGGCCGAAACCACAGTCGATCATGATCGTACTAGCGCCCGCCTGAACGACGAGCGCGTTACCCTCGCTACCGCTCCCGAGGCTAGCGAAGCGCACGGAGGGGCCGCCGCACGACGCTTATCGCAACTGCTCGTGCAGCAGCGTCACGATGCGGGTGCCAACGACTGTCGCGTCGGCCTGACCAGATTTGTCAAGGACAGCGACGGTGGTCTTGCCGGCGGTTTCTTTCACCGTGATGCGGTACTGTTCGACGGTCTCTTTGCTGTCCGACTTCCAGAATTTCATCTTGTCGAGAATGCCCGGCTCGTTTCTAGCGAGCAGTTCCGGGTCTGCATAGCGAACAAAGTAGGTACCCGCCGTGCGATCACGATCAACCACGGTGAACCCAACTCGATCCAGTGCAAGGCCTACGCGACGCCATGACCGGTCAAAGCTGTCGTTGATCGACAGCGAGCTGACATTACCCGCTTTGACGATCTGCGACTGATCCACTCGCGCTACCGCGGCGGCAGGCGCAAGAGCGGCTTTGACGATCGCCGAGGCTTCTTCGCGCGGCGCCCCCAGATACTGCATCAGGCGGTTCAGAATTTCGGCTTCGTATTCGGGCTCTGGCTTACGGAACTCCCAGCGGAACACCGGGCTTTGCGCGTTGCCCACGTTCATCTCTTCCATGCCGCGATGGCTGATGTAAATTTCGGTGGTACTGTTGTTGCCGCGCTCAATGCGGGTGCGGTATTTGTCGCGGGTGCCGCTCGAATAAACGCTGTCAAACACCTTGCCAATGGTGCGTCGAACGATGTCTTGCTGGATGCGAGCGCGGTTTTCCTGCCAGTCGGTTTCCATCAAACCGATGCGCGAATCGTCGAGCACCAGATTCATGTTCATGGTCGACCAAAACTCCCTTACGCGCGGGAAATTGGCCTCAGCGGTTCCCGGTACCACCAGCCAGCGCTCGGTGCCCGAACGCTCGATCTTCATGCCCGACACAGACGGCAGCACGCCACCCGCGCCCGACAACACCGCCGAACGATTGGCCGCATTTACGCCGGACAAAGTAGCGGTGCCCGCTTTGTAGCGGTCATCAAATTTCGGGGGGGTCAGATCCGGCGGTATCTCTAGCGCAGGGCCCGACTGCGCAGCTTTGTATTCCACCCGTTTTGACTCAAACGGGCTCAACTCTTGAAGCGTGCTGCAGCCGGTGAGCGCAATTGCGGCGATAGCGACGGCAGCCACTGCGGATTTTCTAAATTGATTCATACCGGGTTCTGATCCTGAAAATATTTTTACTGTAAAGCTGCGTGCTGCATGGCCTGCACAAGTACCGCTTCAAAATTTGGCGACAGCGGTGTCATCGGCAACCGCGCCGTCGCGCCACAACGCCCCATGCGAGCCAGCACCCATTTGACCGGAATCGGATTGGCCTCGACGAACAGGTCAAAGTGCAATGGCATCAACTGATCGTTGATGACACGCGCTTGTGCAAACTCGCCGGCCAACGCCAGACGATACATGTCTGCCATCAGCTTTGGTGCAACGTTTGCCGTCACCGAAATCACGCCATCACTGCCCATGGCCAGCAATGCCAGCGCCGAGTCATCGTTGCCGCTATAGACCGCAAACGAGGGCCGCACGTTCCGCAATTTTCGAATCAACAGGCTGCCGCGCGCGATGTCACCCGTCGCGTCTTTGATACCGACAATACCCGGGATTTCCGCCAATCGCAGCGTGGTGTCCGTGGTCATATCAGCTACGGTGCGCCCGGGCACGTTGTACAAAATCATCGGCAGATCAACCGCTTCGGCAATCGCCTTGAAGTGTTGATACAAGCCCTCTTGCGTCGGCTTGTTGTAGTACGGCACCACTGACAACGAAGCGTCCGCGCCCACGCTTTTGGCATAACGGCTGAGATTGATGGCTTCCTGCGTTGAATTGGCTCCCGTGCCCGCGATAACCTGAACGCGCCCCGCGGCATGATCAACCGTAGTCTTGATCAACAACGCATGCTCATCCACATCCACCGTCGGAGACTCGCCCGTGGTGCCCACAATCACGACGGCTGCCGTGCCGGACTCAACGTGCCAGTCGATCAGACGCTTAAGTGCCGCCAAATCAAGGCTACCGTCCGCCTGCATAGGCGTGACGATGGCAACTAAACTGCCCCGAATGGGAGTGGCGCTGGCGTTCGACATAGTGAATGGCTAATTGGCCGCAATGGGCAAAAACTGACTTTGAATGTTAGCGCAGTGCTGTGGCATGCGAGAGCACCGCACCGCCCGTCTTTGAGTGCTGATTTTTTGTCGTCATTCACGGGTCTTTTGACGGCATCACGCCGTTTGTGAGCTGCTTTGCACTAAAATCAGGCAATGCCGCTCCCTATGCACTCACGTCCACCAAAGCTGCCCACAGGTATTCGTATTCTGTTGGGGCGTTCGATTCCGCTACTTTTCTGCACGCTGGCCGCCTCGGTGGTGGCTGCAACGCCTGAGCAAAATGCCTCACCGTTGCTGCGAGCCGAGAAAAATCTTCGGGATTTTGGCGGCAAGGCTAAAGACACCGCCTCCGACATCACCAGCTACGCGCTTTCGCTCATTGGCGTTGACTATCGATTTGGTGGCAATACGCCTGATCAGGGCCTCGATTGCAGCGGGCTGATTCGTTATGTGTTTCAGCAGGCCACCGGTTTGTTGTTGCCGCGTAGCGCCCGCGAACAAGCGCGGGTTGGCGAGTCGATCAGCAAGGACAAATTGCAGCCGGGCGATTTAGTGTTTTTTAACACTCGGCGCTTCCAGTTTTCGCATGTTGGCTTGTACATCGGCGACAACCGGTTTATCCATGCGCCAAGCGCAGGCGGAGCGGTGCAGGTGGTGAGCCTGGAGAACGCATACTGGCAGAAGGCATTCAACGGTGCACGTCGTATCGTCGGTAGCCTTCCGGACATTGGCTTACTGGTAGGCGCGGCTAACGCGGCTACACCGAAAGCGAGCGATCCGTCATTGCTGTCAATAGTTGCTTCGCCGGGTGACGCGCCGGTCGCGTCGGACGCGGCGCAAAAATAGCTGAACCTGCCGCGTTTGGCGGCAGGCAACGATAGCGGACTAGCGAACGTTTTTCAGCAGATCGATAGCTGATTTGTGCTCCTCGCGCACGGCCCAGTCGTACGCAGTTTCACCTTTTTCGTTCTTCTGGGTGGGATCAGCGCCGTATTCAAGCAACAGTTTCACCACATCAGTCTTATTCTCTCGAGCCGCCATCATCAGCGCGCTCACCCCGTTCGGTGAAGCGGCCACCGGATTGGCCCCTTGATCGAGCAAATATTTCGCCACGTCGGCATGTCCGTTCACCGCTGCGTAGTGCAGCGCCGTCCAGCCGTTGTTGTTGACGTCGCCGCCCTTGCTGCGCAAGTAGCGCACCACCTTGTCGCGACCGTTCAGCGCGGCGACCATCAGCGCTGTGTCGCCCCATCTATTGCGCAGATTGACCTTCGCACCCGCGTCAACCAGCACCTGAACAATGGGCAACAGCCCGCCTCGCGATGCAACCACCAATGCCGTGTCGCCACGCTCGTCAATCGAATCTGGGGGTACCCCTTTAAGCAGCAGCGCGCGCACCTCTGAGGGGCGTTCAATATCAATCATCTTCATCAGGTCAGCGACCGTTTGGGCGGAAGCGCTCTGCGTGAAGGCGAAAGCGATGGCGGCGGCACCTGTCACGAGCGCGATTTGGGAACGAAAGGTCATGGAGTTACCCGAAACAAAGTAAAAAAGTTATGACCGGTCACACGTCCAATCGTTTCCGCATCGGTGTCGCGAACAGCAGCAATAGCAGCGGCGACATGCGGCACGTACGACGGTTCATTGCGCCGACCACGAAACGGCACCGGCGCAAGATAGGGCGAATCGGTCTCGATCAACATGCGCTCCAGTGGCACCTTTTTTGCGACCTCACGCAAATCGGCGGCGGTTTTAAAGCTGACGATGCCCGAGAACGAAATGTGAAAACCCATGTCGATTGCCGCGCTGGCGACATCCCAGGTTTCCGTGAAGCAATGCATCACCCCGCCTACCTCCTCGGCACGCTCCTCACGCATGATGCGTAACGTGTCTTCGGACGCGCTGCGCGTGTGAATCACCAGCGGTTTGCGGCATTCACGGGCAGCACGGATATGAACGCGAAAGCGCTCGCGCTGCCACTCCAGATCGCCCTTCAGCCGAAAGTAATCGAGCCCGGTTTCGCCAATTGCCTGAACCTTCGGATGCTGCGCACGCTCGAGCAGTGAAGCCACAGTAGGCTCTTCAATATCCTCGTAATCCGGATGAACACCCGCTGTCGCGTAAATATTCGAGTGTCGTTCGGCCAACGCCACCACTGACGGCCATTCGGGATAAGTCACGCTGATACACATGGCGTGCGTTACTTTCGCCAACGCCATGCGCGCAACGACTTCATCAGAATCGTGGGCGAAATCCGCAAAATTGATGTGGCAGTGGGAATCAACAAACACAGGCGCAATCCGTTGGTTTAAAACCAGAACTACATCGTGTGAGTCGGTCGCGACGACGCAAGCAGCGCCCCGAGAATGCCCTCAATACGGCCTTTGGCGGCACGCCCGGTGTCGTCTTTCGTGAACTGTACGCCAATGCCCTGCGCCCGGGCGCCTTGAATGCCAGGCGGCGTGATCCACACCACTTTGCCCTGCACGGCGATTCGGTTCGGGTCGTCCATCAGGGTGAGCAACATGAACACTTCATCACCCAGTTTGTAGGCGCGCGTGGTCGGAATGAAAATACCGCCGCCTTCAATCCAGGGGATGTAGGCCGCGTACAGCGCCGTGCGCTCCCGTATGTTGAGCGAGAGCACGCCTGAGCGCATACCCTGCGCGCCGCCACTGCCGGCTAGTCCACGCGCGGTACTCATGCCCGTTGGTGTATCCAGGCCGCCAGAATCACTCATGATGCAAAACCGATTTACCTCTTAACAGCGCGTCAGCGAGACGCATTAACGTGAGAAAAGTGCCCGATAATCCAGCAGCAAAGCCTCAAACTGCAAACGTGGCGACAACGTAGTGTCCGGCAGATTGAGTTTGCGAAGTAAAGTTCGATGATAGCGGAGCGCCTCGGACAACGGTAAGCCCGGGCCGAGCGCCGACAACCCAGCGCGTTCGGAAATGAAAACGCGAGGCACCAGTTGCGTCCGAACACGTGCCCAGTCGGAGGTCCAGTCAAGCAATGCGCGAAGCAACGCCGCAAAGCGCTGGCGCCGTTCAGCTTTTGGCCCCGCCTCGACCCAAGCGCCCCATTTAAGCGTGGGTAACTGACCAGGGCGCAGCAAATCTCGAACGAAATCCTCACGCGCGTTGCCACTTTCGGACTGCAAGGCGGCGAGCGCGGACAGTGGCTCACCGCGCGCTTGCTGCAGCAGCGTTTCCGGCTCACTCACATCGTGCGCCCGCAGCCACGCTGCCGCCTCAGCGTGCGTTGGCCCCGGCACCGTCAGCCGTAGGGCGCGACTGCGGATCGTCGGCAACAATCGCTCAGGCTGCGCTGCGACCAGCAGCCAGCGCGTATTCGGCGGCGGCTCTTCGAGCGCCTTCAGCAATGCATTAGCACTTTCCCGAGGCAGCGCGGTGGCTGGGTCAACGAGAAGCACCCTGCCCTGCTCTCCTGCGGCAGAAAGCTGCATGAAATCAAGCGCCTCGCGCACCGCATCCACCTTAATCGTGGGCAGTTTGACCGTCTCGCCATCACCCAAATCAGGCGCGAGTCTTTTGAAGTCAGGGTGCACATCACCCGCCAGCCAGCGGCAACTTGGGCATTGACCGCAGGCAACCGATTCCGTAGGTTGATGGCAAAGCAACGACGCGGCTAACGCCGACGCGGCATGCCCTACGCCGTCACCGGTTCGCCCGACCACCAGCCACGCGTGATGGTGCTTAGCAGTTAATGCGCGCGCCTTTGCGAGCCATAACGTGTGCCAGGGCAGCGAAGAAAAATCCATCAACTAGGCCCCGCTCGCCAGCAATTGCTGGGCGCAGACGAGCACGCGAGCGCGCACCGTCTCTTTCGATTGCTCGCTGGACAATACTTTGATGCGCTCTGGATCATCGTGCGCGCGCAGCAAATACGCATCTCGAACGCGACGATGAAATTCAGAAGCCTCTGACTCAATTCGATCCAGCTCACCCCGACGCGACACACGATCATGCGCTGCGTCTGGCGATAAATCAAAGAGCAGCGTGAGATCAGGCCGGAAGTCAGGGTGCACCCAATGCGCAAGTGACGCGATGCGCTCAAAACCCAGCTCGCGACCGCCACCCTGATAGGCGAACGTGGCATCAGTAAAGCGATCACAAAGCACCCAGTCACCGCGACCGAGTGCAGGCCAGACAACCGTCTCTAGATGCTCCCTGCGGGCCGCAAACACCAAAAGCGCCTCAGTGTGCGGGCTCATCGAACGGCCAAGAAACAAGCTGCGAACCGCCTCGCCAAGCGCAGTACCTCCGGGCTCGCGCGTCATCACCACGGTCTTGCCGCGCGCCACTAGAAACGAGTGTACGGATTCGATGTGCGTGCTTTTGCCCGCACCGTCGATGCCTTCAAACGTGATGAACTTTCCCCTCATTACCGTCCCAACTGATATTTCGCCACCGCGCGATTATGTTCTGCGAGATTACGCGAAAACTCGCTGCTACCGTCGCCGCGAGCAACGAAGTATAAAAAGTCGCTCACGGGTGGGGCCACCGCGGCCCGCAGCGACGCGCGCCCTGGCAACGAGATCGGCGTTGGCGGCAAACCATTGCGGGTGTAGGTGTTGTACGGCGTGTCGGTTTGCAGATCAACCTTCCTCAGATTGCCATCAAATTTTTCGCCTAAACCGTAAATTACGGTCGGATCAGTCTGCAAACGCATGCCAATGCGCAACCGATTGACAAATACCGAGCCCACCAGCGGACGATCCGACTCGCGCCCAGTCTCTTTTTCAATAATTGAAGCAAGAATCAGCGCCTCATAAGGCGATTTGAGCGGGGTGTCGGGCGAGCGCTGCTCCCAAGCCCTGGCAAGCTCCTGCTTCATGCGCTTGTGCATCAGCTTCAGCAACGACGTTGCAGAACTACCCGGTGCCACGAAATAGGTGTCCGGAAAAAAGTAGCCCTCCAGCTCGCTCACGTCGGCGGGCAAAATTTCGCGCAGCGTTGTGCGTTCAGGCACCGAACCTGCGGCAAACGTAGCCGCACCCGAAGCCGCGGCGACCGGCAGCAATTGGCCATAGAGATCCGATAGTCGAGAGCCTTCAACCACGGTGAGGGCCAATTGCCTTGCGTTCCCGGATTCAATCGCGCTCAACACGTCGGCCACCGACTGCGGCGCTTCAAACAGGTATTCCCCGGCCCGAAGCTTTCTCGCGCTGCCGCGCATCCGCGCCACCGCCTGCACAACCAATGCGGGCGCAACCTCGGCCCGCTCAAGATCGTTGGCCAGACGCGACAACGAGCTGCCCTGCCGCACGCTAATGTTGACGCCGCTCGCGGGAATAGCGGCGGGCCACTGTGGCAACGCGTACCAGGCTGCGGCAGCGAGCAACGCAAGGCTAAGCAACAGCACAAAAAGTTTCTTCATCAATGCGTGGTAGAACGTGCCGTTCAAATTGGAATCCTATAATTTTGCCTATGTTGATCGCGTCTAACCTTACCGCCCGTCGATTCAAGTCCGCAAGCGGCTTCACGTTGATTGAATTGATGATCGCCGTGGTCATCATCGGCATCCTGGCTGCGATCATTGCGCCGAACGTGATCGGGCGACTTAACGACGCAAAAGTTTCCGCTGCAAAGCAGGATGTAGCGACGCTGGTGCAGACATTGACCATGTACAAACTGGACAATTCGCGCTTTCCGTCGGGCGAACAAGGTTTGAAGGCGCTGGTCGAAAAGCCTGTCATCGCGCCGCTGGCAAACAATTGGCGCACTGGCGGCTACATTGCACGGTTGCCCAACGATCCGTGGGGTAATCCGTATCAATTTGCCAATCCGGGACTGCGTGGCGAGATTGATGTGTACAGCTTTGGCGCAGACAGCAAAACAGGCGGAGAAGGCGAAGGCGCGGATATCGGGTCGTGGAATCTTTAGTTTTCCGACGTAAGGGCTTCAGCCTTATTGAGGTCTTGGTCGCCACCGCCATTCTCGCCACCGGCCTGATCGCCGCTTCACGCGCGGCCCTGGTTGCCACAAACGACCAGGGCATTCTGCGTGATCGCACGCTGGCTCGCTGGGTTGCGCACAACACACTTGCGGAGATTCGCCTGCGACCGCAACAGGCGCAGGCAGGCAGTGCATTCACACAACAAGCGCAGCAATCCGGCATTGAGTTCACGGCGACTGCAAAAGTGACGGCAACACCCAGCCCCATCTTTTCTCGGGTGGAGGTAACCGTTGCTCGTGCCGCAGGCGACGGGCAAGTATTAGCGACCGCCGTTGGCTTTTCGGCGCGTCCATGACCAATGCTCAGGCATCCGCTAAACCCGTCGTATCGGATGCGATTTGGCCCCCTCTTCTGGGGGAGAGCGCGAACACTGAACGCCTCGCAATCAGGGTTGTGCAGCGCAAATCAAGCGGCATGACGCTGGTCGAAATCCTCATCGCCCTGGCGATTGCCTCGCTCATGACGCTGACCGGTTGGCGTGCTGTGGATGCGCTGCAATCGTCTCGCGACCGCGTGGTGGCTGAGGCGGCGCAATGGCAACGCGTAGATGACTTTTTTGTCACGCTCGAAGCCGACTTGCGCCGCGCCTCCATCTCCGAATTTAGTGGTAACAGCGACACGATTACCGTGCTGCAACCCTCGTTAGACGGTGGCATTGAAGTGCGAACTGTGCGCTACCGCCTGGCACCGTCCGCCGTGGCGAACGCGGAGAGGAGCTTCCCGACGAGCGAGGTGGTTCGAGAGTCGGGCAACGAGCGCACGCCTATGGCAGCGGTGCAGTCGCTCACCGTCGCCTACAGCCTGGATGGCACCACCTTCGAGCCCAGCGCCAGCGCTTACCCGCGAGCGCTGCGTATCACCATGCTGCCAACGGGCGCGACAGCGGCAGTCGAGCGCTTGTTTGCGTTGCGATGAAAACAAGGCTTTATCAATCTCGCGGCGCAGCACTGGTGGTTGCCATGCTGCTCACGGCACTCGGCGCGGCGGTCGCGGTGCAGATGATCGTGCCACTTTCCGGCTGGATGGATCGCGAATATCGGGCGCGCGATACGCAGGCGAGTTACACCCTGGCCGATGCTGCGTCGTCGTGGGCAATCACCGTGCTTGCGGCAGATCTTCGATTGGGCTCGACTGACCATTTCGGCGAATTGTGGGCCACACCCTTGCCCCCTACGCCGGTTGAAGGCGGCACGATTGAGGGGCGCATCACCGACATGCAATCGCGTTTCAATCTCAACAATCTGGCACCGCGCGGCGTGAAAAGTCCCGCCAACATTGCACTGGCAAAAGTGTTGTTTGCGCAGGCCGGGGTGCCCGTCAATTGGGTCGACACGCTGGCCGACGCGATTGATCGCGATGAGCTTACCGACGACGGTCAAAGCGAGCGCCAGCGGTATGGTCGTGCCCTGCGCAACGCGCCGCTGGTGCGCATTGCAGATTTGCTCGAGGTGCCCGGATTTACCGATGCGGCGGTGGGCAATTTAGCCATCGTGATGATGGTGTTGCCCGAGGCCACCGCGATCAATGCCAACACAGCAACGCGCGCGCTAATTGCGGCGGCGTTCCCTGCTGCCAGCGCGGACAACGTCGACAAGGCCGTGGCGCGTCGCGCGCAGCAGCCTTTCACCAACGGCGGCGATTTAGCCACCCTGCTCGCTCAGCCCACACAAGACGGCGTGTTTAGCGCCAACAGCCAATACTTCGCGGTGGAGGCCATCATTCGCTTCGAGCGCGCTGCCCATCGCGTACAGTTACAGATTGCGCGACCACCCGCTGCTCGGCCGGTGGTCATCTCGCGCCTGATTTCCAATGCGTAAATACATGTCGGCTTTATCACCCATCAAAGCTTCGAGCCCCGTGCTTCTCACCCCCCCCGATGTGGGACTAGCGCGACTACGCATCAACGGCTTTGCAGCGCTTAAACCTGCCGAGCGACTGCAGGCGGCTGCAATGGCGCTGCACCGAGAGTTAAGCGTTGAACCGGCGAACTTGCGGCTCGCGGTTAGCGTTGCAACTGAGTCGGCTGATGTGGCGTGTATCGCTTTCTGCACCACCACGCCAGATTCCGCAACCAACACTGCAACCAACTTGCTCGCGGCAATGCAGCCCGGACGCGCCTATTGGGTCGGCGCACCGGCGGGCTACATCGTGGGTGAGCGCGGCGCCGCGACGGTCGACTTTGCGAGTTTGCAGGATGAATTGCCGTCGGTCGTCGCCGGTACCCTGGCAACGATCAGCGCTGCCGAGGCACCGATATGCGCTCTCGTCAATCGTGATCGAGGGCTCATCAGCGATGAGCGCATGGCATGGTGGTCGGCGGCCAGCGGGGTGACCATGGTCGATGGCGAACTTCCGGTCGCAGCACCGGTGCCACTGGTTTCGCCACCGCGCGCCCGCGTCGCGGTGCGCACAACAACGCTGGATCGGGCGTTGCAGATTGCCGCGTTTGCCGGCGTTGTTTGCGTCGTGCTTGCGGGGATTCACTACGCCACCGCACCGGTTGCCATCGCATCCCCGATGACTGGCAACAAGGCAGGCCACGCCGCCGCAGGCGCGCTGCTGGATCGCATCGGCACCATCGCACCCGACGTGGTGGCGCAAACGCAGAGCGCAACCTACGCCAGTGGTGCGTGGGTGCTGGCGTTGCCCGATGCGCTTGATGCAGAGTCGCTGAAACGCGCCGTGCGGGCGATGGAGGCCAACGGCTTGGCAGTGCAATCCACAGGCGCACCGAGTCCGCGTATTCGGGTGCAGTTGCCATGATTCGCATGCGTCCTGGTTTCGCGCATGAAGGAGCAGCTTGCAGCGACCCACTCGACTCCTGTGCGCAACGTTGGGTCGCGGCAAGCCGCTCCTACAGAGCAGAACCCGCGCGTGTTCAATGATGAATAAATTCATTTCGCTGTCCGCTAGGCCATTGCTGCTCCGCCGTGCTGCCTACGTGGCGGTTATCGCCCTTTGCATCGGCGCAGCTTTGATGTTGATTGCTGCGAGTGATCGTGCGGCAGCACGCGCTCGTGATGTAGCGACGCAGTTGTCGTGGCAGACCAACGCAGCGCCTTCGCCCGGGCAAGCCAGCCCCGAAGCTCTGTACAGTCGCTTCAACATCAAGGCGGGTGCGGCGAATGCCGACCTCGCCTGGCAAGCCAGTTCAAGCAACGAATTACGCGCCAGTCTGCGGGCGCTTGACGCCGCACAAATCAAAGTGGCGCAAATCAAAGTCACACGCAGTGGCACCAATTTTTTAGTCAACGCAGAGCGTGCGCCGTGAAGCGAATTCTTGTAGCACTTGCGCTGTTGGTTGTGGTGTTGGCCGTGGCGATCTGGCGAGCGCCCGCCTCATTGATCGCGGGTTTGCTTCCACCTGAAGCTTCACGCGTCGCTCAATTGCACCAGGTCAGCGGAACGATCTGGGAGGGGCGTGCGTTGTTCAGCGTGACTGGCGTGCCGCCGACGCTATCGCTTGCATGGCTTTGCCGCCTATCATTCGCGCCATTGGGCACGCGTTGCGCGCTGAGCGAGTCGTTGAGCGCGCAGGTCGTAGCCGACGTCTTCGCAGGCAAACTCACTGCGGAGCACATCAACGCATCGCTTCCGATTCAACTTACCGTCGCGGGCGCTGCCACAGTAACGTCACCCAACGTCGTCGCCAATTTTTCAGAAATCGCCGTATCCCGCAGCACGCTGTCGATCAAAGGCAATTTACGCGCCGGTGATGCTGGCTATCGTTTGGGCAACTCCGACACGGCCCTCGGCGAATTGACTGTCGAATGCGCGCCAACCGCTGAACCGGTAAACGCGGGCTCAAGCTGTGCCGTGAGCAATCGGGGTGGTAACGCACGACTTGACGGAAAAATTTCGCTCAGCAGCACCAAGGCCAGCGGCTCGCTGGAACTGACGCCCGCCAACGGACCAGCGCAACGCGTAGCCTTCTAAACGTCGCCAACACCGCCCAGCACCCACGACGACAGGCCCGAGTCAATAGGACAATCGCTCAATTTGTAAAACCGTTGCACTGGACAACGCGTATGCATGAGTGATTCCGGTTCAATCATTTCCATGCACATCCTTTCTCTACCCTCCGTTTGCGGCTTCTCGGGCTACCATACCGTTATGGCTGATTCTGGATTTTTTGCACACCGCGAGCTAAATGCTGCGCCACGCGCGCCCGAGACAGCGAAAATCGACCCGTTGGTCGAGCGTGATCGACTGCTGTCGCTGTTAGTTGCGCGTATGGCGGAAAAAGAAGAGGCAGCGCTGTCAGATCTCTTCGACATGACCGCCAAGCGACTGCATTCGTTCGCGTTGCGCATCGTGCGCGATGAGGGGCTTGCTGAAGAGGTCACCGAAGACACGCTGTTTCAGGCGTGGCGCGAGGCCACGCGCTTTGATGCAGCGCGCGGCAAGGTGATTACGTGGCTGTTAACCATTTGCCGCTCGCGTGCGTTGGACGCTCTGCGTCGCGCAGACATCGCCGACTGCGTGGAAGACCCAGATGAATTCCGCTCGCACGAGGCGAGTCTGATGGCCGAACCCGAGCAGTTGATAGGCCAGTTTGAAACCGGCAGTTCGGTGCATGCCGCCCTGCTGCTGTTACCCGCGAAGGAGCGCCAGATCGTGAGTCTTGCGTTCTTTAAGGGCTTGACCCACCAGGAAATTGCTGATCATTGGCAAATGCCTTTGGGTTCAGTAAAAACGTTGATGCACCGGGCCTTCGCCCAATTGCGCGTGCAGCTCCAGGCGATGGAGGCGCAACTATGAATATCACGCGACCAATGGACGACGACCTGCAAATTTCCGCCGATGTGGCCTATGTTGAAGCGCAAATGGCCGAGGCAGTGCGCGAAGCACCGCTTGACCCAATGGCCCAGCGCTTTATGAAGTCGCGCCTGATGACTCGCGTGCGCGACCTTGAGCGAGGCGCGGCCACCAACACGGTGCGCCCCGAAAGCGGCGAGTGGGAAAAATTCAGCCCGCGCATCAAAATGAAAGTGCTGCGCCGCGAGGCTGACGGCAGCAGCATGAGCTACTTGCTCAAGTTCGAGCCGGGCGCGTTTCTGGTGCCACACAAACATCACATTGACGAAGAATGCGTGGTGCTCGAAGGCATGGTCACCATCGGTGAAGAACTGGTCGGCCCCGGCACGTATCACCTTGCCCCCAGAGGCATGGTGCATGCGCCCATCCGCTCAGAACACGGCGCGATTTTGTTTATTCGCGGCAAAGAGCCGAGCTGGCGTGACACGGCTGTAAAAGAAACGCTGCGCGCACTTTTGCGGTAACAGCTTTTCGCGTCGTCCCTTTATTTACAAGGGCTTGCGGGCGGAAATTGCCTTATTCAACTTTTGCCAATTACGGCGCTTAGCCCCTGTTAATTAAGCGTTTGCGCTGAAAGTTGTTGCGCTCTGGGGCGTAACGCGCATGCCGTTCGTCAATCGCCACAGAAGAATTGGTGCGCGCATTAACCCCATTTACCTCCCTGCTTCGTTTAAGTCTTCATGCACTTCATTTCGAGGTGCCCTGAAGCTTCAAGGAGCTCACCATGTTGCGCAAAGTTCTCTCATCCGCCGTGTTGGCTGCGACCGCTGCCGTGTCGCTGAATGCCGCCGCCATCGGCCGTCTGGCTGATGTGACGGTGATTGATCGCAGCACCGGGCAAACGTTGCCAGTACACTTTTTCAAAGGCGAATATTGGGTGGCGGGCACGCCCGGTGCCAGGTATTCGATCTCAGTTGCCAATTCGGCAGGCAGCCGCTTGATGGCGGTGATGTCGGTGGACGGCGTCAATGTGCTGAACGGGCAAACGGCGGGCGTCGAGCAGTCGGGCTACGTGTTTAACCCGTTTCAACGCTATGAAGTCACGGGCTGGCGCAAGAGTAATCTTGAGGTCGCCGCTTTCGAATTTGTCGCCTCACCCAGCTCTTACGCCGAGCGCACCGGACGCCCCGCGAATGTGGGTGTGATTGGCGTGGCCCTCTTTGCCGAGCGGGTGTATCAACCGCCGGCAGTGGTGGCACCGCAATATCGGTACCGTGGTGACAGTGGTCACGGTGGCAATTCTGCCGAGTCGCGCAAAAGCGCAGCGTCGGCGGCACCGGCGCCGATGGGCGCGGACAGCGCGAGCGAGTCGGGGCCAATGGCAAAACGTGGCGAGGCGAGCCCCGCTCTGCGCGAAAAACTAGGCACGGGGCATGGCGAGCGCGAGAGCTCGGTGGTGAGCCATACAAGCTTCGAGCGGGCGCAAACGGCACCGAACGAGACCATCAGCATTCGCTACGACAGCCGCGAAAATTTGGTGGCGATGGGTGTGATTCAGCGCCCCCGCAATCCGTGGCATCGCAGTCCTAATGCGTTCCCGGAGAGCTTGGGATTCGTGCCTGATCCGCCACGTTACTGGCGTTAGAAGCGATTGCCGGAGCTGGTAGGGTGGGCACCCCGTGCCCACCTTTCCTCGGCATCGCCACGCAACGGTGGGCAGAGGGCTGCCCACCCTACGAGAATTTTGGATTCACGTGAGCGTCAACAACGACGATCCACGTCGCGGCGATAATCAGCAGCATGTCCGCGCCGTTAATCGAACCCCCGTCTGACGAAGCCTTGATGCAGTCCTTTGCGCAGGGCCACGTGAGTGCGTTTGAACAGCTCTACGACCGCCATGAAAAAGGCGTCTGGCGCTTCGTCAACCGCAGCGTGCAAAACGACGCAGTCGCTGATGATCTGGTGCAGGAGCTTTGGTTTGCCGTCGCCCGCGCCGCCGCCAGTTACGAGCCCACGGCCAAATTTAAAACCTGGTTGTTCACGATGGCACGCAACCGGGTGATTGACCACATCCGCACCCACAAAAACCACGCCAGTATTGACGCCGAAAATGATGAGGGCGAATCCATGTTTTCCGATCTCGCAGCTGATTCTCGATTGGGGCCTTTCAGGCAGGTCGGTTCGCGCGAGCAGGCGAAGGCGCTGCTCGATGCCGTTGAGCAATTGCCGCCGGATCAGCGCGAAACTTTTTTGCTGCAAGCCGAAGGCGACATGAGCGTGGAGGACATCGCGGCGGCCACTGGTGTTTCGTTTGAAACCGCGAAAAGCCGCCTGCGCTACGCCCGCAACAAACTCAAAGAACTGCTCGCTGACTTTGCCGAGGTGCCCGCATGAGCCCCCTACCTCCTGACCGCGCAACGCGTCACGACCCGTTGCTTGACGCCTATCGACAAGCCAGCGAGCGCGAAGGCGCACGCCCCGGCGCGCAGGTGCGCAGCGCCGTTCTGTCCCACGCCCGCGTGGTGGCGCAGTCACGCCCGTTGGCGACGCATGGCTCGCTGGCATCAGCAGTCAGTCAAGCCGTGCTTGATGCACCCGCAGCCAATGACCGCGCGCCCCTGTGGCGGCTCGCCGCCGGCGTGGTGATTGGCTTGGTAGGGGTGTGGATTTTTCAACTCACTCGCCCCGAAGCCACGCCGGAAAATTCAACCGCATCGGTGTCGGGATCGGTGACCGCTTCTGCGCCGCAGGTTGCGACAGCCAGTTCGGAGCCGTCGGTGGCAGCCAAACCAGCGGCGGTTGCACCGCCAGAAACAAGCGTTGCCGCAGCAGTAGCGCCTGC
>JAYSUK010000369.1:0-2825 GCA_043719085.1 Burkholderiales bacterium | reverse complement strand
CAATTTCAACTCGTTGCAACGATTGCAAGCCAATCTTTACTTCTTGCTCCGTCGCTGTGCCCGAGCGCACCATGAGCACGTATTTGCGCTCGCCCGCCTCGCGCAGTGCGCTCCCCGGAATGCTCAGCACATTAATCTTCTGCGCCAACATCACCTCGGCCGACACGGTCATGTCGTCACGCAAGATAGGCGGCGGTTTCGGCACCCGCAAACGTGCCTCCACGGTGCCACGAGTCACGTCAACCGACGGCGCGAGATAGATCAGTTCCGCGTCAAATTTAGTGTCAGGGAACGCGTCGGCGGAGGCAACCGCGCGCATGCCCTCTTTCACGAAGCGCAGGTTTTTCTCGTCAATCTGCGCAATCAATCGAGTCTCGCCGGTGATGGCTAGCGTCAACAATTTCTTGCCGGCCTGAGCGACGTCGCCCACCTCGACGCTGCGCGCGATCACCCGGCCATCGGCGGGTGCTGCGATGCGGGTTTGTTCAAGCTTTGCGCGGACGACCTGCACGGCTCCCTGCGCCTCACGCACGCGAGCCTGAGTGGCCTGCGCCTCGGCACCGCCCCGCGTGTTGGCGGTGGCAAGTGCTGCGGCCTGTTGATACGCGGCGCGGGCGTTGGTGGCAGCGCGCTCAACATCCTGCAATTTGGCGTCACCGATAAAGCCTTTGGCGTGCAAAATCTTGTTGCGCTCCAAATCGCTCAGCGCATATTCCATATTCACGCGGCTCTGCGCGACGCCTTGCGTTGCGACCGGCCCGGACAGCTCAAACTGTGATTTCAGCCGCGCGTCCGCGGTGCTCAGCGCTGCCTGAGCCTGCTGCAACTGGGCACGCAGATCATCATCATCAAGGGCGATTAAAAGTTGCCCCGCCTTCACCGAGTCACCCTCGCGTACGAGCACTTTTTCGACCCTTGCCGTGAGCGTGCTGGCCAGATCAGTACGCGCAACGCTCGCCACACGAGATGAAAAAACCAGCGAATGCTGAATCGGCCCCGTCGTGACAGTAACCACCTCCACCGCTGCGCCACGCCACCAGATTACCGCAGCAATAATGGCCGCGACCACCACAGCGAGGAGCGCCAGTAGCCAGCCTTTAGGCGAAGAACTGCCCGATTTATTCCACCACGCCATTCTGTGTGCTGCTTTGTGACAAAGATTTGCAGCTTAGCAAGCTTTGGCTAGCCGTCGTTTGATTTAGATCCAAACAATGCGTCAAAAGCATCTTCGGCGCTGGTTTTGGTCGCTTTGCCGATGCGTTTGCCCGAAAAGGCTTCTTCGATTTTGTCTTCGAAGAAACTGCTGGGCGAGGGGGAGGCCATGAGCTGGCGGTACGTCTCCGGCGACACGCCCTTGTATTCGTAAACATCGCCGCTCGAAAACTCAATTTCCATCACGCGCAAACGCTCGTCGTAGCCCGCTGCGCGGATCTTGCCGGATTTGAGAGGTTTTCGATCCATCACTAATGCCGCCGTCCGTGGTGTCGTCTGCCTAAGGTTTGACGACTATCTTGCCCATCGCGCGGCGCGATGACAGCCGGGTGAGCGCGTCTTTGGTGCCTTCGAGGGTGACGGTTTCGGTGATGCTTGGCGCGATTTTTCCGCTCTCGAACCATGCCGCCAATTGCATCATATTGGCCATGTGCCCTTTGGGATTGACCACCGTGCTGTCACCCCAATACACGCCAAGAATTTGCCGCTCTTTAAGCAGCGCAAGATTCAACGGAATTTTTGGAATGTCGCCGGCCGCGAAGCCGACCACGAGATAGCGACCGCGCCAGCCGACTGAGCGAAGTGCGGGCTCTGCATAAGGCCCACCCACCGCGTCGTACACCATATCGACGCCCTTTTTGCCGACGATAGCCGTGACCTGATCGCGCCAGTCGGCGGCGGAATAATTCACACAATGATCGGCCCCAAGCGATTTGCACAGCGCCAATTTTTCGTCCGTTGACGCCGCCGCAATGACCGTCGCGCCCATCAGTTTGGCCAGTTGAATCGCCGTTGTGCCCACGCCGCCAGCCGCACCGAGCACCAGTAACGTCTCATTTGGTTGCAGGTTGCCCACGTCTTTGAGTGCGTGCAGCGAGGTCGCGTACGTCAACACGAAAGCAGCCGCTTGCTCAAAGCTCATGCTTGGCGGAATCGGCATCAGGATGCGTGCGTCGGCCTCAGCATATTCAGCAAAGCCCCCACGGCCGGTGCTGATCACGCGGTCTCCCACTTTGACGTGGGTCACGCCTTCGCCTACCGAATGAATCACCCCCGCGAACTCAGCACCGGGCACGAAGGGTCGATCAGGCTTGACTTGATACAAGCCTTGCACGGTCAGCGCATCGGGGAAGTTGAGTGACGCCGCCTTGATGTTGATGGTGACCTTGCCGGGGCCGGGCGTGGGAATCGGCAAATCCTCAATCGTCAAATCGTCGATGGGGCCAAATTGTTTGCAGACGAGCGCGCGCATAGTTAGATTTTCGGAAACAGAAATTGACGATGAAGAATAGCGCGTTGCCTGAAAAATGCTGTCATCGTCGCGAAGCGGTGATCCAGAAAGTTGGCGAATCGCTTCAATCCGACGTGAAGCCGAATGCACATGCCTGGATTCCCGCCGCAGCCTGCCCTCGAATGCTTCTGTCGGGGGGCGAGAGTGACGCCAGTGAAATGCAGCGCTGTCAGGTGGCTACTAACTTTCGCGTGCCAACCACCACCGGATAATCAGGTCGCCCGGTGTGGGCCCAGGTGATGAGATTTTTCGCCGCCTTAGTGCGCAGTTCGACTTCACTTTCAACAGAATAGAACGCCGAATGCGGCGTCAGCACCACGCG
>JAYSUK010000368.1:0-7931 GCA_043719085.1 Burkholderiales bacterium | reverse complement strand
TCGGCGTTCAAATCGGAGACACCCTCTGTGGCGTGGCGAGCCCCATAAATAGGCGCTTACAGCTTGATGCCTGCCGTTTTAACCGGACACTAGTGGCTTTTATAGCATTGAGCCCTTGTAAATAAACGCTTTACGACAAAAGCTGTTGGGGCTCAAGTTGATATTCTTTTCGTCACCCGCTTGAAAAGTGCTGAATCCTCACGCGTCAGTTCATCGATGATCGTGAAGTGATTGAGTCCCGGAAGCTCCCACTCGATAACGTTTTTCCAGTGCGCTCCAAGTAACTGGTTTTGCCGCAAAAACTCTTCCAGCTCCGCGCCGCCGACCGCTGCTGTGAACTCGCAGTCGACGCGCCGTTCGCGATACGCGGGGCTCATTGCGAGCGCCTCCTGATTCGTCAATTTCAACGCGTCGTTCAGGTAAATCGGCACCAAAGGTTCGAGGTCAAACAGGCCACTGATGGCGGTGGCTGATACGAACGGTGTGGCAGGCAGGCCGTGCGCCGTCCAGTCAACGCTCATGCACCATGCGGTGAGATGCCCGCCCGCTGAGTGGCCCGCGAGCACGAGCTTTTCGCGGTTGAGATTAAGTGCGGCCGCGGTGTTCCACACGTAGCTCACCGCTGCTTCAACCTCGGCGGCTATGCCGCGAATGGTGGTTTGCGGGCACAACGTGTAACCAACGATCACGGCCGCCATACCGTTGGCTGTGAATGGTGCCGCGATTACGCTCCAGTCGTCCTTTGATAACCGCTGCCAATAGCCACCATGAATGAAAATCAGCGCGGGCCAACCGCCCATTGGCGGCGTGCCACTGGGGCTGAACACGTCGAGGGTGTTGCGCGGCAGTGGGCCATACGCCGCGTCGCGAACACCCGCGGACTCGCCGCGAACCCGCGCGCTTTCTCGTTGCCAGCGCGGCAGCAAGGTGTCTGCCCAATCGGGCACCGCCGCCCCGTTGTTGTAGCGCCGTGCGAGCTCATCAAGGGGGAGATCAGGGATCATAACGAGGCCTTGTTCTTAGAAAAAATCGCCAGCAAACTCGCGCTCACGATGAACGCGCCGCCGATCAAGGTGCTCTGCGTCAGGGTCGCCGCGCCGCCGAGCCATGCGCTCAACGTCGCCACCAAAATTTCTGCCAGCATCAGCGTTGACAACACGTTAGCCGGCAAGCGCGATGCGCCGTACTGCAGCGCCAGATTGCCCACCAGCACGAAGGCGGTGAACAGTGCAATGCCGAGCCACGCGATGGGCTCGGGCGCCAGCGTTAGCGGCTTGCCGAGCAAGGCGAGCGCGGTGATCACCACCGGCGCGATGATGACCGCGCCGATAAACATGCCAAGTGCGCGCGCCTCCTGCGGCGTGTCCGAATGTTTGCGCAGAATTACGTTGTTCAAGCCGAAGAAAAAGCCGCCTGCCACCGCAAGCCAGTCGGCCCATGAATTGGGGATCGGGAATCGCATTTCGCCCGCGCCCAACACCAGCGCGGCACCGAGTAAGGCTAGGGCGGTCCGTGCCAATGCAGACGGTGTGATGTGCTCGGCAAGCAGCCAGCGCGCAAGGAACACCACCCACATCGGCATCAAATAAAACAGCAGCACCACGCGCACCACGTCTCCAGTGGCCAGCGCCGTGTTGAAGCAGGCGTTGGTCATGCCCGAGGCGAGCACCAGCCAACCGAGGCTGGCGCGGTGTTGCCACAACAATTTCGCCGAGCTGGGCCGCGCGATGAGCACGGCCAAAGCGCATGCTGCAAACACAAACCACGTCGTCCACAGTGGTGGGATTCCGCGCGCCTCAAGCCAGCGCAGCGGGGCCCACGAGACGCCCCAAATGCTGGCGTTGACGAGTGCTGCTAGCGCGGCAAGTGCCGCCGTGCGGGCCGTAAGGCGTGACACCGGGCTACGCGTATGAGGCGGAAACTTGCTTCGCCTGCGCCACTGCCTCGCGATACTCCGCTTTCAAACGCTCAACCAGCACCGCAGTGGTGGGCACATCATCCATCTGCCCCACGCCCTGTCCTGAGCCCCAAATATCTTTCCATGCTTTCGCCGCGCCGCCGCCGAAATTCATCGCGGTTTTGTCGGCGCTGGGCAGGTTGTCTGGGTCGAGCCCGGCGCTCTTCACCGACCCTTTGAGATAGTTGCCGTGAATGCCAGTGAACAGCGACGAATAGATGATGTCCTGCGCGGTGGAGTTCACGATCATGTCTTTGTACGCTTCCTGTGCGCGGGCTTCTTGGGTGGCGATGAATCGCGTGCCGATGTAGGCGAAGTCCGCGCCCATCGCCTGCGCGGCGAGGATGCTTGCTCCGTGCGCAATCGCACCGGACAGCGCAATCGGCCCGTCGTAAAAGCGACGCACCTCGCGCACCAGCGCAAACGGCGACAACATGCCCGCATGCCCACCCGCGCCGGAGCACACCAAAATCAAGCCGTCAACGCCCGCCTCAAGCGCTTTTTCGGCATGGCGAATCGAAATCACGTCATGAAAAACCACGCCGCCCCAACCGTGCGCTTGTTTCACCACATCGCCCGGCGCGCGCAGGCTGGTAATCAGCATCGGCGCTTTGTATTTCTCGCACATTTGCATGTCGTGATCAAGCCGATCATTGCTGGCGTGAATGATCTGGTTCACGGCATACGGCGCGATGCGGCGTGTTGGCTCTGCAGCTCGTGCGGCAGCGAGCTTTTCGGTGAGTTCAGCGAGCCAGTCGTCGAGCTGCTCTTTGGGTCGTGCGTTTAGCGCCGGAAACGCCCCAATCACGCCCGCCATGCACTGCGCCAACACCAGCGGCGGATGCGAAATGATGAACAGCGGCGCGCCTATCACGGGCAAGCTGAGTTGGTTGTCTAAAAAAGCGGGGATGGCCATGATGGAAATTTAATAAACTGTGAGGCTAAGCAGGAGGCAAGTCGCGATGGATCTAAGCTATTCCCAAGAACAGCAAAAATTTGCGCAGGATGTGCGCGAGTTTACGCGAGACAATCTTGACCCGAAGGTAGCGCTTAAAGTGCTCGAAGGCTCGCGCCTTGAGCGCGAAGACTATCTCGGCTGGCACCGTGCGTTGCACAAAAAAGGCTGGGTCGGTGTGGGTTGGCCCGTAGCCTTTGGTGGCACCGGCTGGGACTCAACGCAGCAGCATATTTTTGATGAAGTGACGGCTGACGCCGGCGCGCCGCAATTGATTCCTTTCGGCCTGCGCATGGTGGCCCCCGTCATCATGCATTTTGGCAACCAGGCGCAGCAGGACTATCACCTGCCAAAAATTTTGTCGGGCGAAAACTGGTGGTGTCAGGGCTACTCTGAGCCGGGCTCGGGCTCTGATCTGGCATCGGTGAAATGCAAGGCTGAAAAGGTGGGCGATCATTACATCGTCAACGGCCAAAAGACGTGGACCACGCTCGGTCAACATGCAGACTGGATTTTCTGCCTCGTTCGCACGTCGAGTGAAGGACGGCAACAGGAGGGCATTTCATTCCTGCTGATCGACATGAAAACGCCCGGTATCACCGTGCGCCCGATCATCATGCTCGATCAGGAGCATGAGGTCAACGAGGTGTGGTTTGACGACGTCAAAGTGCCGGTTGAGAATCGCGTTGGTGACGAGAATAAAGGCTGGACTTACGCCAAGTTTTTGCTCTCGCATGAGCGCACCGGCATCGCCGGCGTCGGGCGCTGCAAGCGCATCGTCAAGCGGCTGCATAACGTGGCCAGGCAGGCCAAAGCCAATGGCCGACCGTTGATTGAAGACGTGCGTTTTCGTGATCGTCTGGCCCAGGTCGAAATTGATTTGCGAGCGCTGGAAATCACGCTGCTGCGCGTGCTCGATGCCGAGCGCGAAAAACGGCAACCGGGGCCCGAGGCCTCGCTGCTCAAGATCAAGGGTTCGGAAATTCAGCAGGTGCTGACTGAGCTGACCATGATGGCTGCGGGCCCTGCGGCACTGCCATATGTGCGCGAAGGCGAGCATGGTGCAGCTGACGTGGCGTGGCTGTCCAGTGAGGCGTTTCGTTACGCCACCGGGCACTACTTCAACTTTCGCAAGACCTCCATTTACGGGGGCTCGAACGAGATTCAACGCAACATCATTACGCAATTGGTTTTGGGGCTGTAATCATGGACTTTTCTCTCTCAGACGACCAATCCGGCCTTAAAGATACGCTGGTTAAATTTATTGACCGCGACTACACCTTCGATGATCGCTGGAAGGTGATCCGCTCCGCCGATGGCTGGTCGCGCGCGCACTGGAATCAGCTCGCCGAGATCGGCGTAATGGCGCTTCCCATTGCCGAGGCCGACGGCGGTTTGGGCGGGGGCGGCGTCGACACCATGGTGGTGATGGAGCAGATCGGACGCGGTCTGGTGTTAGAGCCCTACCTCGGTTGCGTGGTGTTGCCCGTGGCGTTGATCAAAGCGGCGGGCAGCCCCGAGCAACGCGCTGCGTTGTCAGAAAGTCTGGCTACGGGTGAAACGATTTACGCGTTCGCACACACCGAACCGGGCCAGCGCTACGAGCGCGCATCGGTCGGGTTGACGGCAACCGCCAACGATGACGGCTTCGTGCTCAATGGCAAAAAGGTGTCGGTGCTGGGTGGCGACTGCGCTGACCTGTTGATCGTCTCGGCGTCGGTTGCCAACGACGACGGCGCGTCGCTTTTTGTAGTCGATGCCAAGGCGGCGGGCGTTACCCGCCACGCCTACCCAATGCAGGACGCGCAGCGCGGTGCCGACATTGAGTTTGTGAGTGTCGCCGTGGGCGCAGATGCCTTGCTCGGTACGCGCGGTGAAGCGCAACGTGCGATCGATTACGCGCTGGACGTTGCCTGCGCGGCACTGTGCGCTGAGGCCGTCGGCGTGATGGCTGAGGTGCAAAAAATCACCATCGAATACCTGAAAACGCGCAAACAGTTCGGTCGCGTGATCGGCATGAACCAGGCGCTGCAGCATCGCGCGGTCGACATGCTGATGCATGTGGAAATGTCGCGTTCGATGGCTCTGGAGGCAGCCACTGCGGTCGACAACCCCGACGCTGCGACGCGCGCCAAAGCGGTGTCCGCTGCCAAAACCCTGATCGGGCAAGGCTGCCGTTTTGTCGGGCAAAACGCAGTGCAGCTGCACGGCGGGATCGGCGTTACGCACGAGGTCAACACGTCGCATTACTTTAAGCGACTGACCATGATCAATGCCACCTTCGGCGACACCGACTGGCATTTGGCGCGGTATGGTGACACACTGCTCACGGCGTAGCGGCGCTGAACGGAGACGCCGGTGCGACTCAATCAAGTCACGCTACCAGCCATGGACGTTGCGGTATCAGTGGCTTTTTATCGGAGTATGGGATTTGAATTGATTGTGTCGACACCGCGCTACGCGCGGTTCGCGGCGGTCGAAGGCGAAGCTACTTTTTCGATCCATGAATGCACTAGTCCTCTGCCCCCGTCTCAAACGACTGTGTACTTTGAGACGGCAGCTCTTGACGCGACTGTGGATCGACTCAAATCGCTTGGAATCACGTTTACGACTGAACCGACAGATCAGGCATGGCTGTGGCGCGAGGCTAGGCTTCTTGATCCATCCAACAACAGCATTTGCTTGTATTGGGCGGGGAAGAATCGGCTCAACCCTCCGTGGAGACTGACCGAGTCGCGCATCTAGCGACGCCAAACGACTGTGTAGTGTCACGCGGGATTGCAATACATACAAGGGAAACGCTCAGCCCCGATTGGGCGGCGCCGCGACGCTAGACCGCCAGCACGACCTCGGGCGTGAGATTCAGGCGTTTGGCACGGCGAGCGAAACCCTTGTCGTCAAACGTGACCATTGCTGTGCATGCGTTGGCGCTGGCCCAATGCAGGGCGTCAGCAAAGTCGAGCCCACGTCTGTGCAGGTTGAGTGCGTCGGCAACGGCTTCCCAGCGCTCAACGGTGACGTGCGCCATGCCCAGCAGATGCTCAATCGCCAGACAAAATTCTTCTGTAGACGCTTGGTAGAAGCCGCGCATGACCCATTCAAATTCGAGCACCACCGTCAATGGCACGAAAAGCGACGCCGATTCCACCATCACGCGGCGCGCTACTGGGCGTTGGCGCTTGGCCTCGGTGTCTTCCGGGTCGTCGCAGTAAAAGCGCGCCAGAATATTGGTGTCGACTGCGATCATTGGGGTGTCTTGCGTTGAGGACGAGCGGCTGCGGCAGTGAGTGACGCGGGATCAAACTGTGACAACCGCCGCGCGCGAAGGCCCGGCAGGCTTGGCTTGACGCGCACCATACCGAAGCCCGACGCAGGATCAGAAGCCGCCACGCGACGGCGCACCACCAGGCGAATGACTCCACCTTCGTCAACAAATTCAACTTGTGTGCCCGGCGTCAACTCGTACCGGGCGCGGATCTCCGCGGGGATGACGATCTGGCCTTTTGCGGTGAGTGTGGCTGCGCTCATTGGCCGCCTTTCTGTTCGATGCGACGGAAGGCTTTGAATATTACCATCTGCTTACTGAGTAAGCGAAAGGCGTGTTGCAATTTGACATGTTGAGACAAGACATAGCAGATTTTGGTTGAGAGCCTTTGACGATGTGAGCTTAGCGCCAAAATTTTTCTATCATCGATAGTTTGCCGTCATCGTTCTCGCCTAAGAGAAGTAACGCATCTTGGGTGAAAGGCGTGAGATTTTTTTGCGGTGGTGTAAGGCATGAGCGCCTGATCTTTGAACGCCACCGCGCTTCGGCCCACAACCGCGCTGTTAGGCTACGATATCGATCAATTCCGTTGTCCCGTTGCCCTCACCACGCAGAAGAAAATCATGATCGGACGTCTCAGCGGCATTCTCGCGGCCAAGCAGCCGCCGCAAATTATTCTCGATGTGGGTGGCGTAGGCTATGAGCTTGACGTGCCGATGAGCACCTTTTACGCGCTGCCGGCCACCGGGCAGGGTGTGGTGTTAATGACGCACTACGTGGTGCGAGAGGACGCGCATCTGCTGTTCGGTTTCGCCACCGCCGAGGAGCGCGCGGCTTTCCGTCAGCTGATCAAAATCACCGGCATCGGCCCCAAAGTTGCGCTGGCTATTCTGTCGGGCATGTCAGTGCTGGAACTCAATCAGGCCGTTGTTTTGCAAGACGTTAAGCGACTGACCCGCGTGCCCGGCATCGGCAACAAAACGGCAGAGCGGCTGTTGCTCGAACTCAAGGGCAAGGCGGTCGTAACCACCGGTGTGCCCGGCGCCGTGTTGGTGGCCCCCACTACCGCTGACGATGTAGTCAATGCCCTGCTGGCGCTGGGCTACAGCGAAAAAGAAGCGGCGGGCGCGTGCCGCGATCTGGCGGCTGATTTGTCGCTGAACGATGCGATTCGCGCGGCGCTTAAACTGCTGTCAAAAGCGAAATAGTTTCTTCGTCGACCGCAATCGAAGGCGAGATTACAGCGCGAAGTTGTAATCAATGATCAACGGCGCATGATCAGAAAACCGCTCTTCGAGATAAATCGACGCGGCCTCCGCCGTTGCCGCAATGCCCGGCGTCGCAATTTGATAATCCAGCCGCCAGCCTACGTTCTTGTTCCAGCTATCACCGCGGTTGCTCCACCACGTGTATTGTTCCGGCCGCTGATCGAGCGTGCGGAACACATCAACGAACCCGACCTCATCGAATACATGGGTGAGCCACTCGCGTTCGTGTGGCAAAAAACCTGAATTTTTCTTGTTCGTCTTGTAATTTTTCAGGTCAATTTCCTGGTGCGCGATGTTGAAATCGCCACAGATGACAATCTCTTTGCCACGCTGACGGAGCGCCCTTAAATGCGCTGGAAATGCGGTCAAAAAACGATCCTTGCTAGCCTGCCGATCTGGCCCTGCGGCACCTGAAGGCAGGTACAGGGAGATGACCACAAGCGCGCCGAAATCCGCTTCGAGATAGCGCCCTTCGCCGTCAAATTC
>JAYSUK010000367.1:0-7965 GCA_043719085.1 Burkholderiales bacterium | reverse complement strand
ACGTTAAATGACGCGTTCGGCAGCGCTAGATCGGGCAGTTCTGCGGTTGCGGTAATCGAGAGTTTTGCCGCAGCAGCGGTGCGTTTTACCGACAATTGTGACGCGACGTCCTGCAACACCGCCTGCGCCGCCGCCACATCACGCTCCATTGCGGCGACATCTTGCGACGCGGTGAGTTGTGCGAGTTTGTCCTCGGTGGTTTGCCAGTGCGCTTGCAGGTCTTCAGGCCGCACCCGCAGCTTTCTCGCGAGCGAAAACAGCGATGACAAGCGTGCCTCAGTTTGCTGCAAACGCTCGGGGTCGAGATTTAACTTGCTGGCGTAATGGCGCAACCACTGCGCCGCTTCGTCGAGTTGCACACCCGCGGACTCGACCAGTTGCCGCGCCTCGCTCAACGCCGAGTCCATGCGCTCCGCCGTGGCCAGACCGCTCGCCAGTTGCGCGACTGATTCGCTCACGCCTTCGTCATCGGCAATGGTTGCGCGGGTCGCCTCGACCGCTTCGAGCAACTCATTGCTGTGACTCAGTCGCGACTGCTCAAGCGAGAGCGCGTCCCATTCGGCAGCGTTCGGTTTGGCAGCGCGCAATTCCACCAAATCAGCTTCCAGCGCTGCACGTTCGCGGGCAATTGCGGCGGCGGCGGTGCGTGCGTGGGCAAGCGTGTCGCGTGCCTGCGTGTTGCGGCGAAAAGCAGCTTGCACCGCACGCGCATCGTCTTCACCGCCCGCGAAACGATCCAACAACTCACGCTGCGTTGCGCTGCGCAGCAACGCCTGATGTTCGTGCTGCGCATGCAGTTCAAGCAGCGTTGCGCCCAGTTCACGCATCTCAGTCACGGATGCGGGGCGCCCGTTAATTTGCGCGCGGCTTTTTCCCGCAGCATCAATCACGCGGCGGAGCACCACGTTGTCGGCATTGGGCTCGGCCTGCATTGCAAGCCACGCACGGGCGGCTGCGTTGCCCGCAACCTCAAATTCAGCCGTAATATCCGCCTGCTTTTCACCCACCCGAACTGCCGTGCTGTCAGCCCGCGCGCCAAGCGCCAAACCAAGCGCGTCGAGCACGATAGATTTGCCCGCGCCGGTCTCGCCGGTGAGCGCGATCATGCCCGCTTCGAACTCGATATCGAGACGATCAATCAGGACAAAGTTACGGATGGAAAGCTGCTTGAGCATCGCGGTGAACGGCTACCTTTTCAGAGGCGCGAGACCTTCCGGCGTCTCGGTCCAGCCGAGCTTTTCACGCAGCGTATGGTAGTAGTCGTAGTCCAGCGGATGCCAGAGGCGCACGGTGTCTGCTGCGCGTTTTATCTCGACCGAATCGCCTTCTGTCAACGGAATCACATGGTGACCATCAATGCTCGCCAACGCCTCGCGCGCTCGCGCCACCGTGATGCGAATCACTGAGTCGTCAGCCACCACAATTGGGCGGTTGGTGAGCGCATGCGGCGCAATCGGCACAATGGTGAAGGCGTTCACGAACGGCGCCATGATCGGTCCGCCGGCGGACAGCGCGTAGGCCGTGGAGCCGGTCGGTGTGGCGATGATCACGCCATCTGCCCGAAAGCCGTAAGCGAAGCGGTCATTCAGCGAAATTTCAAGATCGACGAGGGACGTCGCGCCGCCGCGATTAACCACCACATCGTTGACCGCAAGATATTGCTCTGCGTTGGCCAGCGAACTCACAACGTTCAGCAAAACCCGTCGCTCTTCGCGATATTCACCCGCCAGCAAGCGCGGCAGTGTGTCGTTCAGGTTCGACAACGTCAAATCGGTCAGGAACCCAAGCCGCCCCAAATTGACGCCAATAATCGGCACGTTATGCGGAGCCAATTGCCGCGCCGCTGAGATAAAGGTGCCGTCACCGCCGAGCACAATCGCCAGACCGCAGGCGCGCCCGATGCCCGCCATGGTTGTGGTTGGCAGGCCGGACACCATCTCCGCATCAAGCTCTGCGGCGCTGTTTTCCTCCAGCACCGGTGAATACCCCAAACCGCGCAGCAGGGTAGCCACGGCCAGCACGGTGTCAGTCAGATCTCGCGCAACGTCACGATTGCCGTCGCGCTGCGACGGACGAACAGCGATGGCGATCTGGCAAAGGGCGAGCGGTTGCGGCATAAGCCGATTTAATCACAGGGAAATTGTGCAGAGCGCAGCGCCCACGTCTTTACAATCAAACAATGCTTGATTCCCGTTCCCGAATTCTGCTGAAAGCGCTGGTTGAGCGCTACATCGCCGATGGCGAACCGGTGGGATCGCGCACTCTGTCCAAACAGAGCGGGCTGGAGTTGTCCCCCGCAACCATCCGCAATGTGATGGCCGATCTTGAAGATCTCGGCTTTATCACCAGTCCGCACACGTCCGCGGGGCGCATTCCGACGCCGCGTGGCTATCGTTTTTTTGTTGACACGCTGCTCATCACCAAGCCGCTGCAGCAACTTGAAATGAAAGACATTGGGGCGCAGATTCAGGGCCAGCAGCCGCAAGAATTGGTGAGCGCCGCTGCGCGCATGTTGTCCGAGTTGTCGTCGTTCGCAGGCGTGGTCGCCGCGCCGCACAAAACGGCGGCGTTTCGCCATGTTGAATTTGTGCGCCTGAACGAGCGGCGTGTACTGATGGTGCTGGTTGCTCCCGACGGCGATGTGCAAAATCGGATTTTGAACGCGGATCGCAACTTCACCCCATCCCAACTGGTTGAAGCCGCCAATTTTTTCAATGAGCACTTTGCAGGCCTGCCGCTCGACCAGGTGCGTGCGCGGCTTACCGACGAATTGAAACGACTGCGTGAAGATATGGTTGGTCTGATGACCATCGCGGTTGACACCGGCGCGGCCGTCGCGCAATCGGGCGACGAACTGGTCGTATCTGGCGAGCGCAGGTTGTTGCATTCGCACGACCTCTCCGGAAGTATGAACGGTTTACGCAGGCTGTTTGACATGTTTGAGCAGCGCACGCAGCTGCTACACCTGTTCGATTTGTCGAACAAGGCGGATGGCGTGCAAATTTTCATCGGCGGCGAGTCGCAAATTGTGCCGCTCGATGAGTTCTCTCTGGTCACCGCGCCGTACCAAGTCAACGGTCAAATTATTGGTACCTTAGGCGTTATCGGCCCGACCCGAATGGCCTACGACCGCGTCATTCCTATTGTTGATTTAACCGCCAAGCTTTTGTCTTCTGCCATGCAGCGCGAGATGGGAGAGGGCTAGACCCTTTTAGGCCACGTTCATGCAGTCCGACCCCAACGTTTCTTCGCACAGCCACTCGCGCGCTCCTCGCATCGGCATCCTGCTCTCGAACCTCGGCACGCCCGATGCGCCGACGACGAAAGCCGTGCGCACTTATCTCGCAGAATTTTTGAGTGACCGCCGCGTGGTGGAGATTCCACGCCTCGTGTGGCTGGCAATTTTGCACGGAATTATTCTGCGCACCCGTCCCGCCAAAAGTGCAAAAAAATACGCCACAGTCTGGATGCCGGAAGGCTCACCGCTGTTGGTGTGGACGAATCGGCAAGCGCAGTATTTGCGTGGAGCGATGGGCGAGCGGTTGAAGTCGATGGCCTTGCCAGCCGATCACATCAAGATTGAAGTCGGCATGCGCTACGGCAATCCGAGCATCGCCAGCGCACTGGCCAAACTGAAGGCCGAGAACTGCGACCGCGTTTTGCTGCTGCCGATGTATCCGCAGTACGCCGCGAGCACCACCGCCACGGCGTGCGACGCGGTGTTCAAAGCGTTTGCGGAAGTTCGGTACATGCCAGCCCTGCGCACCATCACCACCTGGCATGACGACCCGGCCTACATCAAGGCATTGGCGGCGCGCATCAATGAATTCTGGAAGAAACACGGTCGCCCCGACAAACTGCTGATGAGCTTTCATGGTGTGCCGAAATACACACTGGTGAACGGCGATCCGTATCATTGTCTGTGTCACAAAACAGGTCGGCTGCTGGCGCGTGAATTGGGCCTTACTGAGACGCAATGGATTCTGACTTTTCAGTCGCGTTTCGGCCGCGCCGAGTGGTTGCAACCGTACACCGATGCAACGCTGCAAGCGCTACCGGCGCAAGGGGTGAAACGGTTACACGTGGTCTGCCCTGGCTTCCCGGCGGATTGTCTGGAAACGCTTGAAGAAATCGCGATGGAAGGCAAGGAAACCTTCTTGCATGCGGGCGGGTCAGAATACGATTACATCCCGTCGCTCAACGACCATCCTGCTTTGATTCACGCGCTCACCGATCTGGCACTCACCCATTTGCAAGGTTGGTTGAGTGCGCCGCACACTGCCGCCGAACTTGAGGCGCAGGTGCGAAGCGCGAAGGCATTAGGCGCAAGCGCTTGATGAATCGTCGTGCTGCGCTAGGTCGCCTCGGCGCGCTGCCCGCATCGGCGGTGTTGGCATCGCTTGCCAGCGGTTGCGCTGAGTTCGACGATGGCTACCCGGCCTCTGCCATGCCACGTGCCGGGCCAGTCGCATGGCCTGAAGGCCGCGAGCGCACCGCATTGATACTTGGCAGCGGCGGGCCGCGCGGCTTCGCGCATGTGGGTGTGCTTAAGGTGCTCGAAGCGGCGGGCATCGAGCCCGCGCTGGTGATCGGCTCAAGCGCAGGTGCGATTGTGGGCTCGCTGTACGCCGCGAAAATCAGCACCGGCGAGATCGAACGCCGCGCCCTCGAAATGGGCTTGACCGACATTGCTGACCCCGCAATCTTGCGCCCCAATCGACTCATTGGTCGAGCCATGCAAAACTTTATCAGTGACGCGGTGGGCAATGCTTCGATCGAATTTTTGCCGCGACGCTTTTGCGCCATTGCGGCAGCGGTCGGTAAGAATGAATTGGTGGCGTTCACTTCCGGTCACACCGGTGCGGCGGTGCGCGCGTCTGCAGCGCTTCCGTCCATGTTTTTGCCGTGCATCATTGGTGGCGTGACCTACGAAGACGGGGACCTCGTCTCGCCCGTGCCGATTCGCGTCGCACGCGCGCTGGGTGCTAGCCGCGTGGTTGCCGTCGATGTTTCTGCGTTCCTTGAAGACACGCCAGAGCGCGTACCCGAAGGCTGGAAAGCGCGCGATGCGGAGCGACGCGCCATTATCGACAACGAAGCAAAAGATGCTGATTTGCTGCTGCGAATTCGCACGCCGTACTACGCGGGTGCATCACGCGAATATCGCGAAACGTTGATTCGCCTGGCAGATGCACAAACACGGGCGGCGCTGCCTCGGGTGACTGCGTTGCTGAAATAGGCTCCCGGGTGTAGCTTTGTAGGGTGGGCACCCCGTGCCCACCAGACCTTGGCTAATCAACGTTTTCGCGGATTACATCGTCCTGGTGGGCACGGGGTGCCCACCCTACGCATCTAGCCATTCGTTACTTGTAGCTCCACTCGCCCGCATCGCCGAGAGTTTTCGCGGCGTCATTGGCGAGCCACGATTTCGCGACCGCGTCACCCTTCAAGTACGCATCCAGAAACTTCAACGTGATGACGCTGACTTTGTCGTGAATCACTTTCGCGGCAGTGGCGGGCGTGCTTGCGTGGTCCTCGCCGGTCACTCGATTCAGCCATGTCGCTTCGCGCACACTGCCACCGTTAAACACCGAATGGTCGCCGTCGGCAACAACGATCCGGTATTTGTCGCCCGCGTTCTGCGCATCAAACACGGCGGCACGATTTTTTGGATTGCTGCCAGTGCCCATCACGTCCCCGTCGAGGGTTCCAGTCACACTGAGGAACGGTTTGCTCATCGCGCCATATCGTTCAGGCCAGCTTTTTTTCATCCCTTGCACTGTTGGGCTTAAGGCGATGAACGCCGTGATTCGCGCGTCTCCCACCGACTTGATTGGCCCCGGATATCGCTCACCCGCCAGCGCCATTGCGGTGCGCGCGCCGAAGCTGTGGCCGGTCATTGCGATACGCGACACATCAACGCGTTTCGCCCAGGCAGGCGCATCCGGTCTGGCTTGCATCCGGGTCAGCTCATCAATGACGAAACGCACGTCATCCACACGGCCCAACAGTTGCTCCGGTGTCGCACCGCGGGCTAGCCGTTGTTTCGGTGCACCTTCGCCCGCGCCTTTCCAAAGCGATTCGTCGCTGCCGGGATGCTGCACGTGAACGACCAGATAACCGTTGGCCGACCAGTGTTCGCCCCACGCTTTACCGCCTTCACGCGAACCGCCGAGGCCGTGCGAGAAAATCACCAGTGGCACGCGGGCATCACCCTCAGGCACACGGATTTTCAATGGCAGCGTGCGATCGCGGGCTGCGTCTTTCCAGTCGCTGTCAATCACTGGCGCAGCGGCGAGAGAATTGCTAGCCAGGCAGAGCATTCCGAGAAAAATAAACAAACGTTTCATGCGCTGAATGTAGCGCGAATGCACCGCGTTGTCAGCGCGCATAATGCAAACAAACGTAACGACCAAAGTCACACTGACCATGACCACATCCGCATCGCTAAACACCATCGCAGACCTGCACGCAGCGTTCGCTCGCCGGGACGATTCGCCCTCCGCGTTGGCGGAGCGAAATATCGCTTCGGTCGAAGCTCCTGCGGGCGAAGGAGCGCGTGCGTTTCTCTCGCTCAATCAAGCCCGCGCTCGTGCTGCGGCGCGCGCATCGGACGCTCGACTTGCCGCGGCTGTGCGTCCGCTGGAAGGCATCACCATTTCAATCAAGGATTTGTTTGACGTTACCGGTGAGGTGACGAGCGCAGGCTCAACGGTGCTGCGCTCGCGCCCTCCAGCAACAGCCGATGCACCGGCGGTCGCTCGCTTGCGCGCAGCGGGCGCAAATATTTTCGGCCGAACCAACATGGTGGAATTTGCGTTCTCTGGCGTTGGTATCAATCCGCACTATGGCACGCCTCGCTCAGTGTGGGGGCGCTCGACCGACGGCGGTGGTCGCGCCCCAGGTGGCTCGTCAAGCGGTGCTGCGGTGAGTGTTGCCGACGGCATGTGTGTGGCAGCGCTTGGCACCGACACGGGTGGCAGCGTGCGCATTCCAGCGGCGTTCAACGGTCTGGTCGGATTCAAGCCGACCGCGGTTCGCGTGCCCGTTCTGGGCAGCATTCCACTATCGGTCACTCACGATTCGGTAGGCCCCCTGGCACGATCAGTGGCGTGCTGCGCGACGCTGGATGCGGTGCTCAGTGGTGGGCAAAACCTGCCGTTGCCACCGCTTGATTTGCGCGGCGTGAGATTGTTAAAACCGCAAGCCCTGGTGTGGCGCGAGCTGGATTCTGAGGTCGAATTCGCGACACTTGCGGCCATCGAAAAGTTACGCGAAGCTGGGGCCGAGGTAATTGAAGCGCCGATGCCGCCGCTCGAAGAATTGCTGACGCGTGCCGGCAGCCTGCTCGCCGCTGAGGCCCTCGATTGGCACACCGCGAACATCAACGTCGACGGCGTCGGCTACGACCCGCGCGTGTGGAAACGCATGCAATTGGGTCGCGACGTCACGCGCGGCCAGTATTCCGCCGCGCTCGCGTTTCGTCGTTTCTGGATTGATCGCATGAACTTGGCGCTCGCTGGTTTCGATGCTGTCATCTGCCCAACGCTCGCCTGCATTCCGCCGGAAATAGCGCCCCTGATTGCCGACGAAGACCTGTTCTTCAAAACCAACACCCGCATCCTGCGCAACACGTCGTGGGTGAATTTTCTGGACGGTTGCGGGCTGACGCTGCCAGTTCATGCGGCGGGCAGCGCGCCAGTGGGATTGCAGTTGGTGGGCAGGCACGGCGCGGATCGGAATCTGTTGGCGCTTGGCGCAGCGTGCGAAGCTGCGCTGCGGAATTCGTGATGCAGCTTTTTACGGAAATGCTTATTTAACCGGGGCTACAGGCTGATTTAGTAATAAGTCAACTTATTGCTAAATCAGCACTAGTGTCCGGTTAAAACTCGAACAAATTCAATTGGTTAGCGGAGGGTCGGTCGTTTTCAGGAGGCTTAGCCCCTTGCAGCACCTCTTGCAATG
>JAYSUK010000366.1:0-7987 GCA_043719085.1 Burkholderiales bacterium | reverse complement strand
ATACTCACGGCTGACGGCATACGCGGGGCGATACACCTCACGCGGGCCGAGCGGAAACCAACCGACCGCACCGCCACTGCCGGACGATGCCGACAGTTGAAAATTGCTGCCACCGACAAACGCCACCAGCGCTGGCGCGTAAACCGCACGCGCGGACGTTGGTCCCGGTATCCAGCCCCAGCGCCCCTCGTTGTTAATCCATCGGCCATAGTGCGACACGGCAAATCCCCAGGGCAAATCGTCGACCCAAGTCCAGCCCCACGGCTCAACCCACGACCAATGGCCGTCTCGATAGGGGGCCCAGTTGGCGGCCACCCGTGTAGGCGTCCACACATTGCCGTATTCGGGCACCGACCGCCAGCTTCCGTACTGATCAAGATCCTGATAGCCAATAACGTCGCGCGATACATAGCGCGCAGAAATGGAAGTGTCGTAACGACTGTCCCGCGCCTGGCCCCAGCGATCAAATTCGTCGGCGCGCGGTAGCGTCAGCACATCAAAGTCGACGAGACCCGCTCCAAAGAATCGATAAGCGCGACCGAGCCCTACTGCATAGCTGGCTCCTTTGCCGAACACATCAGCGCGCCCACTACGGGTGCGCACCTCGGTTGAATCTCGTGCAGCATCTACCGTCACCCGGTATTCACCTGCTTGCCGAATAACCAACGCCAGATTCGGCGTATCAACCTCGACCACCTGACCGCGTTCGAGTCTCCGCACTCGCAAGTTCAGGGTGCCGTCCTGCAAGTTCATTTGCGCGATGCGATCATCCAGATTGGTTAACGTGAACAACGTTCGCGCGCCGAGGCGCACCATCGTGCCCCCGATTTGCAATTCGACACGGCCTCGCTCATCCGCCCACAGGCGATCACCCGTCACGAGGGGCCGGTTCAACGTGCCTGCGACCCAATCGCTTTCGCCCGCCGGAGAAAAGCTTACGCCGCCGGTGACATAGCCCAGCCGCGCCACGCGCATCGGCGGGTCTGCCAGCGCCAATCCGGCAAAGGTAAACGCCAGCGAAAGGCTGATCACTCGCAGAAGAACGGTGGTGACAGAGCGTGTGTGAGTGTGTATTTTGTGCATAGATAGGGTCCCTGCATATAAAGGCTACGACGCCGATCATCAAAGAATTTGACGACGGCTCAAAAGCCAATAAATTGTTTTCAATTAACGGTTGGCGGTATCGCATCGCCTACGTGTCAGGCGACCCAATGCCAACTTGGCATTGCACGTGATATCAATCAATAAGAGCGGAATTTTTTTGCCGATGGCGAGTCCGCGTTAGTCGTAGCGCAACGGAGTTGCCAAGTTCCCGATTTCGGGTGTGGATGGTCGGGGTGTAACCAGGAACGTATCGACCATCCCTGAATCCGGTATTTCATCGTCATCGTCATCATCGGCGTCGGCGTCGCCATCAGTCTGATCAGTTTCAGGCGTTGCACACGCGTCAATGCGAGCAACAGGTGTCGGCATCGGCGGCATCGCACTTGTCTGCGTCACATTGGGCACCCACCGGGCAGGCGACAAATCAAACGCAACCACCACGCAGGTGAGAGCCCATGCAGTGAGCGCCAGACACAAGGATTTCAAGGGTTGCTCCAATCGGCGTTGCACCTGCATGTCGCAGGCTTCAACAGCCCAATTGTTTCCCGCGCCGTAGCAGAAATGGGTCATCCATGAGCGGTTCACAGCGTAGGACGACACCGATTCGTCTGCTTAGCTTAACTGCAAGAGCGAGGTCGCGTGAGGCCGCAAAGACGCCGATATTTGACCTACCGGGTGACGTCGTCTAGCGGGCGCGCGGGTCACCCACCGTATGCAATAAGCGATCGGCCGTCAACCATTGCTACGCGGCACCTGCCGCAACGTGTTTGCGCCAGGTGAACTTCGGGGGGGGAGAAACGCAAAAGCGAGCGGCAATGAAAGCCGACACCACCCATCACGACGCCGGCAGAAACAAAAAAGGCCCGCATTGTGCAGGCCTAAATTTGATTGGCTCCTCGACCTGGGCTCGAACCAGGGACCTACGGATTAACAGTCCGGCGCTCTACCAACTGAGCTATCGAGGAATGGAAGCCCTAAATTATAACCATAAATTTGACGCACCGGTTGAACCGCAAAAATCAATCGCCGTGCGTGTCGCGCGGTCGTTTGTCCATGTGCGGTGCCGCATGCTGAAGGTAATAGAACATTGACCACAGGGTCAGCCCCGCCGCGATCCACAGTGCAAACGTGCCGAGCTTTGGCGTGGGGATGCCAGGGAAGAACGGCTCGTAAAGTAGCAACGCGATGATCGCGGTCATCTGGGCTGCCGTCTTGAATTTGCCAATGTTGTTGACCGCCACACTGCGATGCTCACCGATTTTTGCCATCCATTCGCGCAGTGCGGAGATGGTGATTTCACGGCCTACGATGATGAACGCCAGAATCGCGTCTGCACGGTCCATCTGCACCAGCAAGAGCAGCGCGGCAGCCACCATTAGCTTGTCGGCCACGGGATCCAGAAACGCGCCGAATGCGGAGCTTTGACCGAGTTTGCGGGCAAGATATCCATCTGCCCAATCGGTGGCGGCAGCGGCCGAAAAAATAAGCGCACCGGTCCAGTTTTTTTCGGTCAGCGTCAGCCAGTCGGTCGGCAAGTAATACACGCCCACGAACGCCGGAATCAGCGCGATGCGAACCCACGTAAGCGTGGTCGGGATGTTGAGCTTCATGCCGACATTCTGTCACGCGGTGCTAACGAGGCGCCGACTTCGCCTGCTGCGGCATGCCTTATCTGCCCATCCACTTCTTTTCCAAAGGAAACGGCTTGGTGCGCAAACCGTCCAGTAGCTCTTCAACGGTGCTGCCCGCAACGATTAATCCAAGGTTCGCCGACTTGACCAGACCCACCTCAACCGAATGGGCGACCCATGCCAGCAAATGGTCGTAGTAGCCCGCCACATTCAGTACGCCACAAAGTTTGCGGTGATAGCCAAGCTGACTCCAGGTTAAAGCCTCAAACAGCTCATCCATCGTGCCAAAACCACCCGGCATTGCGATTACCGCATCGGCCAGGCCCAGCATCATTGCCTTGCGACTGTGCATGTCGGGCACCACGTGCAGATCAGTCAGGCCCCTGTGCTCCACCTCTAGCACCTTCAGCGCTTCAGGAATCACACCAATCACCTCGCCACCGGCTGCCAGCGCTGCGTCGGCCACGACTCCCATCAAACCGACGCCACCGCCGCCGTAAACCAATCCGATGCCCTGCTCGGCCAAGGTTCGACCGACCGTTTCTGCGGCCAGTTTGTAAGCCGGATTGTTGCCAACGTTCGCACCGCAATACACGACTACGCGTTTGATTTGGTTTGCCATAGCTGCTACTGCGCATTCACGTTGGAGTTTTTTGCAATCACCACAGATTGCCGCAACACAGTGATGGCACCCGCTGCTGTAGAACTTAAAGTGAAATTATTTTTCATGGCTGATTTTTTATCAATACGAACCCATGCTCAATTCAATCATGAGGCGCACCAATACGTTCCATGATGTGTCATTTGGTAGCTCGGTCAGCGCAAATGTAGCGCTGCCCAGGCGAGTGCATCAGTCGACGGACTACAACGGCCCGGAAATCGTGATCGACCCGTAACGCGGCGCGGCAACCTGCCCCGCGAATTCACGCGTTCGGAACACCCGCACGTACGCAATCTTGTACACGCCAAAGTTTGCCGCGATACCTACAGCGGCATCAGCGACGGCGTATTTTTTGTTAACCGAATGCGAATCACGGATCGTGTTTCCGTCAAGAAAAACATTGCGCGCCACGCCACGCCCGTCGACCGAGGCGAACACATGAGCCCCAATCTGCCGCGTGAACTGGCTCACACCGTCAGCAGTACGCGGCGCAGAGTTGTCGCCCGCAGGTCGAATAGGCGAGGTGCCGAAGTCATCCGGCAGCCCCCAACCCGCGCGCAACTCGACGCCCGCGTTCGCGTAAGTGGCGACGTTACCTAACGAAAATCCATAGTGCGGAATCACGTCAAATCCAAAGCCTGCGCGGCTATCCGGATTCTGCAAAAACTCCGTTCGGTACTTGCGCTCAAACACCAACTGTGCGCCAAATTCGTTCTTCAACTGATTGCCCCACCCCTCAAATTGCTCGAGATGTCGCACTCTATGCACGAACCGCTGTGCCTCACGCGCCCGCGACCACGGCCCGACCACGCCGAGATTTACCTCGAAGGAATCAAGCCGTAACTTTGAGCGCGTGTTGTAGCCAACGCCTAGATACGTCCAGCCAGAATACGGTCGATCATTCACGATCAGATCCGTGGCCGCGTTGTCACGCGGCGTGTACATCGCCTGCCCGAACGTAAAGGTCACATTGCCCTGCTCAATGGTCGGCGAATACACCTGCGTAAACAGTTGCCCCACGCGCTGCAACCAGTATGGCAGGCAATCATCATCAGCAAAACTGCGCACGTTAGGCGACGACCACGCCGCCTTGAACCCCGCGCTGTAGTCACGATCACGGTTGGCAAACAGGTCGTTGTCGAGCGTAAAACTATAGGTGCCTTCGTATTTTCGAATGGGGCCAAGCGCGCCCGTCGCATCGGCGCAGCGAGCGGTTTTGGCTTGGACGATTTCTTGAAACTGGGTTGGCGCTTGCGCCTGTGTGATGCCAGCAAATGCGAGCGATGCGGTTGCTGCTAACAGCAACGAATAATTTCTCAACGACAAAGGACAACTCCACAACTGTGATGCGCGCTACAGCGTGCAAAAAGAGAAATTGTATTTGGCGTTTATGCGCGACGCTGTAGGACGGATGCGCGAAGTGGCGCGCCCTGAGCACACGCAGTTATTGAGGAATGCTCACACGCGGCAACATCGCGCGCTTGTTGGTTTTGCGCGCGAAACCCTTGTCGTCAAAGGTGGCAACTGAATCGCACTCCGCGTAATTTGCATGATGCAACGCGTCTGCCAAGTCGAATCCTTCGTTGTAGGACACAAGCGCAGCGCGCACCGCCGCGTCGTTTTGAACCGATACATGAGGTAAGGCCAGCAGATGTTCCAACGCGGCAGCGATCTGCTTGCGGCTAAATTCATAGTAGCCGCGCAGCACCCATTCAAACTCAAGCAGCACCGTGGTCGCAACCATTAACGCGCGCCCGGATTCGATCAAACGCTTCGCAGCCAAACGTTGGCGCGTCGCCTCCTTGCCCGCCGCATCATCAACGTAATATCGCGCGAGAACATTGGTATCAAGCCCTATCAAGACAAATTACTTGCGCAGAAGGGTCGCAACGTCAAACGCAGGCGTCACCGCGCGACGCGTTGACTTGAGCATGCCAAACGCGCTCGTCACCTCTGACGGCGCAACGACCGCCTGCAACACGCTCATCTCCACCACGTTGCCGCGCACCCGAAAACCAATGCGGCTACCCTGACGAATGCCAAGCTTCTGCCGCACATCAATGGGAATTGTGACCTGGCCTTTGCTGGTGACGGAAGTTGATGTGTCGCTCATGGGGAATCCTCGGCGGTGTATTACTTGGTAATACTAGCATTTTAACTGTAGGGTGGAACGCTCGCGGTTCCGCCGAATGCCTGCGCGTAACGGGAACGTTCGAATTGCCTTCGGCGGTGCAACGAGTCGGAACCGCAAGCGTTCCAACCTACGCGGGCTCATTAATTAGCGACGGTGAACTCAAATCCTTCGACGAAATAGCTCAAGAAAATCGATGGATCGTCCGACGAGTCTCGAAACGCCGTCGCCTGAATATCGAGTAGAAGTGAATCTTTCGCATCAAAAACCTTTCGCAATCTGTCGCGCGTCAAACCGGCGGCTCTGCGACCCACGTCTTGACCTAACAACCAGGCACCCACGAAACGAACGTCACCATCTGCACGCGCGAAAATGTCTGGAGCATCGGCGTACAAACGCTCCTCGTTGAATTTGAATTCACCGTAGTTTTTGAGTATTGATGCAAAGTCTTGTGCGTGTCTTCGACGCGCATCAGGGTCAAGCCTCCGGTCTCGCCAGGCAATCAGTTTGAGCATCGCGGTGCTGATGATGTCAACGATGGAAATTTGTAGGTCGTGCGCTACGGCAACTCGCAAGGCATGGCTATTTGCCTCCGCCAGACCGAGCACACTCATTTCAAAAGCCCTTCGGGGTGGCCAGTGAATATTGCCCTGCTTGTTCGCGATCTGCCCGTAAGGAACCAGATCTATGGGCAGCATGTCCGTGATCGGAAGCAGATCATGTCCTTTTTTTCCACGCAACCACGACCCCGTATCGATGAGCCGCTGCACTAACTGTTCATGTTGCGGCCAATCATGCACCGCAAAGGCAAAGTCAACGTCGTTGGTCTTGCGGTCCGGTTCAAGACCGTATATGTGCTCAAGCACCAGCACACGCGCGGTCGCGCCACATAGCAGAACATCAATTCCGAGCGCATTCGCCGCTTCACAAACGCTGCGAATCGTGCGCTCAGTTATGAGA
Organism: Burkholderiales bacterium; assembly: GCA_043719085.1. Lineage (GTDB taxonomy): Bacteria > Pseudomonadota > Gammaproteobacteria > Burkholderiales > Casimicrobiaceae > Casimicrobium. Next base: position 1,500 of record JAYSUK010000366.1, on the reverse strand, counting down.
TCGAGCGGTTTGATGAGTTGTATTGCAGGATCATCACGCAAGGAAGCGCTCCCGAATCATGGCGGCGGTCTCCTGGCAGCGCGGGTCGCCACTTGCCATCAAGTCTGCGTATACAAGCGGTAGCGGCACTGTGTCCGTCCGATCCCCGTCAACCGGGTCGAAGTGCCAGAAACGGTCGATGATTTCGATATTGCCACTTTCATCCTTGCGCAGTTTCGCCGCTGCTGCAAGCTGCGCAAAGGCGTTCGTACGCTTGGGATCAGCATAAAGTTGGTAGCGCACTGGTCGCAGGTATTTGGTGATGCGCTCTGCGGCCACTTCGCCCCCCCACTGCATACCAAAGGTAGTTACGTCCAGCGCACGAAGGGCATCAATATCACCACTCATACGGCGGCGACGTAATCTGGGAGCCAATCTATGCTCATATTCACTCCGCCATACGTCGAGCAGTTGATCTTTGCGCAACAGCGTTTGCGTTCTCTTGGGCTGAGGCGCAGAAACATAGCCACGCGCAATGAGCTGCTTGAGTCCGCTGCTTACGCCGCCCAGCGCAACGCCAATTTTCTGCGCCAATTCACGCTGCGTCAGCGCCAGAAAGTCTGGCCGCGCCAGTAACCCAAAGCACAGTCTTGCGTTGAGGCTAATGGCACCTACCGGTTGCGACGTAGATGGGGTTCTGCTGTCAGGTTGACCGACCACGTAAATCAAACTGCGCGGAAATGGCAGATGAAGATTGCCTGCGCGGTCAGCAAATGGTATGCCTTGTTGCTGCAATTTCTTGGCTTTTTGAATATCTATATGTTCAAAAACCAATAAATCGGCTATTGAGTCGTTAGCCAAAGGAACGACCGCACCAGTCGGCAAACTTATATTGACCTCAGGAGCGCTGGAGCGATTTATGCCTTCATAAGCTGGAATCGGTAACTTTACATCCGTACGAATCGCTAGTTTTAGCGTTTCATCGCGAAGCGTTATAAGTAGGCAGCCATGCTGAAGCTGATCATCAACGCCATTTAAAGCCAAGCTAATAGCTTCAATTTTCAATTGACCAAAACTTTGTTGAATCGCTTTAATGCATTGTTTTACAAGCACTTTATTTTCTTTTGGCGGCGATCGTTTCTCTACTTTTTTCATAATGTTCAATATTTTCATGCGTTCATCAAATTTGAACACAGCCATTAATCAATAGAGACAATTCATTGCGTTCAACATTTGTGAACGTTCACGTATGTTGAACAAACGCAACATTTCTACCTACCAGCACCGCACGAAGAGGCGGGAATGGTCGCCACACAACAGTGCAGGGACAGCCGTTTTAAGCTCAATGCCACACGAAAACAGGAACAACAAGCACGCCTAAAAACTATTGGGACGCCGTCTAGCGGTTCGCCACCACCTCAGCTCAGGCAAAGACGCAAGCATTACGCCTGTGACAAATCATCACCCGCCATCCACGCATCCCCCCCCCCCCCTCAGATACGGGCATCAGAGAAACGCACG
>JAYSUK010000365.1:0-2870 GCA_043719085.1 Burkholderiales bacterium | reverse complement strand
CACAGCAAGCGCAGCTTCACGCAGATCAAAAAGCTGCTGGGCATTGGAGGCGCGGTGCAATTCAACTTTGAAGACCCGAAGCGCCAGGAACTCAAAGGGAATGTGACCAGTGCGATATTGAGTGATGCCGACCGCTTTGGTAAAGCCTGGTTCGACTTTGACGAAGCCAAGCAGGATGCCATCGTGCTGCAACTCGTCAAAGAAGAGAACGAAGCCAAGCTGGTGCGCTGGCTTCAGGAGCAAACCGGCATCGAAGAGCCTCGCGCGGAAGAAATTGCCAATGCAGGTTTGCCCGAGGGCTATGGCAGCCTGTGTGCAAAAGCACTGGAACGTATCCTGCCAGAGCTGCGTCGCGACGTGATCACCTACGACAAGGCGGTGTTAGCAGCAGGGTTTGAGCACCACAGCAACATTAGCCCCTCTACCAGTGGAGAAATTTTGCCCGAACTGCCGTACTACGGAATCCCGTTGCAGCGCCATGTCGGTTTTGGCACTGGTGCGCCAGACGACCGCGAGGAAAAGCGCTACGGAAAAATCGCCAATCCCACCGTTCACATTGGTCTGAACCAAGTTCGCTTGGTGGTCAACGCATTGATCAAACGTTACGGGCACCCGACTGAAGTGATTGTGGAACTGGCCCGCGACCTCAAGCAAAGCAAAGAGCAGCGCGATGAAGACAGCAAACGCCAGGCCGAGAACCAACGGCGCAACGCACGCATGCGCGCAGACATCGCCGGCACACTGAATATCAGCCCGGAGCGGGTCAGGATGGCGGACATACAGAAAATGATCGTGTGGGAAGAACTGAGCTTTGATCCGGCCTACCGCTGTTGCCCGTATTCGGGCGTACACATCGGCGTTGCCATGCTGCTGAGTGACCAAGTAGAGATCGAACACATCCTGCCGTTTTCTGAGACGCTTGACGACAGCCTGAACAATAAAACCGTGGCACTGCGGCAGGCCAATCGAATCAAAGGCAACCGTACTCCGTGGAAAGCGAAGGACGACTTTGCAAACCAAGGATGGGCCTATGAAGAGATACTCCATCGCGCCGAACAAATGCCGAAGGGCAAGCGCTATCGTTTTGCGCAAGACGGCCTGGAGCGCTGGCTGCAAGAGAACGACTTCCTGGCGCGAGCACTGAACGACACACGGCACTTGAGTAAAGTCGCCAAGGAGTATCTGAGCCTGATCTGCCCGCAAAATACCCGCGCCATCCCTGGACGCATGACGGCCATACTGCGCGCCAAGTTTGGCCTGAACGACGTGCTGGGAGTTGATGGGCTGAAGAACCGCAATGACCACCGCCACCATGCGGTGGATGCTTGCGTAATTGGCGTGACCGATCAAGCCTTACTACAGCGCTTTGCGCGCGCCAGCGCCAGTGCACGTGAACAGCAGCTCAATCGCCTAGTTGAGAACATGCCTTTGCCGTGGGAGAGCTATCGAGACCACGTAAAACGAGCGATTGACAACATCTGGGTGAGCCACAAGCCCGATCATGGGCATGAGGGTGCGATGCACAACGACACGGCTTACGGCCTGCTGGGCAATGGTCGGGTTAGCGTCCACAAAATGGTTGAGGGCAAACGCGAACGGATTGAAGACAATCTGAAGGTGATTGAGTTCACTTCTGCAAAATCGGCCACACGGCACGGCTTGCTGCCCAACGGCGATTTGCGACCTTACAAGGGCTACAAAGGCGACAGCAATTACTGCATTGAGATTGTTCGCAATGAGAAGGGCAATTGGGAGGGCGAGGTAATTTCTACGTTTGAGGCATATCAGCTTGTGCGGGAGCATGGGGTAGCGCGGTTGCGGCATCCTGGCCTTAGCATGAGCGGTAAGGCGCTAGTGATGCGGCTGACAATTGATGACTTCGTGCGTCTTGAGGTCGAAGGAGGCGTTCGTACCATGCGAGTTGCGTCCGTAAATTCGGCTGGTCGCCTCAGCCTCGCAGACTTACAGGAGGCCAATGTGGATGCACGAAATCGCGACCCGAGGGGCGATCTGCGATATAGCTACAAACAAGCTGGCTCACTGAAGACAGCAACGGGAAGGAAGGTCACCATCTCCCCCATTGGCGAACTCCGCGACCCGGGCTTCAAATCCTGACGATTTGCAAGTAGTATCCAATTAGATACAATGCAAACGTTAACCATCCAGCAAACCGAAGAGTTCGTCAAATGGCTTGACGACCTGAAAGACCAACGAGTCCAATTGCGAATCGCGGCCCGGCTGCGTTTGGCCGAATCGGGCAATCTGGGAGATTGGAAATCCATTGAAGGGGCGCTGTCGGAAATTCGGGTGAATGTGGGCGCTGGCTATCGGCTGTATTTCACGCGCAAGGCCAACGTGCTGATAGTGATGCTGGCGGGTGGCGACAAGTCGAGCCAAAGTCGCGACATCACCCGCGCCAAACGTATATTGAAAGAATTGGAGTGAGCATGACCAAAGCAGTTTCAACCCGAAAGCTAATTCCGTTCGACGCGGCGCGCTACCTGACAGATGATGCCGCCATTGCCGACTACATGAGCGCAGTTTTTGAGATCGGCGACCCTGACTTGCTGCTGCTGGCTTTGTCTGATGTGGCCCGCGCGCGCGGCATGGCGCAGGTAGCGAAAGACTCCGGGCTGGGGCGGGAAAGCCTTTACAAGGCGCTAACCCCCGGTGCCAAGCCTCGGTTTGACACGGTGATGAAAGTGATGACGGCACTGGGCATTCAGATGCACGCCGTTGCGGCCAGCACACGCTAGAAAATCATGATCGGCCGCATCGTAGAAGTGGCCGATGACAACCGCCACCTGCGCATGCATCGCGGGTTCATGGTGGTGCAGGACACGGCGGGTGAACGCAAAGAGCTGGGCCAG
>JAYSUK010000364.1:0-8009 GCA_043719085.1 Burkholderiales bacterium | reverse complement strand
AGGCGATGTCACTGGTGATGCAGGAAGAACTGCCGTTGCTAAAAGACATCGAGCGCTTCAGCAAACAAGTCATTCCGCGTATCAAGATCGAAGGCTTCAATCCGGCGTTGATCGCCGATCCGGTGTCAACAACCGCCGATGCTCGCGACGCCGAGTGGAATGCTCGCGGTGGCCGCCCCGCCCCGAGACGCACGGCAGCGCGACCCGCCAGTAAGCCGCAAGGCGCACCTCGTGGCGGCTCAGGCGGAGGCGGGCAGGGCAGAGGCAGCAGCGGCGGTCAAGGCCGCGCCCACACCGGGAGCGCAGGAGCTGGCGCAGGTAACAGCGGTGGCACGAGCCGCGTCGACCACGGCAGCGCGGGCGGCCAGCAGCGCACCCCCAGCAGCCTGCCGCGCACTTTTTCAACCACCAGCTCACCGAGTGCCAAGCCGCGCAGCGGTGGCACCACGCGCCGGTAGTCGAGACGCGGCGGTAGCTCGTGGGCTCCGCCGCAACAGAATGCTGCGGATGACGCACATCATTCGGAGCATTGATGGAACAGTTTGCACATCAGGCGGCGTATTGGGACAACGCGGCGACCACCAAGGTTTTTGGCCATCCACTTGACCATGCGCGCTTCGCACGCGAAGTCCTTGCTGACGCGTTGATCCTTGACTACGGTTGCGGCAATGGGCGGCTGTGCGGCGAACTTGCTGCGCTCGGCTTCGGCCACGTGGCGGGTGTTGATTACTCACCGGAAATGATCGAAGCGGCGCGGGCGGCGCATACGACTCTTAGGTTTGACGTGGTTAGCGGCTATGTGTTGCCGCACCCGGATGCCTGCCTCGATGTGGTGGTGTTGTTCGCTGTGCTCACCTGCATTCCATCGGATGACGCGCAACGCGAATTGCTGGCAGAAATCACACGAGCACTGAAGCCTGATGGGCTGCTGATCATCAGCGATTACCCGTTGCAGACGGACGAGCGAAACCTGCGCCGCTATGACGCGTTTGGAGAGGTGCTGGGCAACTACGGCACTTTTCGCTTACCCGACGGTGGCGTGGTGCGCCATCATCGTCGCGACTGGTTCGCAGAACTGCTCGCCCACTATTTCATCATGCATGAAGCCGAGTTCGACGCCAAAACCATGAATAGCAACCCCGCACGCATCCTGCAACTTTGGGCGCGTAAACGCTAACGCGCGACGAATTCAACGCCACCATGCCTGATAAGCTTTCGCATTAATTGGCTCAACGAAGAATCGACCGCCATGGAGCTCTCCAACTCACGCCTGCCAAGCCGGACTAGCATCGGCGTCTATCTGGCGCTGCTGCAACTCTTCTTCACGCTCACCTGGACGGTGTACGTAATCTTTTTGCCGAAGCTTGCAGCGCAGGTCGGCATTCGTCCGCAGGCGGTGATCGTGATCCTCATGCTTGATCAGGTGATCTTCGCGTTCATGGATTGGCTCATGGGGCGACTCTCAGATCGTTGGGCACTGGTGATTGGCCGACTCTCGCGCATCGTTGCCGTCACTACCGCCGTGTCGTGCGCGGCGTTTCTGTTGTTGCCGCTGGTTGCGCCCACGGGCAGCGAAGCGCTGTTCCTCGCTCTCACCATTGTGTGGTCGGCCAGCTCGTCGGTGCTGCGTGCGCCGCCGCTTGCGCTGCTTGGCAAATACGCGTCGCGTAACGCGGTGCCGTGGCTTGCGTCGCTCTCGATGTTCGGCCTCGGCGTCGCCGGTGCGTTGGGGCCCTTCCTGACGGTTGCGTTGCGTGAAACCGATCCGCGCCTGCCGTTTGCGCTGGCGAGCATTTCGTTGTTGATGGTGACGCTAGGTCTCGGTTGGGCTGAGCGGAACCTCGCGACCACTCCGCTGTCAGCTGAGGCCACGCCACTGCCACCCACGGCGGGCAATGTGAAAAGTCACTCTTCGCTTACCCTGTTTTTAGTTGCCATCACTTTGCTCGGCCTCGGCTTCCAGATTCATTTTTCGCTGAACACCGCACCGCTGTTTCTCAAATTTGCCAAGCCGCCTGAGCTTGAACAACTCATGCCCGTTTTCTGGATTGGCTTCAGCCTGCTCATGTTGCCGGGCACGATGCTGACCAAGCGTTACGGCGGGCTATGGATCATGGCCGCAGGCGGCGTGGTCGGCGCGTTCGCTGCATTCGCCGCAGTGAATGCGGGAAGTTTGACCACGCTCAGCGCCGCCCAGTTCGTGGCTGGAGGTGCATGGGGCTGCGTGATGATGAGTGCCGTCACCGCGGCGCTGGCATTAGGGCAAGGTAACGGCGACGGAAAAAATAGCAGTCAGGGAAGCATCACCGGCGCGCTGTTTTCGCTGCTAGCCATCGCCACCTTCGCCCGCATGATGATCGTCTGGACAGCAGTCAACAAAGACCCAACCTTCGCCGCAGTTCAGCCGTGGCTGCCAGTCGCGGCGTGGATGCTTGCGGCGGGATTGTTGCTCTTGATCGCGTTGCGGAGGGGCGAGGGCGGGGTTTTGCAGCGGGTTTGAGGGCGTGTTTTTTGGTGCAGCTCAGCTTCCCGTTCGTGGTGAAACTGTCGGCTTATGCGATTTGGCGCGGAGAGTTTTTTCCGTGAGTCCATCGAGAACGGGCCTTCCTGCAGGCAGTGATGTGCCCGCACATCAATCAGGATAGGGTCGTTCGGTCGGATCATGCGAAGCAAGCGAAAAATAGTCCAGCGCCGAAAAATTAATACCTGACAGCGTCCGGCCGCTTCGATCACGAAGCGTAGTGGTTGGTTTGGGGGCCATCGGATGCGCCTTGCCGGGAGCGCAACCGGTGTGTTCGATGTGTGCCTGGATCCATTGCCAGAACGCTTCGGCATGTTCTGTGGGATTTCGCGCAGCAGTCGATAAAAAATCCCGCGTGTTGCCCGCGAGCGGGTCGGGCCCGTCAGCAGGTATTGTGATTGGATCGAGCCATGCGCCACCGTCGCGCGCTGTGTTTGGCGATGAAGAAACGACGCTATCCTGAAACGTTTCGTCCATGAATTTCTCGATCCAATTCTTTTGCTTACGGGAGATACGGTAGATCAAAAATGCCGCGCTGCACCCTACCTATTCAGGTGGGATTCATGCAGATCGGTTCCCGGCCGGCCCACGTCACTCCGGCAACCACAGTTCCATGGAAGCTTGCGGATAGATCGTTCATTTGCATAGGGTTTATGGCGAAAATATCCGAGCACTACTTTTTGGCTTGTTTCGGCAAAACCCATTCCTGCTCTGCAGGTCGCCTGGACCCAGCACATCATTTTCAAAAACACACTAACGATCCTCCTATTGAACGGGAAGAGGCGATTCAGCGCATTAGCAACGATATCCGCGACAATTTCAAAAATGAGGGACACGATCAGTTGCGTGATGGATGACGCAGGCGAAACACGAAGTACAGGGTTTGGCACAGTGAGCGGGTACTGTGCGGCAGGCCGTATTTTGTCCGCTCTCAGCACGTGTAGTTCCCGTCAAAATCCATCCAACGATGTGCGCGGTAGTCATAGAGGCGGCAGCGTTTGAGGATGTCCCGCAGGTGCGCAAGCGACGCCTGCTGCACGACGAGCGTGTCGCCGTAATTCTTTTCCAGATGACGCTGAACCAAGGGCAGGTTGTAGAGCGGTGTGCGCTTGTCGACATGATGCGCAGTGTGCTCAAAAATGTTGGCAAACCCGAGTTCGACGATGCGGGGAAATTGCATGTGTACCGTGCCACCGACTTGCGACTGAAAAAAATTCCATTCACTTTCGCGATCAAACCAGCGCACGCGCGGATGTGTGTGATGCTGAATAGTGACAAACGCCGTGATCCAGTTCCACACGTAAATCGGCCAACCGATGCCGAGCGCCATTTCGCCGATTCGTGCTCCCGCGCCACCCCATTTCCATGCGCCGAATCGCCAGATCGGCAGGAACGGAGCGCCCACGAACGCAACGAGTGCGGTGAGCTCGAAGCGGTGTGCTTTGCGCGAACGCAACTGTGCCAATTTGTCACGATCCCGGCGGATGATGTGCTTGCACCATACGTCGAGAAAATAGAAGAGACCGATGCCTGGCAGCGTGAAATACACCCGTCGCAACGCCTGCTGGAAGCCATTTAGCGCTTTCCAGTTGTCAATTGTCAGCGGGGGATAACCGTCATCCTTGCCGCGCAGGTTAGTCCAGCCGCGATGCATACGGTTGTGACCTTACTCCCAACTTGTCGGCGAGGACAGCGACGGCAAAAGAGCACGCCTCCGCGCATCAATATCGGTGCGAAGCCACCAGCGCTTCAGCGCCTGCCGACGTAGCCGTCCCGCCGACAAATGCCGCGTCCGACACAAGCCCCGCCGACGAAGCTTGCGCCATGCACTACGGTGAGAAACCACACAAAGGCATCCGCGGCTGCGCTGACGCCAAATCAACACGAACTGCGCGAAGTGGGCGTCACTCTTCAGTGGCTGCCGTTTTCCGTAGCCCTTCCGAAAACGCATTGAGCAACTAACTCGGTAAGCCCTGACCATCCGAATGCGCGGGCGCTTTTACGCGTTGTCATACCGTCCCAATACCATCGCGCTAACGTGGCGAACACACGCCAGCTCAAAGCGCCGCAGCGTCACATCGTGAGCGCACTGCGACACTCCAGACGCGCAATTAATCCGGCATTGCGATAGTCGTACGCACCGTGTTGATCGAAGTACGGCTGAGCGAAAGACCGCATGACGATGGCATTAACTCATTGATTTAAAAGCACAAATCCTACCTGAATAGGTGGGGACAGTGGCGATTTAAGTCGGTACATTGACCCCACTGAAACGCAATTGACCCGTCGGTCAAGAAATACATGGGGCATCAGATGGCACTTCGTCGCGCTGGTAGTTGGGTTGAGTTCGAGCACCGATGCGGGTCCGAATTGCCGCGCAGCTCGGCCGCATTTGCCGACGCGTCCACCCGCGGCACGGCAGTGAAATATCCGAACCGTAAGTGGCCATCACCCATTGCGTGTCTGGTGATGTTTTTAACGCTGAGCGCAGCGCCAGCGGTCCAGGCTCAACAACCACACGATTTTGTAGTCGTTGCCGCAGGCGAAACAGTCAGCCAGATCGTCGAGCGTTTAGCCCCGACCAGCCGTTCAGCTTACCAAGGCGCATTCGCCGCAATTTTGGCGCTTAATCAGGCGCGTTTCCCTGGCGGGCGTGTGGAGCGTGTGGCGCCAGGATTTCAGTTGTGGGTTCCCGCTTCATTGCTCAGCGGCACGCACCAGGGCGGCAGCCTTGCATCTGCGCCGGGGGCCGCTATCCACACCACGCAGCTTGCGGCAACGCTCGCAGAAGTTGCCGCCACGTTGTTTCCGGATAGCGCGGGTGCGGCTGAAAACGCATTGGCAGATTTGATCGCAATGAACGCAGGCGCGCTCACCACGGGTCAGCGCAAAAGCATTACGAGCGTGCCAAAGGGCACCCGCCTGCGTCTCGCGCCGTGGATCTTGACCGCGCTCACCACGCCGCTGTCGTTAGATCACGTAGGCACCCGCCTGCGGGGCGAGACGGCTATGGGCTCGAGCGCGTCCGAGCAGACCGCCACAGCGCCTGTTGTCGTCCGCCCTGCCGCCCAGAGCGCCACGCTCAGCGCGGCTACCCCGTCCGCGCCGCGTCCCCCAAACGAAGAGCGGCAGGTTGCTGCGCTGGCGCCACCCACGCCTGGCCCGAACCCAATCAGCAGAGGCGTGCCCGCCATGCCAATATCTGACGCGACCGGTGTCGCTGACATCGGCGAAACCGTAATCGCGCAAGTCACCACGCTCGACCGGGTTCAAGCTGAAGAAGAGCGCTTGAGAAAACAGATGCAGGGCAAGCCTAAAGCCTATGAAGATAAGGTGATGGATGCCAGCACCTTACCTGCACAGAGGAACGACAGCACCGAGGAGGCACCCCAAAACGCAACCGGTTTCCGCAGCTATCTGGTGGAAACGCGAGCTGGGTTTGCCAACGGCACCGGCAGCGCGTCCGCCACTGAGTTCGGCGTGCGTACCGAGTATCGGCATGAAACCTTAAACCATGGCGAATATGTGGCGCAAGTCGACGTGCGCACCCGACAGGGCGACGCCACCGCGAGCATCGGATTGCTCTCAGCCGCGGCTGACAAAACCAGCGCCCGTGTCACGCTGCGTAATTTAGGCTTTCCAATCACCACTCAGTTATTTGCCGACACCACCCTGGGCGACCAACTGGTGCAAGTGACTGATGCCTTCGGTCGTGCCTATCGCCTCTCGCTCGGCAGCGGCACCGTGCGTGGCGTCAGCACCCATCTTTTTTCGCGGCAGATCGACGTGCGCGCCGGTATTGGCGAGCGCGGTGTGCTCGCAGGTGGGCCGTACCCAGGTTTTGAGCGCACCAGCGGTGCCCTCGCTTGGCTGGGCGCAACGCAGCGCTTCGGCACGAATGCATTTTTTGGCGCACAGCTCACCCACGCGGACGGCCTGCAAGACTATTCAGCGCGCGGCCTGTCCGGCAAATTCGCGGCGACTTCAGGTGCTGTAGCTATCGGTTACGGCACCGACTTGGTCGATCCCGGTTCGAGCAAAGCGCGAATGACGGTGGTTGCCTCCAATCGCTCAGCGGGAGCGGACAAAAACGGCTTTGGCGTATTTACCGAAGCGGGCATGCGCGTCGGTGGTTACCGACATGAATTCGGTGCGTACTGGGCGCAGCCCGGCCTCATGTTTGGCGACACCACACTCGCCAGCGACAACCGTGGTGCGTATTGGCGGGTGGATCGTCACGCTGGGCGCTTGTTCTGGGGCATGGGCGTGGATTATGAAGACACTAATCCCGGCAACAAAGCAGACCGCCTGGCGCAACGGCGCTTTGGCATCAATGGCAACGCTCAATATCGGATTGATCGCGACAGCAGCATCGGCGGCTCCGCCAACGCAAGCGACGTCAAATATTTGAACGGCGCCGTGTATCCGGTGACCGGGGATGGCACGCGCAGCTACAACGCCAGCCTGTTCTATCAAACCCGATTTGTTGACTGGGGCCGCAGCCGCTTTACCGCCACCGTGCGCCACAACCAGACACTGGTTGCCAACGATGTGGCCGCCAGCGGGCAAGAGCTGCAATGGGAGCACGACTGGGTCACCGGCAAGTTTGAGACGATGCGCCCGGAATTGGTCACCACACTCGGCTATGCCCGCGATACCAGCGGTGGCCAAGTGCAAAGCTACCCCACCGCAGGCGTACAGTGGAAATATTGGTGGGATGCCGACTGGAGCTTAGGCGGCAACCTGCGCTATACCTCGCGCACCGGCAACCTTGCCACCAGCCGTGGCTTGTCGGGTGGGCTCACCAGCGAAAAAATATTCAACAACGGTTGGCGCGTAGGTCTGCAAGCCAGTATCAACGAAGCACGGGTGGACACTACCGGCCCCATTGTGAGCACCACTCGCAGCAACAGCAAAAGCGTGTTTGTGTACGTGCGCTGGGAGGCGAGCACGGGCCAGCCGTACTCCACGCTCGGCCTGCGCACGGCGGGCAGCGCCGGCAGCGGGGCCGTGACCGGCATCGTCTATTTCGACGCCAATCGCGATGGCGCGCAGCAGGCCGACGAGCGTGGCGTGCCAAATGTAGAGGTGGTGCTGGACGGGCGCTACCGCGTCACCACCGACCGCGATGGTCGTTTTGAATTTCCGCTGGTGCCCACGGGCCAGCACCGCATAACCCTCGTGCTTGAAAGCGTTCCACTGCCCTGGGGGGCAGCACTGGAGCGAGGGCTCGGGGTAGACGTTCCGCTGCGCGGCCAAGCCATCGCCAACATCCCTGTGGTGAAGGTGGGGGAATAAGCCATGCAGCGAACATTGTGTAGAGACCCAGCTAAGCGGCCCGATGTGGGGGGTGAATTGATAGCCAACCACCGCATCAAAACCGCCGCTGGGGGACACACAACCCAGGCCGGGTGTCCGAGGCGAATTATCGCTAAAGCGCCCGATTGAAGAAACCGAACGCGCGCGCGTTGCCAGAAACGGCGGCAGC